>JAFGJF010000030.1 GCA_016929205.1 Anaerolineae bacterium
CACGCCATGCACAACCACTGCCTGCAAGGCACCAAGGGCTGCTATGAGTCGGCGCGCTGCCCCCAGGAACGCAACCGCGTCTGGCTGGCCGACCTGTGCGCGAACAGCCCCGCAAACAAGGACAGTTGGCTCGACTTGACCGACCTGGAGACCGAATACCTGCCTGAGATGTGGCGTGACCCGCCCGAAAAAGCGCTCCAAGCTGGCCATGGCGGTGGCGACTATTTCGAGGTCCTCGACTTTATCAACAGCATCGTCGATGGCACGCCCTGTCCTATCGGCATCCACGAGGCCATGGATATGACCCTGCCGGGATTGATCAGCCAGGCCTCGATCGCCAACGGCGGCATATGGATGGACGTGCCTGATTCACGAGAGTGGTAAAAACCACGCACCGCGCAGAGTGAACGCTCTCAAATGCGAGAGGCCTTACCTGAACGTATCCTACTTGAGAACGAGCTTGAGCCCCCAATCCTCACTGGATGGAAATGGCGGCAGCGGCAGGTACGAATGTTGGTTGGCTGCCAACTCTCCAGCATCGATCCACTCGCCTGTGCGCGGGTTGAACCACTGCGCGACATATATGCCGTTTGGCAGCAGGCCGCGCACCGTTGATGGCGGGCAGCCTGCCTCAAAATAAAGCATCAACAACGCCCTGTCCGGCGTGCGCGCACAAAATGCCCAGCCGCGGTTGCCGTTCGCCGGGCCGGATTTATTCGGCGTCACCCATTCCGCATTGGGCACCAGCGCCCGGTAGCGATCGCCTTCCGACGTGGCAAAGGTGCGCAAATGCTGCAACTGGTCGCCCGAGCGCCACTGCAGCGACTCCCACATCTTGAGCGGTGACGCGGGCTCAATGTCGCCGCCCCACAACGCGTTTGCGCCGTAAATGTGACCGGCAAACCCGCCCGACAAAAAACTGCCGTACATCGCCGCGCGGCAGTACAGATCGTCCTCGGCCGTGCCCCCTTCCGCCGCCAGCTCCGGCGGCCAGCCGGCATAATACGGCTCGCCGTTCAGCGCCGGCTTGGGTGGATCGACCTCGTTATAGATCTCGGTCAAATGCCAGCACACGTTATGGTCGCGCCGGTTGCCGATCTGATGCAGGCCGAGCCACGCCGCGTTGTCAAAGTTGAGCAAGGTCGAGCCGCTGGCGTTGCACGACAGCAGCGTGCCGAATGGCGGCAGGCCATACTTGTCCAACCACAACGAGATCGGCTCCAGATAATCACGCGACGGGATCGACATGGCCTCCCAGTCAAAGTGGATCGGGCTGAGAATGCAGTGGTTGGCCTGGTAGCGGGCAAACACGTACTGGATATAGCGCGCGTACGACTCTGGCCAACCATAATAATTTGCCCAGCAGCGGCTGATGTCACGCCGCGCCACCTCGATGAACGCGGTAAAGCCCTGCGCGTTCAAATAGTCGACTTTGCGGTCCATATAACGAAAATAAGCAGGGTTGATCCGATCCATATCCGGAAAGACGTCCTCATAACCGGGGACCCTACCGGGAAAGAAAAAGGGCCGCCCGCCCTCGTTGTGCATATCCTTGGCGCTGTCAGTGCCGTACTGCGGCCAGGCGTTGCGCACAGCGAGATCGTTGCCTTTGTCAATCCAGATCGTCGGTGGGTGCTCGTCGTTGGCCCAGGCCGGCAGCGCGGCGAGGATCGCGATCAGGTTGTATCCTTGTGCCTTGCGGAACCGGACCATATCTTTAAATCCCATGCTGGGACCAACCGGGCGAGGTTCATCGTCATCGTACCAGGGATAACGAAACGTCGGCGTCGACCACCACGTATCGCCCAGTAAAAAGCAGGGTGTGCCATCGCCGTATTCTAGGGCGTGACCGTTGGCCGTTGCGCGCAGCATGCCCCGACGGCAGGTGTTCTGTACTTTTTCCGTTTCTGTCCACGCCACAGCAACAAAACGTCCAGCCTGCCCGTTCAACCCGGCATCCACTTGGTTGGATCCGCTGGTCCATACCCACTCTCCTGGCGTCGTCGCCATCACCCGCACCCGAAACACGTCATCGCCATCCCAAAAACCGTAAACGCGCTTCTCAAAGCCGCCGCGCTTCCCAGAGCCGGGGCCTTTCAAATCGACCCACACGTCGACCTCGGTATACGGGTTGTCGTACCTGTTTTGTGCCTGCAATGCGATCTCGACTTTTTCCCAAACGTGTATCTGGCTTGTAGACATATTGTTATCCACTCCTCACGCTTTTCTCCATCGTGTACGCCAAATCCGGACCGATCTTGTGTTTGCCCAGTCAAACGTCAGTCATGCTGCGTCTCTAAGACACCTCATCATACCGCGCGGGCTGCACGCCGTGTTCGCGACAGTATGCGATGACCCGTGGATCGACAAACATACGTCGTTGCCAGTCGCGTTCGGGTCCGATCACGTCACCGGGATATCCTGTATGTCCCAGCAAACGCATCTCGTCGTTATCGTAAGCGGGATGCCCGACGACGACATAACACCCGGGCCCGGCTGCTTGCAGGCGGGCGATCAACTGCTCCACTGGATCCCTGCCCGCTGGATTCCCTGCCGCCAGATCGCTATCGGCCTGGACACGAGGCAAATCCTGGAAAAAACGGGCATTGACCAACCCTTCGCCCTTGCACCAGGCATCAAAGACGTCATCCAGCCCCTCTGCCACCCAGCCAAAGCCCATATGTTTGTCAGCGTAGCGGATGTCGAACCCCAGCGCGCGGGCACGATCGAGCTGTGCCGTGAGTTCGGCCATAATCTCGTCGGCGCGCGCGCCATGTTCGTGCAAGGCCCGCGTCGTCTGGAAAAAATGCCCCCGTTCGTCGACCAATGAAGGCACGTCCTGTGGCGGCAGCACCGGACCCCAGCGTACAGCATCCCATTCTGCCGTGATCGTGCAGTGCAAGCCACAGCACAGGCCGCTTTGACCGGCGAGCATCTCAGCCGCCTCTTGAATCGCTGCACAGGGCGCCATCACCGACGTGTTTTTGAGAATGCCGTTCCGATAAGCGTCCAGGATGGCGGCGTTAGCCGTGTGGTTGCTGCCAGCGTCATCGCCACGAGTAATGAGGTAAATATGAGGTGATGTGGTCATTATCGCTCCTTTGCCACTCCATTGAACGTTACGACTCTGCGGATCCGGATCGATCGCGCAACACAACGCCATCTGGGCAGATTGTACCTGAAACCACAGCAGAGTGCAAACCTTCCATCCTCGTCCAGGATCACATTGGCGCTCCGTGGTTTCTTGGATATAATCTATGATCCTTTCCTGTTCGACCTCACGCCGTTCCTGATCAACGACGAGCGCGGCCTGGCTACCTTTAGGGCATCATCAATCACATCCCCGGCAGTGTCTTGTCAAGACCCTCTGCTAGAAGGCATAACGCCCCCTAACCTTACCCACCCGATCATACTGCGCCTCCATAGTGTTAATCCGATAGCCAGTTGTTAGCTGTTGGATGGGCAAGGCAGACAAAGATGTGGTATCGTATCATTATACATTTTTTATCGATCCCACAATCAGGAGGCATCATGCTGGACGCAGTTTTGTATTGGTTAGGACGGCCTATTCTCGGCCTAGTCACCGAACTGGCATTGGACATGGACGTTTCCTGGCAAGCGGCGCTCCCCGCTGGCCCCAAGGTCATCGTCGCCAACCACCCGAGTACGACCGATCCCTTTCTGGTCGCGGCCCTGATCCCCGAACGGGTCAGCATTCTGATCGAGGAAACGCTGTTCAAGGTGCCTCTATTCGGCCGCTATCTGCATTACACCCATCACGTGCCGGTTGTGCGCGCGCACGGATGGCTGGCCCTTGAGCGGGGCAGAGCATTGCTCGAAGCGGGACGCAGCGTGGTCATTTTTCCCGAGGGCTCGGTCAGCCCTCACGAAGGCGGCTTTTATAGGCCGCACACTGGCGCTGCACGACTGGCGCTATCCACCGGCGCGCCCGTAGTTCCGATCGGCATCCACTTGCAGCGCGATCGCATCCGCTTTATCGAAACCAGGGTGGAAGGCAAAATCGAGACCGGGACGTGGTACCTGGGCGGCCCATACGCCATGACCGTCGGAAAAGCGATGCAGTTCAAGGGCGACGTCGAGAACCGCGCCTTTGTGCGCTCGGTCTCGGAGCAAATCATGCAACACATCATCCGCCTGGCACAGCAGAGCGAGCAGCGCATGGACGCACCACAGCAGCCCTTTACCCCCAGTCCCGTCGAGTACGCCAACGCCGTCTAGCGTCATCCTTTGCCCAACCGACCGCATTGAGCCGGGTCAACCTTGTATTGGCCCGGCTTTGAGATCCGGGCGATGGACCTGCGGCTTGTCCGGTTTGCGTTGAGCGAGTTTTTGAATACAATGCAGGATATTGTCACCCACTCACATCCTTGGAGGCACCCAATGGTTGATACACGTGTCGTCTATCTGGAGCCGGGCAAAGTATGGATCGAAACGCTCACCTTGCCCCAACTCGAACCCAATCAGGTGCTGGTCAAGGCCCACCAGGCCTCGATCTGCGGCTCGGAACGTTACTATTACCGAGGGATCACGGTCAGGCCGCAAGACGAGGCCAGGGGAGGGCCGGAGACTCAGCTCGGTACCCACCGCGCAAGCGCTGGGCCCCATCGCACAAGTGATGAGCCCGCCCACGCCTACCCGATGGGCCCGCTGGGACACGAGGGCGGCGGCACGATCGTCGAGATGGGCAGCGCGGTCAAAAGCTACCTGGGCGGCGGTCAGGTATGCATTGGCGACCGGGTCGGCAGCCTGATCTATCCTACCTTTAGCGACTATTGGGTGGCCGACATTGGCGACGTACAGCCGATCCCCGATGGCGTGTCGTTTCAAGTAGGCTGCCTGTACGAACCGCTGGGTTGTGCGGCCTGGGCGGCGATCCATATAGGCGTCCGGCTGGGCGACATCGTCGCCGTCAACGGCGTGGGATTCGCCGGCAACATCATGCTGCAAGGTGCGATCAAGTCGGGCGCGTCCAGGGTGATCGCCATCGACGTGGAGCCGACCAAGCTGGATATTGCCAGGCAGTTGGGTGCAGAGATCGTGATCAATGCCGACGAGGTCGATCCGGTCGAGGCGGTAAACGAGATCACCCATGGCGAGGGCGTTGATGTGGCCATTGAGGCCATCGGCGGCACCGGCATCGGCATCGTGCAGGCCTTGGGCATGGTCCGCCACAATGGCATCCTGGCCCTCTATGGCGACAATTACGCACCGGTCGAGGCCTTTTGTTTCCACCGTTTCCACGAAGATGGGCTGGAAATCCGCAACCTGAACGGCGTGCATTACACCCGGCTGCGATCGGTGGAAAACATGCGCGAGGCCTATCGCGCCGTGCAGCGCGGCGTCTTTGATCTGGACATCGTCTTCGAGCATTCGATCTCCCACAGCCTGGACGACATCGCTGCTGTCTTTGCGCAAGAAACTCAGGCCATCGACCGGCAAAGCTCGTTAAAGACGTTGATTATGCCGTGAAAGGAAACCGCTATGCAAATGACGTCGAGAGAACGACTGCTGGCTGTCCTGCACGGCGAGATCCCCGACTGCGTGCCGGTCTGCCCGGATATCTCGAACATGGTGCCCTGCCGCCTGACCGGCAAACCGTTTTGGGATATTTACGTCCACCAGGATCCGCCGCTGTGGAAAGCCCATATCGACGCGATCAAGCACTTTGGCATCGACGGCGGCTTTGAGTTGTACTCGTTTGGCGATCTGTTCGGTGACCAGGGCACACCCTGGGAAAACCGTATCGTCGATCGCCGCCCGGATGGCAGCTTTATCACCCGGTTGTTCAACCCGGAAACCGGCGAATGGAGCAAACACGTCACCGCCCACACCGCCGACATGCCGCCCGGCACCAACATCCGGCCGGAGAGCATCGGCCTGCCCGCCATCCCGTCCACCTGGGAGCCGATCACTGGAGTCAAAGAATGGCTGACGGGAATGGAACTGTGGAAGCTGATTCGAGAAGAAATGGGCGACCACGGCATCCTCGGCATGCCTAGCGGCGCGTCAACGTTAGTCCTGCGCGACCCGGACGACATTTACGCCTACTATGACGATCCGAGCCCTTTTTACGAGCGGCAGCAAGAAATGATCGCCCTGGCCGAAAGCCGCCTGGAACGAATCGCCGACCTCGACGTCAAGCCCGATTTTTTATTGTGCGGGTCATCGGGATCGCTGGTCTGGCAGTCACCCAAGATCTTTCGCGAACTGGCACTGCCGGTGCTCAAGCGAGTGACCGAACTGGCTTACGACTTGGGAATCCCTACCCACGTCCATTCCTGCGGGCCGGAAAGAGAACTGGTCAAGATAGCCGCCGAGGAAACCCATCTCACGGTTATCGATCCCCTCGAAATCCCGCCCATGGGCAACTGCAATCTGGCCGAACTGAAACAGCTATACGGGCACAAGATCGTGCTCAAAGGCAACCTGCACACCACCCAGGTGATGCTGCACGGCTCGGTCGAAGACGTGGTTGCCGCCAGCCGGCAGGCGATCGACGATGCCGCGGCTGGCGGCGGGTTCATCCTCTCCACCGGCGACCAATGCGGGCGGGACACGCCGGACGAGAACCTGTTTGCTATGATCGAGACGGCGAGACACTATGGACGATATTAAGCGCCCGAGGAGGAACAATGCCAAGAACCCTAAAGTGGACCACCCACGCCGACTTGGCAATCGTGAAACGCTGCACCGTACCACGCGAACTTTACCTCGATCACATGTGTTTTCAACGCAACGACTATCCGCTCTTTACCGAGATCTTTGGTCCCATTGTCGGCCTCAAGGAAGAGTGGGAGGAACAGGGCGCGACGCCCTCAGAGCTGGATCTTTCAGCATTCACCTATCGTTGTGAGATGCGTGGAGGCCTGCCGGTCAACACCGGCAAACTGGGCGGCTATCCTGAGGAACGACTGGAAGAGAACGAGCGTTTTATCATCACCCGTGACAGCTATGGTCGCAAGATGAGATTGTCCCGTGGGTATGCCACGCTGCCCCTGCCGCTCGAATACCCGGTCAAAACGATGGATGACTGGCTCAGGATCAAGCACTGGTATCAGTTTTCCGAGGCCCGCTTTGGCCAGAACTGGGAGCAGCATGCCCGGGAGCATCTCGCCACTGATCGGGTGGTGACCGTCTCGATCCCCGGCGGGTTCGATGAGCCGCGCCAGTTGTTGGGCGAGGAAGGCTTGTGCCTGGCCTATTACGAGCAACCCGAACTGGTGCACGACATCCTCAACACAATTGGCGAGATGGCGTTCAAGGTGCTGGAGCGCGTCTCGGCAGCCGTGCAGGTCGATATGCTCAGCGTGCACGAAGATATGGCCGGAAAATCGGGTTCGTTGGCCGGACCCAGGCAGATCAAGGAATTCATCGCCCCCTATTACAGACGAATCTGGGACATGCTCCAGGATCGCGGCGCGCGGTTGTTCGACCAGGACAGCGACGGCGATATGAACGACGTGATCGAACCCTTCCTCGACGCTGGTGTCAACTGTATGCACCCTATGGAACCCGCCTCCAACATGGACATTGTCCGGATCCGTCAAAAATATGGCACGCGGCTGGCCTTTTACGGCGGGATCGACAAACACGTCATCCGCCGCAGCAAGGACGAGATCGTCGCCGAATTGGAATACAAGATCCCACCGATGGTCGCCAGCGGCGGCTGTGTGCTCGCCCTAGACCACCGCATTCCCAACGGCACGCCGCTTAACAACTATAAATTCTACATCAAAAAGGCTTGGGAGATCATAGAACGGGAAACCAAAAAACTGTGGGCATAATCAATCCTATCAATCCTGCAAATCCTGTTCATCATGTATCTCTTTTTAGCCGGGAGCGCAAACGATGATCGAACGAAAAGAGCCAACACCCTGGCCGGTTCTCAAGCACTATGATCAGGATCACCTGGCGCGCATTGCACTGCCATTGGGCGGCATCGGCACGGGCACGGTTTCGCTGGGCGGGCGCGGCGATCTCCGCGACTGGGAGGTGATCAACCGGCCGGCCAAGGGATTCAACCCACTTGTCTTTTTCGCCCTCTATACGGGGACGGCAGACGGTCAAACGACAACGCGCGCACTCGAAGGTCCGCTCGAATGGTTCGAGTACGAAGGCGACTTTGGCAGCAAAGCCCCCAATCACGGCCTGCCACGCTTTCGACAATGCCGCTTTAGCGCCGCATATCCGCTGGGGCAGGTCCACCTCTCCGACCCCGATGTACCAGTCGACGTTCGGATCGAGGGCTTTAATCCCTTTATCCCGGGCGACCCCGACCGCAGCGGCATCCCGGTCGCTGTACTGCGCTACCACTTGCATAACCGCACCGATCAATCGCTCAGCGCCTCGATCTGCGGCTCGCTGTCCAACTTTATCGGACAAGATGGTACGTGTGGCGCATCGATCACCAATCGCAACACATTTCGTGACGGAAACGCCGTTAATGGCATATTCTTTGAATCCGCAGGCGTCGACCCTACCGCCGAGCAGTGGGGGTCGATAACTTTGACCACGATCAAGTGCGCCGAAAACGAGACAAGCGCCCGTACTGCCTGGCTGAAAAGTGGCTGGGGCACGGCGCTGCTCGATTTCTGGGACGATTTCAGCGAGGATGGTGTGCTTGACGAACGAGAAGGGTCTGGCCAGGACACGCCCGTGGGATCGCTGGCCATCCGCATCACGCTGCCGGCGCAAACGACCAAAACAGTCACCTTTGCACTGACCTGGCACTTTCCCAACCGCCACACCTGGACCCCGGCAAACGACGACCATTGCAGCAGCGCTAACCGCATCGGCAACTATTATGCCACCCGATACGACGACGCCTGGGACGTGGCCGAACAGGTTGCCGCCAGTCTGGATGGCCTGGAAGCGATGACCGTGCGCTTTGTGCGCGCCTTTTGCGACAGCGACCTGCCCGGTGTGGTCAAGGAAGCCGCGCTGTTCAACCTGAGCACGCTGCGCACACAAACCTGCTTTCGCACGCCAGATGGGCACTTGTTTGGGTGGGAAGGAAGCTGCGACCAGCGCGGCTGCTGCCATGGCTCGTGCACCCACGTCTGGAATTACGAGCAAGCGACCGCGTTTTTGTTCGGCGACCTGGCCAAAACCATGCGCGAGGTCGAGTTTGCGCATGCGACAGACGACGAAGGTCTGATGAGTTTTCGCGTCAACCTGCCGCTGGCGCGCGCGCAAGAATTCGGCAAGGCCGCGGCTGATGGGCAGATGGGCTGCATACTAAAAATGTATCGCGACTGGCAGCTCTCGGGCGACGATGCGTGGCTGAAAAGACTGTGGCCCAAGGTGAAAAAGGCACTGACCTTTTGCTGGATCCCCGGAGGCTGGGACGCCGATCAGGATGGGGTGATGGAAGGCTGCCAGCACAATACGATGGACGTCGAATACTATGGGCCCAACCCGCAAATGGGCGCTTGGTATCTCGGCGCGCTGCGAGCAGCAGAAGAAATGGCCCGTGCCCTTGGCGAAACCGAATTTGCCGATCTGTGCCGCAGCCATTTTGAGAACGGCAGCCGGTGGATCGATACACACCTCTTTAATGGCGAGTACTATATCCAGGATATTCGCCCACCGGGAAACGATGGGGCCGTTGCCGCCTGCCTGCTGATCGGGATGGGGGCCAGGGACCTGTCGAAACCGGACTATCAGCTTGGTGAGGGTTGCCTGGTCGATCAACTGGTCGGGCAGTTTGTCGCCCATGTCAGCGGGCTAGGCTACCTGCTCGATCGCGATCACGTACAGCAGACGCTGCGCAGCATTCTGAAATACAACCTGCGCGACGGACTGCACGATCACTTTAACTGTATGCGCTCTTTTGCCCTGGGCGAGGAAGCGGCACTGCTGATGGCTGCCTACCCCAAGGACCGCCCCCGGAATCCATTCCCGTACTTTACCGAGGTCATGACCGGGTTTGAATACACGGCTGCGATCGGTATGTTGTACGAAGGGCAGATCGGTGACGGCCTGCGCTGCATACAAAACATCCGCGACCGCTATGACGGGCGCAAACGTAATCCTTTTAACGAGGCCGAGTGCGGGCATCACTATGCGCGTGCGATGACCAGCTGGGCAGCGGTGCTGGCTCTGAGCGGGTTCCACTTTTCCGCCGTGAGACAAACGATGACCTTTGCTGCCCAAAACGGATGTTTCTTTTGGTCGAACGGCTATGCCTGGGGCGTGTGCGTGCTACAAAAGCGAGAACAGGACTTCGAGATTGCAATCGACGTCCTGTATGGCGAGTTGATCTTGAGCAAGTTCGTGCTGGACCCATTTGGCCGGCATTCATTCGAACCCCAGGCCCGCCTCAAGACTGGAGACACCATACAGTTTACCATCGCCGGATGATATACAGACTTGGGAAAAAGCAGAACAGGAGAAAGGACAATGATTCACAGCGGACTTGTTTCCATTACTTTCAGACAGCTATCACCGCAAGAGATCATCGACTTGGTCACACAGGCCGGGCTAGAAGGCATCGAATGGGGCGGCGATGTGCACGCACCGCACGGCGACGTTGCCCGCGCCCGGCAGGTGCGGCAGTGGACAGAGGATGCAGGGTTAGTCACTCCATCCTACGGCTCGTACTACCGAGTCAACTCGGAGGACTCGCCCCCCTTTGAGGCCGTGCTCGACAGCGCCGTGGCCCTCGGTGCGCCCATCGTGCGCGTGTGGGCCGGCAAAATCGGCTCGGACAAGGCGGACGAACAATTTCGCCATGCCGTAGTGGATGAATCGCGCCGCATCGCCGACCTGGCACAACAGGCAAATGTCATCGTTGCTTATGAATTTCACGGCAACACGCTCACCGATACCAACGAGTCGGCACTGCAACTGCTGCAAGAGGTAAATCACCCCAACGTCAAGACGTACTGGCAGCCGATGAGAGCGGCGGAAGAGCAGTACCGGCTCGACGGGCTGCGTGCCGTGCTGCCCTGGCTGACCTACTTGCACGTCTTTTCCTGGGAGCAGGATGGTTCTCGCCTGCCCCTCGCCGCAGGCCAACGACAATGGCAAGAACGGATCGAGATTGTCCAGGGCACCGGACACGAACATTACGCCCTGATCGAGTTCGTGCAAGACAATGCGCCTGAAGCGTTTTTGGACGATGCTGCCACGCTCAAACAGTGGCTGAGCTGAAACCGGATAGGCAACACGAGCATTGGCAAAATAGCCCTAGATCGTATTTTGTGGTATAATAGCCCACTAATAATCATTGGCACCTTGTGTTTCAGATCGTGTATCTGTCAGTGGGAGGCAAAGATTGGAGCAAGCAAATCCAAGTGACACAGGAGCAGGCCAATTTAACCTCGACGATTTGCTTGTGGGCGAGCTCGAGCAAATGCTGACTCGTATGCTGATCGTCAAGTACCCGGGTATCGAGCAAAAAGACGTCGATCGCCTTTTCCAGGCGATCGACATCGGCAACCTCGATCTGATCGAACAGATAGAGGCTGACCTGGCTCAAAAGTCGGCGCGATGGATGGCGGCAATGATGGCGTTTGATCAATAGCTGCTGGGCCTGCTGCCTCGACCACAAGGTACACTTTAGGGCTTTTTAGAAAGTATAGGGCACCGTCCCCGTTTCGTCCACAGTGTATCCCCATTGCCGGATGTATGCTAACCCTGGAAGAAAAGCATCGCCTGTCGCGTCGAGTTTACGCTGCAACCATCCGTCCAACTCATCCACCAGCCCGGCGTATGCCGTTTTGCCGACAAGATTCTCCAACTGGTATGGATCGCGATCGTTGTCATAAAGCAGCCACGGTCCGTCTAGCGTGCGCGTGTACGTATACCGCTGGGTGCGCAGACCACGATATGCCCTGCCCCCATGCTGGGACGCCGTCCATTGTCCAAACGGCTGCGGGCACATGATCAATGCTGCGCCATCCGATGGATCATCTCCTCCCTGCAAATATCCGGAATAATCCAACCCTTCGACCGTACCCGGCGCGGCGATCCCACACAGTCCCAAGAGTGTGGGCATAATATCGGGTGCATCGATCAAACCATCTACCTGTCGTCCCGTGCGCCCGAGCAAGGCCGGGTACCGGAGCAAAAAAGGAACGCGGATCGACTCTTCCCACGGCCGCTGTTTCTTGTATTGCCCGTGCGAGCCTAGCATATCACCGTGATCCGAGGTGAAACAAAAAATCGTATCCTCCTCGATCCCACAGTCGCGGATCGTTGATAGCAGATCGCCAACGCAATCGTCCAGGGCCGTGCAGTGAGCATAGTATCCGGCCAGATCAGCCCTGGCACGCGCGGCGATGGATTCAGGCACGTTGGGTCGCAGCGCGATATCTGCAGGGTCGTACAGCGCCCGGTATTTTTCCGGAGCAGTGCCATAGGGCGCGTGCGGCGGTCCCCACGACAGCACGAGCAAAAACGGTTTGTCCGGGTCGCGCTCGCGAATAGTGCGCTGCGCGTCGTGGGTCTGGGCAATAGCATCGTAGCCTTCCCAGGTCAGCTTTTCGTCCGAATCCCCGGCATAATAAGCCGACTGATTATAATCGTGTGTGCATTCCAGCACCTTCCAATAGTCGAATCCCTGTCGACGTTCGGGTGGGATGTAGCTTGAACGGCCGTGACCATCAACGTGCCATTTGCCGATGTAGGCAGTGTCGTAGCCATGGTCGGCAAAAACGTGGGCCAGGCTGGATGCATTGGGTTGGAGATACACATCGTTGACAAATACCCCGTGCGTGAGCGGAAGCTGTCCGGTCAGCAAGCTGGCCCGGTAGGGCGAACAAACCGGGCAGCCGGCCATCGCTCGCGTAAAATCGACGCATTCGCCGGCCAGACGGTCTAGATTTGGGGTCTGAACGACCGGGTTACCGGCATAGCCGGTGGCTTGCGCGCGCCACTGATCGCCAAACACAAATATGACGTTGGGTTGCTTTTCCATATTTCTTGGCTGTCCTTTCTGCGAATCTGGAGATGTGGGCTCATTGTAACTAAACCACAATGTGTTGGGGACCGATGCCCTAGCTGACTTGCCGTCACCCAAGACCGTGGTATCATGGAGGAATCCCAAGTGATGGAGGAAAGAGATGAAACGACCACG
>JAFGJF010000239.1 GCA_016929205.1 Anaerolineae bacterium
CTAGACGATGTAAGGTCTTGATGTGCGCTCTGGCTGCCGTGTAGGTCCGACGATGACGAGATCATGCACCCGAAATCCTTTTCTGTCAAACTCATGAGTCAGGGTTGCAAGGACACCACCCCAAAAAAGTTGTTGGATCAAGCCCCCGCCTGTTCTGATCTCAAATTATGGCCAAGTTATCCTTGACAAGCGCTTTCTTTCATGGTATGATGGTACTTGTCTAATATAAGACTAATCATATATAATATCAATCTCATAAAGGTGTGCCTATGTCCTTACAACATGCCATTCTCGGCTTTCTCAACTATAAACCATTCTCGGGCTATGATCTCAAAAAGGTCTTCGACACCTCGGTGCGGCATTTTTGGTCGGCCGACCAGAGCCAGATCTATCGCACCCTCTCCCGCTTGACCGATAGGGGGCTGGTCGAGCTAGAGTATGTCGAACAGGAAGACCGCCCCGATCGCAAAGTGTACCACATTACCGAGGCCGGCCGCGAGGCGCTGCGGCAGTGGCTGCACGCGCCGCTGCCGTTTGAAAAGAGCCGCCATGCGCCCTTGATCCAGGTCTTTTTCGCCGGGCAGCTTGAGGACGAGCAGATCCTGAATATGTTTGAGTGCCAGGCCGAACAGGTGCGGGCTCTGCTCGCCCACTACCAAACGGTGCCTGCACAGGCTGAACCCTATTCTCAGATGGTCGGTTCTGCCCGGGAGACCTATTTCTGGATGCTCACCCTGGAAATGGGTGCTAAACTGGCCGAAGCCCAGTTGGCTTGGCTGGAGGACGTGATCGAACGGATCAAAAACAAGACACACCCATCGAGTTAAGGTGCCAAATGGCACTCTAACAATGAAAGGAACATATCATGAATATCGTTGTTTTGAACGGCAGCCCCAAGGGTGAGATCAGCGTGACCATGCAGTACGTGCACCTGCTCGAACAATCGTTTCCGCAGCACACGTTCGAGATCATTCCCGTCGCACAGCGGATCAAACAGATCGAGCGCGATGAACAACGCTTCGACGAGGTCATCGACCGCGTTCGCGCCGCCGATGGCGTGCTGTGGGCTTTTCCGCTGTACTATATGCTCGTGCATGGCAATTACAAGCGCTTTATCGAGCTAATCTGGGAGCGCGGCGTGCAGGATGCCTTTGCCGCCAAATACGCGGCGGCATTGTCCACCTCGATTCACTATTATGACCATACGGCGCACAATTACGTGCAGGCCGTCTGCGATGACCTGGATATGTGTTACGTGGGCGCGTTTTCGGCCGATATGCAGGATATGCTGGCCCGGGAAGGCCGGGACAAGCTGGCGGTTTTTGGCAGTCATTTCCTGGACGCGATCGAACGGCAGGTGCCTACACTCAAGTATTATGCCCCGATTCACTACCGGCCGATCGCGTATACGCTTGGAGCGGTTGAGCACAAGATCGGCGTCCGCGGCAAAAGGGTGGTGATCGTGACCGACGCCGGACCAGAGCAGCACAATCTGCGGGCCATGGTCGATCGTTTGCGGGCGTCCTTTGCTGAAAACGTGGAGACAATCAACTTGCGCGAACTGGACATCAAGGGCGGGTGCCTGGGCTGCCTGCGCTGTGGCTATGACAACCACTGCGCCTACGAGGGCAAGGACGGCTATATCGACTTTTACAAGCAAAAGCTCATGCCGGCCGACGCGATCGTCTTTGCCGGGGCGATCCACGACCGCTACCTGTCGTCGCTGTGGAAAACCTTTTTCGACCGCTCGTTCTTCCACACCCACGCGCCGTCGCTGGCCGGCAAGCAGTTCGGGATGATCGTCTCCGGTCCGCTGAGCCAGGTGCCCCATCTGCGCCAGGTGCTGGAGGCCTGGGTCGAGATGCAGCACTCGAACCTGGTGGGTTTTGTCAGCGACGAGATGGCTGACTCCCGTCACCTTGATGGATTGCTCTCGACCCTGGCGGCTGACCTGATCCGGTACGCACAGAGCGGCTATATCAAGCCGCACACGTTTTTGGGATTGGCAGGCCAAAAGGTGTTTCGTGACGACATGTGGGGGCGGCTGCGTACCGTCTTTCAGGCCGATCACCGTGCCTACAAGCGGCTGGGGGTCTATGATTTCCCACAGCGGGATTGGCGCACCCGGATCTTGAATGCGGTCATGGGCCTGCTGCTCAAGATCAAGCCGTTCCAGCAGGAATTTGCGCGCCGCACCAAGCGCGAAATGATCCGGCCCTACGAAAAGGTCGTTGCTGCCGGGCAGGACGCCGATCGCGCTGCCTAGATCCACGAATACAATCCATCCGATAGATGATCTGCTGCCACACTCTATTCGCAGCGCGCGCAGGGCCAGGAACTCGAACCGAGCCGGGCAACGGTCAGCCGCTGCACCAGCCGCCTGCCAAAGGCACGGGCCAATGAATTTCTGGAACGTTTGAACACACTGATGGCCGAGTTTGGCGAGGCCGATGCCGGCCTGTCTTCAGGTGGTGTCAGCGATGACGATACGGAAACCTATGCTCTCACTGTCGCCTTTTACGCGACGTTTGGTTTTCCCGAGCAGGACAAACCGTAAGGAGACGATAGAGATGTACCAGTCTGATACCGAAACGCAAGCCGCGATCGCGCTGCATCGACAAGCGTTGGTGCATGAAGCGGAGCAGGAGCGGTTGCTGGTCAAGATACACAGGGAAAGATCTGGCGGCAGGCACTTGCCCGCACAGCGGCTGCTCGCGCCGTTGGGACACACTTTGGTCAGAACGGGTAGGTGGTTGGTCTCGGTTGGTATGGCATTGGAGGGGCGTTTCAGCCCAGATAGCCCAGCCCGCGCAGCCTCTCCTCGAGTTTTTTGTCGTCTTCCAGCCGCAGACGGGCCGCTTCCCAGTTCGCCGGGCGGCGCAGTTCCATCGCCTCGCGGAACGCGTCCAGCATACCGTTCAGTTCGGACACGGCTGCCGGTTCGCCGGCGGCGAGGTTGACCAGCTCGCCCGGGTCCTGGATCAGGTCAAACAGCTCGTCCGGTTCGTCGCCGACGGTGATCAGTTTGTATTGATCGCGGTACACAGCGCGGCGCATCGAGCGGCAGCGGTAGGTGTCGATCGCTGCCGGGTCGTCGTTTTCCATCAGCGCGATCAAGGTGTCGGGCGTATAGGCCTCGGTGTAGACGATCCCTTGATCGCAGTCCTCTCCGTCAACCAGCCGGGCCAGGCTGTGCCCCTTGACGTTTGCCGGCGCGTTGTCTTTGTCAATTATGTCGATCCCGGCTGCCTCCAGCGCGGAATGAAAGACGCGCCGGGTAGACACCAGCGTCGAGATGCGCTTCCCCTGCGGGTACAGTTTCGGGTAGCGAACAATGAGCGGCACGCGGGTCAGGTCGTCGTAGGCGACCAGCGAGTGGCCGACAAAGTCGTGGTGGTTCAGCCCCTCGCCGTGATCCGAGGTAATGATCACCAGCGTATTGTCGCGCACCTTGGGTTCGTCGAGGTATGAAAAGAGGTGCCGCAGCAGCCGGTCTTCGTAGGCCAGTTCGGCGTCGTACAGGTCGTTGATCACCCGGTCCTGGAGTTCGGTCAGCGGCTCGCGCAGCGGCACCATCCACCGGTAGTGCTGCAGGTTGTAATCTTGGATAAAGTCCCGCGCCTCGTGGTCCCGCCGGAAATAGGGGGCGAATTTGCGGACAAAGCGCTTGCGCGGCCGGTAGGGCAGGTGGGTCTCCATGAGGTTGATAAAGGTAAACAAGGGGCGTTCTGCGTCCTGGCTCTGGCGCGCGCGCAGGTAGCCGACTGTGTCGTGCAAGAGCTGCACCGTGTTTCCCTTGATGCGGAACGACTGCAGCCACAGCGGGGCGACCCAGGGATGCATCACGATGCGCAGCAAGAGCGGGCTGCGGGCCAGTGCTTCCTGGATCACCGTGGCTGTGCGGCGCACGAGCCGGCTGAGATGCTGCGCGGCCCGGCCGACCCTGCGCGGCCGCGAGTTGGCGACGTCGGGGCGGTTGGGCAGCGTGCCGCCATAATTGTACATTTCCTCGATCCCCCGGTCCAGGTCGTTTTCCAGGACGCCGAGCAGCGGGTTATCGCAAAAGCCAATCGTCTGGTAGCCGTGGCGCTGCAAGATCTCGGCCAGGGTGCTCGCATCCTGGCTGTACTTGTCATAGATCTGGGTGGTCATGTGCGTGGTCGGGTACTCGCCGCTGAACAGCGAGGCGTGGGACGGGATCGTCCACTGCGCCGGCGAGATGGCCCGCTCAAAGAGCACGCCGTCCCGGGCAAACGCGTCGATGTGCGGCGTCGTCCGCCGGTGATAGCCGTAGCTCGATAGCCGGTCTGCCCGCACGGTATCCAAGACGATCAAAAAAATATCCGGTTGCTGATGCACGTGTGTTTCTCCTCTGGTTGATCATGGGTTCGACTCATGTCCACAAGCCATAACACGACACCGGGTTCTGGGTTGCAGTCGCTAACGTGAGCGTTTGTAGATTGCTGTCTGCCAGGCCTTGTCGAGTGTCTATTCGTAGGTTACCAGGCCGGTGTGGTGCGCTTTGACCCACGCCCAATCGATCTCGACTCCCAGGCCGGGCCCCTGCGGTACGGGCACGTGACCCGGCGGGTACAATCCACCCGTGTCGATCGCGTCGAGCGTGTCGCGATAGCCGTCCTTGTAGAGGTAGGGGCAAGAGCTGGCCGGAGCCTTGGGGTGGATCAGGCCCATTTCGTAATAGTTGGTGTTGCGCACGGCGGCCATGCACTGCCGCTGCGCCGGTCCCGGGCCGTGGAACTCGATGTCCAGCCCCAGCGCCTCGCAGGCGTGAGCCAACTTGATCACCCCCGTGATCCCGTCATAGCCCACGTCACCGCGCACAAAGTCGGTCGCATCGGCCAGGGCAAAGTCGATGTGCGGTTCGAGCGTGCGCACGTGTTCGGTCATCAGCAGCGGGGTGCGGATCAACTGGCGCAGCTTGCGGTGGGCGAACTGGGAGATGCCGCCGTCGCGGTAGGGGTCCTCGTACCAGTAAAAGCGCTCGTCATCGCAGGCCCGCCCGACCTTGACCGCGTCGCCAAAGGTGATGTATTCGCAGGCCGGGTCGAGCATCAGATCGAGCACCGCACCGACCCGCCGGCCGACGGCGTGCACGTTGGCGATCTCGAGTGACAGCGGCGCGCGCCCCCAGCCGTGGATTTTGAAGGCCGGGTAGCCCATTTCCAGGCACTGCTCGGCAAAATCGGCATAGGCCTCGGGGCTCGATAGCCCGTCGGGCTGTTCGTCGCCGTGATAGGTGCTGGCGTAACAAGGCACGCTGGTCTTGTACCCGCCCAGCAGGCGGTAGATCGGCGTGTCGTACAGCTTGCCGGCCAGGTCCCACAAGGCGACGTC
>JAFGJF010000240.1 GCA_016929205.1 Anaerolineae bacterium
ATGTGCGCCGGCGTATCCAGCACTTTTTCCAGACGCCGGGCACGAAGCAACGGCGTCGGGCGCCAAAGTTTGTACACATCTAGCACGGGCTGCGGAATGTCGATGTACCGTTCTTTTGAATTCTCCTGCTCGATCAATGCCATTGGAAAGAGCGGTGGCGGCAGAATCGTGGGCTCTTTTGTGCCGGGGTGAAGGATCGGATCGATCTCAAAGGGTAGATCCGCGGCAATGTTGTACCATTGTGTTGGCAATTGAGATTCCTGAAGCAAGAATTTGGTTTCGTCTGACATTTTTCCTCCTCTGATTATGCTTTTTTGGCAAATAAAAAACGCGCGTCCTGGATAAAAGGACGCGCGCTCATCGACGCTCGTGGTGCCACCTTTTTTAGCATGGACCGTATCGTAACAACGATCCATACTCTCTTGCAGGTACGGCCCTGGTGTATCCGGCGATACCTTCCGCCTTTTAACGGTGGCGACTCCGGCTTGAACTACCAGCCACGCTGCGTTCGCTCAAGCGACTCCCAGACCCATTCAGCCTCCACGTCAGTACCGGATTTTCACCGTCGCCGGCTCTCTGTCACCTCGTTTGGGGGCTTACTCTCTCTGTTCAACGTCTTGCCAAAATTCTAACACAAAAACGACATAGTGTCAAGTATGAATTGGTTCAGCTTGTGCTATGCCAGACAAACCAAACAACAACTTGCGCTCTTGAAGGCAATCGCGTACAATGCCGGTACGGTCAGTAAACCCGGTCACAAACCTAACCTATAGGAGGTCAGCATGCAAATCGCCAAACTCGATGTCACCGTTCACCGCCGTGAACCAAACCCCGATCCCATCTGCGATGCTCTGCAGAGCCTGCCCGGCGCAGGGAGTGTGCAGGTCGTTGTGCACACCGACGAGGGCATGTCTGGCAGGGGAACGGTCGGCTTTGGGCGCATCGCCGGCGCGCCTGACACGCTGGCTGTGCTGATCGAGCACGAACTCAAGCCGGTCGTGCTGGGTACCGACCCGGCGTTCGTGCGCCGCACGCACCAGGAGATGCTGCGCGAGACCGAATACCACAGCTCGTCCGGACTGGCGACATTTGGCATTGCCGCCATCGATACCGCGTTGTGGGACTGTTTGGGCAAAGCATTGGGCGTGCCCTGCTGGCAGTTGTGGGGCGCGGTACACGAGCGGATCCCGGCCTATGCTATGGTCGGCTGGCTGAATTACGACGATGCCCAGGTGCAGCGCATCTGCGCTCAGGCTGTAGAGCAGGGCTTCCGGGCGGTCAAGATCAAAGTTGGTTATCCTACACTGGAAGAAGACATCCGGCGCATCCAGGTCGTTCGCCAGGCCATTGGCAACGATATCCCGTTGATGGTCGACGCCAACCAGTCGCTGACGACCAAGGAGGCGATCCAGCGAGGGCGCGCTTTCCAGGATCTGGGCTGCTATTGGTGGGAGGAGCCGATCCCGGCCAGCGACGTCGAAGGGTATGCCGCGTTGGCGCGCGCGCTGGACATCCCGATCGGCACGGGCGAAAACCTGTACAGCGCGGCCGAGTTTGCCCGCTTTTTGCGCTGTGACGCGGTCGACATCGTCCAGCCCGACATGCGCCGCGCCGGCGGCCCGACCGCGCTGCTGCAGATCGGCACCATGGCCGACGCGTTTCGCCGTCCGTACGCTTCCCACGGCGGCGATCCCGTGCAGTTGAACGTCATGGCCTGCCTGCCCAATGCGATTTATTTGGAGACGGGATTGATCGGGCCTGGTTCGCCGTTGAAACTGGTCGATGGTTGT
This sequence comes from Anaerolineae bacterium, assembly GCA_016929205.1. The sequence goes on from JAFGJF010000240.1 coordinate 1,791, forward strand.
GTCGAGATCCCCCGAGGAGCCGGGTTTGGATGGGCGTGATCGATACTGTCCAACTATACGCCAATCTCCCAAGACTGGAAACGCAGCGTCTCATCTTGCGAAAGCTGAGTTTGGCCGAATAGGATAACAACAAAAAATACCCCTGGCGCGAGTCGAACGCGCGACACATGGTTTAGGAAACCACTGCTCTATCCTCTGAGCTACAGGGGCATGGCTCAAGAAAAGCACTTGAGGCTCAAGAAAAGCACTTGAGGCTCAAAAAAAGCACTTGAGATCAAGGAAACCCTCGAGCGAACGAAATTATAACACAATCCGGGCTTGCTGGCAAAACGAAAAGTGATATAATAGCCACGCATCGGCCAGCTCGTTGCCTCCACCCATCCAATGCCGATCGGATTGTCCATCCGAGCGACGTATGAAAGGAACTCTATGGCTAAACCCAGCCAGGCGACCCCCGCACGCCGGCAGTATTTGCAGATCAAGGCCCAATATCCCGATACAATCGTCTTTTTTCGCTTAGGCGATTTTTACGAGACCTTTGACGACGACGCCAGGATCGTGGCCCAGGTATGTGACATTGTCCTTACTTCGCGCCCGGTCGGCAGCGGTCAACGTGTGCCGTTGGCCGGTGTGCCCTACCATTCCGTCGAGGGCTATATCGCCAAGTTGATCAGCGCCGGATACAAGGTTGCCGTGGTCGACCAATTGGGCAGCACACCGGTCAAGGGGTTGGTGCCGCGCGAGGTAAGCAGGGTCGTCACGCCCGGCACCGTGGTCGAACCGACACTGCTCGATGAAAAACGAAACAACTATTTGGGCGCATTGATTGTCGATGGGCAGCGCGCCGGCATCGCCTATGTCGACATTACGACCGGCGAGTTCGCGACGACCGAGCTGGACGGCGGCAAAACAGAGGGGGCGGAAGCGATCCGGCGGCTGGTGCGCGAGGAACTGGCCCGTTTGCTGCCTGCCGAATTGTTGATTCCAGAATCCCAACAAGAGCGTTTTGCCGAGCAAGGCAATCAGGACAGCCTGCACGTCACTGCATACCCGGAATGGCATTTCGAACTGGAGAATGCTCGCCAGGCACTGCACCAGCAGTTTGAGGTCGCGTCTTTGGCCGGTTTTGGTTGTGAGGGCAAATCCCTTGCCATCTGCGCGGCCGGGGCAATCATTGACTACCTACAGGATACGCAAAAAGCCGCGCTCGATCAACTATCGTCGCTGACCACCTATTCTTCACTCGAATTTATGACCCTCGATCCGGCGACGCGGCGCAACCTGGAACTGGTACAGACCATCCGCGAGGGCAAGACACGTGGTTCGCTGCTCGGTGTGCTCGACGTGACCTGCACAGCGATGGGAGGGCGTTTGCTGCGGCAGTGGATCAACCAGCCTTTGTTGGACCTGGCACGGCTGAATGTGCGGCTCGATGCGGTCGCGTGTTTTACCAGCCACACGTCGCTTCGTGCTGAGGTCCGCGAGCGGCTCAAAGCACTGCCCGACCTGGAACGGCTTACCGGGCGCGTTATCCAACGGATTGCCGGACCGCGTGACTTGATCGGGATCCGGCAAGCGCTGGAAGCGGCGCCAATCCTGCGTGCCGCGCTCGAATCGATCGAGGAAACGGCGCGCGCAGTGGTCGATTTAGCTGCCGGCCTCAATCCCTGCACCGAGGTCGCCTCGCTCGTCGCCGAAGCGCTCGTCGATGACGCGCCAGCGACCATCGCCAGCGGCGACGCCATTCGACCCGGCTTTTCGGCCGAGCTGGACAACCTGCTTGTTGCCGTCCAGGATGCAAAAGCGTGGATCGCCAACCTGGAAAAGCAAGAGCGGAAACGCACCGGGATCAAGACGCTCAAAGTCGGGTTCAACAAAGTTTTTGGCTACTATATTGAGGTCACCAAGTCAAACCTGGATGCAGTGCCCGAGACATACATTCGCAAGCAGACGCTGGTCAATGCCGAGCGATACATTATCCCCGAACTCAAAGAGTACGAAGCGCTGGTGCTCAACGCCGAGGAGCGCAAACAAGAGATCGAGACAAGGCTGTTTCGCGAGCTGTGCGACCGCGTTGCCGCTCGTGCCGAACAGGTGCTGGGTACAGCGCGGGCATTGGCCCGGCTCGATGTCTTTGCTGCATTGGCCCAAGTGGCGGTGAACCATCGTTACGTCCGCCCGGCACTGGTCGATAACGGCGACCTGTACATCACCGCCGGACGCCATCCCGTGGTCGAGCTGACCATGCGGCAGGAGCCGTTCATTCCCAACGATACGTACATGTCCGAGGACGAAGCGATCCACATCATCACCGGGCCCAATATGAGTGGCAAATCGACCTTTATCCGCCAGGTGGCGCTGATCGTGTTGCTGGCCCAGATCGGCTCCTTTGTCCCTGCCGACGAGGCGACGATTGGCCTGGTGGACCGTATCTTTACCCGGATCGGCGCCCAGGACGAGATCAGTGCCGGTCAAAGCACATTTATGGTCGAGATGGTCGAGGCGGCCTATATTCTCAATCACGCCACCCACAAAAGTCTGTTGATCCTGGATGAGATTGGCCGCGGTACCAGCACCTATGACGGCATCTCGATTGCCTGGTCGATTGTCGAATATGTGCACAATCATCCCAGGCTGGGAGCCAAGACGCTGTTTGCTACCCACTATCACGAACTGACCGACCTGGAGCGCATCCTGCCCAAGGTAAAAAACTATAACGTCGGCGTGACCGAGCAAGGCGACAAGGTCATTTTCCTGCACCACATTGTGCCCGGCGGCGCCGACAAAAGCTATGGCATTCACGTCGCCCAGTTGGCCGGCATGCCACGGCCTGTCGTTCATCGCGCAGAAGAGATCCTGGAACAGTTGGAAAAAGAAGCGTCGCGTTCGCCGAGCACGCGACCTCAGCGCAAACTCGAGGTGTTACAACTGCCGCTCTTTGGTGGCACCAACCCGGTTGTAGAGGAACTCGCTTCGCTCGACGTCAACGCCATGTCACCGATCGAAGCCTTGACCAAGTTGTTTGAACTGCACAAAATGGCAAGCGATAATTAGTCTTCAAGATCGGGCTCTACTGTCCCAGGTAAAGCATTTGCGGCAAGGCATAGAGCTGGAGGTCGAACCACTGCTGGAGCAATGGATCCTGCTGCTTGGCCTGCTGCGATGTGAGCAGCATCTCGGTAAAAGACGGCTCGTGACGGTATTCGATAATTTCCGGCTCCCCATCGATATTCCCCAACCTGGCAGCTTGATCGATCGCGTCTCCCAGGCTGCCCAACATATCGATCAAGCCCAACTCCAAAGCCTGCTTGCCGGTATAAGGCCGCCCATCGGCCAGAGCACGTACCTCATTTTCTGCCATATCGCGTCCCTCGGTCACATCCAACACAAACATATCGTGCAGTTCGTCCACAATCGCCTGCTCGATGGCGATCTGTTCCTCGGTCGGGCGCTCGTACCAATTGCCAACCGCTTTCGAGTCGCCGCTGCGGATGATAATGCCTTCCACACCCAATTTTTCAAGCAGTTCGGCGGCATTGACCAGCTGCCCATAAACACCGATCGAACCAGTGATTGTTGCCGGGTGGGCCAGGATTTTGTCCGCACCTGCGGCGATATAGTACCCGCCCGATGCAGCCACGTCTCCCATCACTGCCACCACCGGCTTTTTCGCCTGTTTGACCGCGTGGTACATCTCGGCAGAAGGCACGACTGCGCCACCCGGGCTGTTGATATACAGCACGATCGCTTTGACACTTGAATTCGCCTCGGCCTGTTCGATAAAGTGAATGACGGTTGAACTGTTGACACTGGCCACAGAAGATACGCTGCTCACCCCAATGGGCCCTTCGACATAGATAATGCCCACAGCGTCGCCAAAATGCCATGTCGCCTGCTCGCCGCTTACCGCAAGGCTGAGCATCATGCCGAACAACGCGCACATTCCTGCACTGCCCAGAACAACGACCGCTGTCCCGATGCCAAGCACCCACGGCCAGGTGCGACGCTTACGCGATTTGTCAGTCTTGTTTTGTTGATCCATTTTGTCATACTCCTATGCTTGAAACAAAACCACGGGAGCCGGAGCGCCGGGACGTCAAGGTCCTCGATGCGATCTGCCCCCGTGGATACTATCGATACGATAGAGGATCAGTGTAGAATTTGGCTCAAAAAGCGCTTGGTCCGTTCGTGCCTGGGATTGTTAAACAATTCTTCCGGAGACGTATTCTCGACGATTTGGCCGTAATCGAGCAGCACGACCCGATCGGCAGCAGCGCGCACAAAGCCCATCTCGTGCGAAACGACAACCATAGTCATCCCGTCCTCAGCCAGATCGAGCATCACGTCAAGCACCTCTTTGATCATTTCCGGGTCGAGAGCCGAAGTCGGTTCGTCAAAGAGCATAATCTTGGGCTGCATGGCCAGGGCCCGAGCAATAGCCACGCGCTGCTGCTGCCCGCCCGAAAGCTGGCCCGGATAGGCTTCTTCCTTTTCGGGAATGCCCACCTTGTGCAACAGATCCCGCGCGATCTTGATGGCTTCGCCATGCTTGCGTTTTCGCACCACTTTTTGCGCCAACACGATATTGTCGATCACCGACAGGTGGGGAAAGAGGTTAAATAACTGAAAGACCATCCCCACTTCGGTACGCACGCGGTTGATGTTCTGTGCCCTGTCCAATGGAATGCCATCGACCACAATGCTGCCCTGGTTCACCTTTTCCAGGTGATTGATACAGCGCAGCAGCGTCGATTTGCCCGAACCGCTGGGGCCAATGATCACCACCACCTCTTTCGGGTATACATCAAGGCTCACACCGCGCAAGGCATGCACGGACGTGCCAAAACGTTTATGGACATTGCGAATCTGAATGATCGGTTCCTGGTTCTCGCTCACGCTTTCCTCCTGTGGTGACTATGCGCTCATTCTTCCGCACGCCCGGGCAGCCGGGTTTTGTTTTCGATAAACCGGACCAGCAGTGACAGAATCAGCGTCATCACCAGATAAAACAAAGCGACGGTGTTATAGCCCTCAAACGCTCGAAACGTGCGTGACACCCACAACCGTCCTTGTTGTAAAATCTCGGGCAGGGCAACGACTGAGATCAATGAAGAGTCTTTGAGCATGGCGATGAAATCATTGCCCAGCGGCGGCAAGACGACCCGGATGGCCTGGGGCAGGATAATATGACGCATTGACTGGAAATAGCTCATTCCCAGCGACCGGGCCGCCTCCATCTGCCCGTGATGGATCGACTGGATACCGGCCCGAAAGACCTCGGCCAGATAAGCGCCGTAACCAAACCCCAGCCCGATTACAGCGCCGGGAAAGCCACCCAGATCAATCTTGCCGTCGGTCGAATCGCGCAGCCAGGGAGCGATCACGAATCCGGCATAGAGAATGATCACCAACAGCGGAATACCACGAATGACTTCCACGTAGAGCTTGGAAATCGCGAGCAAGATGGCATTGTTTGAGACCAGCATCAATCCCGCGATCAGTCCCAGGATCAATGCCAGGCCAAAGCCCGACAAAGTTGCTCTCAAGGTAAGAACCACGCCGCTGGAATACCAGATCCGCGAGAGCGTTTCGCCGAAATCATACTTGTCGTAAACAAGCACAAAAGCGCCTTCCGGCACCGGGCCTTGTAGGGAAGGTGTGCTGGTCTTTACTGTCAAGGGTCGATCTGGCGGTGCCTCAATAAATTCGGACTCGATTGGTTCGGCATTTTCCGGTACGTGAATCAAATAACGTTCGCTTGTGCTCAAAGCCGCATACTCGGGACGTGTGAAATTCTTGTCCAATGCCCAGCCCAGTTTTCCACCCCCACCGTCAGCATAAACCCAGTTCTGCTGCATCGTCAACCCTTGCTTGGGGATGATGTGCCATTTGACCAAGGTTACCGTCTGGTCTTTTGGAACCGTTCCAGTTTGTGCCGAGTCCACGTTTGGCTCGGTGTATAGAACAGTATCTTCCCTTGTCTTCGCGCTTGCTGTGTTAAATTCGGCATAAAATGCATAGTTACCAGGCTGGAGCGGCAATTTGGCATCAGGCGTAAAGCGCCAGATGTCTCCCTCAACTGGGATCTCGGCCACAAGCTCTTTATTCCATGGTAAATCGAACAAAAAGCGGATCGCGTCCATATACTTGACGTTTGAGAACACGGAAAAACCGACGACAAGGCCGACGATGGCGATGATCACAACCCACCACGGCACGTCGGCAAGAAAATCGAATATGACCTGAGTTGCAGCACGTTTTGGTCGAACAGTTTGATCTGACATAAGCAGCGTCCCCACAAGTTAAGGAAAATTCAAAGATCCAGTTTTCATCATTTCAGCGCATCGATCTCGGATCTAGTGCATCTCGCAGACCATCGCCCAAAAAGTTAATTGCCAGCGTGGTTAACAGGATCAACATGCCCGGAAAGAACCACATCCATGGCTCGGATTCCAGGTGATGGTATGCCTGGTCGAGCATATTGCCCCAGGTTGCCGTTGGCGCTTGAACGCCTAAACCGAGAAAGCTGATATAAGCCTCGGCGAGGATCGATCCGGCAACCCCCAACGTCGCAGAAACGACAATGGGAGCAATCGTGTTGGGCAAGATGTGACGAAAGATGATATAAAAGTTGGGCGTGCCAATACACCGCGCGGCGGTGATGAACTCGCGTTCCTTTAGCGCCAGATAATTGGCGCGTACGATACGTGATAGTCCCATCCATCCGGTAAAGCCGATGACGACAATGATCACGATAACGCTGCCGCTGAACGATCGTCCCAGCAGTTGAAAGGTCGGAATCTTGCCACTTAGCATTTTGCCAAGCACGATCAGCAAGAACAATTGAGGAATGTTGAGCATAGCTTCCGTCAATCGCATCAAGACACTGTCAATGATGCCACCGTAAAAACCCGCGATCGCACCGACAAACACGCCTACACTGACCGAAACGACCACGGCAAGGAGACCGATAATGATCGAGATCTGACCTCCATAGATCGTACGAGCCAAAATGTCTCGCCCGGTGCCATCGGTACCAAAAGGGTGTTCTGTTGACGGAGGCTGAAGACGTGTTTTTAGATCGTTTCGGTTGGCGTATTTTTCGCTAAAAATCAGCGCCCCGACCGTCACGTACAAAATGATCAGCAGCAACAGCGCCGCACCTACGATCGCCATCTTGTGCCTTCGAAATCGCTGCCAGGTCATTTGGAGCGGTGACTGGGGAGGGCGTCCTATAGCTGAGCTGTTCTCAAAAGAGACGCTATTCGCAGTCGTCTCACGTGTCTTTTGGGTCGCTGTCATCGTCGCACCTCAGTCATAGCGAATCCGTGGATCGAGAAACGTATATGTAATGTCGGTGATAATCTGAAAAATGACAACGGCCAACGAGATCATCATCAGCACACCCATCAATACCGGTATATCCGTGTCTTGAGCGGCGTTCCAATAGAGCCGCCCCATACCTGGCCAGGCAAAGATCGACTCGGTCACGACGGCCCCGCCGAGTAAACCGGGAATGTCCAGGCCGATAATCGTGACGAGTGGCAGCGCTGCATTTTTCAAGGCATGTCTGAACAGGATCAGGCTTTCACCCAACCCTTTGGCCCGTGCGGTGCGGATATAGTCGTCGTGAATCACATCCAGCATGCTCGAACGGATAAAACGGGTGTATCCGGCGATACTGATCAACGAAACGCTGGTTACGGGCAGTACCATATGCCAGGCAACCTGGGCAAAGGTCGAACCGACATCCAGATCGTACTTGCCTACTGTGGGAAAATAAGGCAACCCCCAGGCTTTGAACTTGACGGCGAAAATATACATCATCATCAGTGCCATCCAAAAGATGGGCATTGAGAATCCGATAAAAGACAAGGCCGTGATCACGTGGTCGATGAACGAGTATTGCTTGAGTGCCGAAAAGACGCCGATGATGAGAGACATGACGATAATCACGATTTCGGAAACGATCATCAACAGCAACGTATTCGGCAGGCGTTCTTGGATCAGCTCGCTTACCGGTCGTTTCTGCATAAACGACTTGCCCAAATCGCCTCTCAAAACACCTTTGCGCGTGCCCTTGTCGTCAGCTATGCCATCACCATCCAGGTCAATATCCATCCAGTCATTGCCGATCAGCCACACGCCGTACTGGACGATGATCGGCTTGTCCAAACCCAACTGCCGGGTCAACCGCTCCCGGTCGGATGGACGAATGCGCTGGCGGCCGCCAAAAGAAGCCAGTGGATCGCCCATCTCATTTGCCAGGACAAAGACGATCAAACTGATGAGAAAAAGAAGAGGAATGGCCTGAAGGAGACGGCGAACGATATATCGCGTCATACGTCTCTCCTAATGAATAGAAAGGAGAGGAGGTACACACGTCCTCCTCTCCCTACATCAAAGATTACAGACGATTACTTGACATCCCACTCGTAGACGTTCCAGAAGGGATCTGCGCCCGAGATCTTGGCGTTCATCAAGCGGGTGTTGATCGCCCACACGTCGTTGTCGTGCCATACCCCAACCCAGTACACCTTCTCGTTGATGATCCGGCCGATCTCGTGAAAGAGTTCAATACGGGCATTGGGATCCATCTCGACTTCTTGCGCTTGAACCGCAGCATCCAGTTCTGCGTCGCAGATGCCGTACCAGTTGGAGCCTTCGGGCGATTCATCCGAAGGGATCTCGGAACACAGCCACTGTGACTCGCTGGGATCTGGAAAGTTTGACGTATCCGACCACTGAGCAATGTCATATTGACCGGTGGCGATGGGGCCATCTTCGCCATAGCTGTTCCACATCGTGTCGTACGAGTTGTTCATGATCTCGATGCCGATGCCGACGTCAGCCAGATTCTGCTGCGCTACCACCTGCGTCTGCTCGCGCACCTCGCGGCCCTGGGTGGTCGAGTAACGAAGCACCAACTCGACGCCATCCTTATCACGGGTGCCATCGCCATTGCTATCAACCCAGCCGGCTTCGTCCAAAAGTGCCATCGCCATATCTGGATCATAGGTATACGGGTTTGCATCGGGATACGAGTATGGCGTCTCTTCCCACTTGGTCAAAGGTGGGTAGGTGCCGCCGTACAGCAGTTCTTCACAGACTGCATCAAAGTCGACGGCGTAGGCAATGGCCTGGCGCACGCGCACGTCTTGCAACGCCACGTGACCATTGTCCGCGGCCGTTTCATCGGTGTTGAGGTTAAAGAACCAACTCTCATTGTAGCCCGAAAGCACGGTCACGATCTCGACATCTCCCAACGCCTCGATGTCCGGGATGTCAGCATAGGACAGGAAAATGCCAATGTCTGTATCGCCGGTCTTGATCGCCGCCATCTGGGACTCGTCATCAGGTACGACCATGATATTGATCTGATCAACCATGGGTTTGCCGCGCCAATAGCCGGGGTTGGCTTCAAAAATCAGGTGGCTGCCAGCTTCCCACTCTTTTAGCAGATACGCGCCGTTGACGACAGTTGGGTTACGATTCCATTCGGCGTCGTCAATTGTGCCTTCGGCTTCGTAGACCGGTTCGAGGATGTGCTTAGGCAAAACAAAGCCAAACATCGTCGTTGCCCACGGAGCAAACGATTCGGTGAATTGGATGACCAGTGTTTTGTCATCTTGAGCAGTGACACTTTCAAGATAGCTATCATAGGGCCAAGTGCTGCCTACGTTAATGTTGCCTGAATCGAGGATCATATCATAGGTGAAAACAAAGTCATCTGCCGTGACCGGCGTGCCGTCCGACCAGTTCGCGTCGGGGTTGATAGGAATCTCGATCGTCAACCCATCCTCAGAGATCAAGCCATTGTCCTTGGTGGGGAATTCGGCGGCCATTTCCAGCGAGACCTCGAGCTTTTCGTCAAAATACCAAAAGCCGGGGTTTATCAAGTCTATTGCCAGGGCAGCGAACCACATACCAGAGTACATACTGTTCAGCGTGTCGGGCTCTTCAAAAAAGGTCATCGTCACCGACTTGGGTTCGCCTGACGGCTCCTCGGGTGGCGGTTCCACTGCCACTTCCGGCGTGCCAAACCAGGTGTCGTAAATCTCGTCGTACGTGCCATCAGCCCTGACTGCGGCCAAACCGGCATTGATCATATCCAACAGCTCAGGTTTTTCCTTGTTCACAGCGATGCCATAGAACTCGTCGGTGATTGGGTCACCAACGATGGTTGCACCAAGCTCGGGATTGGACTGGATGATGTCGCTAGAAGTGGGGCCGTCATTAAATACGGCATCCACATCGCCGTTGGCCAGCGCCTGGAAGGCCAGGGTGATTTCGTCATAACGAACGACTTCGGCCTTGGTGTTGTCCGACAGCCACATGTCGCCGGTGGTGCCCAACTGCACGCCGACTTTGAGGCCATCCAGGTCGGCTACGGTGTTGATAGTGTCCTTGTCAGCGATGCGCACGGCGATCATTTGTCCGGCGTTGAAATACGGATCGCTAAAGTCCACGATCTCGGCGCGTTCGTCGGTGATCGTTGCCGCCGAGATGACGGCGTCAAACTCGCCAGATTGGAGGGCGACAAAAATGCCATCCCAGCGGGTGTTGACAAATTCGTATTCAAAACCCGCTTTTTCGGCGATCGCGTCCATCATGTCAGCATCAAAACCAATGACGTTGCCGGCATCATCTACGGACTCAAAGGGTGGGTATTCGGCATTGGTGCCGATTTTGTAAACCACAGCCTCGGCTGGCGGCGGTGCTTCCGTCGCCGTCGGTTCGGGAACAGGCGTCGCCGTCGGCTCTACAGCGGCGGGTTTGGGGGTAGCCGTAGCTGGAACCTCGGTGGTCTTTTTGGCGCAGGCGACCAGCGAAAAGAGCATAGAAACGACAACAATCAAATAAAGTGTTTTTCTAAACAATTGTTCTCCTCCTACAGATTAGGCTAAATTTCGAGTACAGATTCAACTACGCGTTCAAATGAGTTGCGAGTTATTTGAGTAACGACCTCCTTTCGCACGACGCTCAGGCAGAAAAACCGCTTTGCTGTCCAGGGCAGGATAACAAAAAAGGCCACAGGTGAAAAACTGATCATCCCACATATCGTGTCTATCAGGTCACCGCTGGCCTCGATATCTACCCAACGCTTGAATGAATACACCAGCTTGCAGCATTAGTAGAAAACGCTTCTATTATATTCGTAAATGAACTAGCTGTCAAGACGGAATGAAACGTAAAAGCAGTAATATCTTGCAATTTCTGTTGCTTTTCAGTACAACAAATGTTGTATTCACCCTAGAGTTTTGCCAACGCATTTGCAATACGCGCTAATGCCTGTTCAATGTTCTCTACCGAGTTGGCGTAGGACAAACGCAAATATCCAGCGCCATTCCTGCCAAAGGATGTACCGGGCAATAAGGCAACTCTAGCTTGATCCAACAAGTAACTGGACAATGCCTGGACATCTCGGTTAAACGACTTGACGTTGGGAAATGCGTAAAATGCGCCTTTGGGCAGCACACATTTCACGCCAGGGATGGTGTTCAGCCCATTCACCATCACGTCACGGCGGCGGCGGAACTCGGCACGCACGGAATCCACCTCACTTTGAGGTCCCATCACTGCTTCCAATCCGGCTAGCTGGGTAAATGTTGCCGTACAGCCTACCGAGTGTGTAAGCAACAATCCCATTTTGGCCGCCAACGCTTCGGGCATAATGCCGAAACCGAGCCGCCAACCTGTCATCGCATAGGTTTTGGAAAAACCGTCGCAAATGATCGTCCGTTCCAGCATACCCGGCAAAGTGACGATACTCGGCGCTTTGCCTACGGATGTGTTGTCATCGGCTTGCGTGTCGGGGTAGACCAACCGAGTATAGATCTCGTCTGAAAGAATCCATAGATCGTGCTCTTGGGCTAACCTGGCAACGTGTTCGAGTGTCGATGTGGACAATACACCACCCGTTGGATTCGCGGGCGAGTTTAGGATGATCAAACGCGTTTTGGGTGTCACGAGAGCATCCAGCCTATCGAGGTCGAGATCAAATCCGGTCTCTTCAAGCAATGAAATAGGCACTGCCTTGGCTCCGGTGAGCCGGATCGCCGCCTCGTAGGTGGGAAAGCCGGGATCGGGATAAATAACTTGGTCACCAGGCTCAAGTAGTGCCAAAAGCGGAAAAAACAAGAGCGGCTTGGCACCGGGCGCGACGACCACTTGTTCCGGTGTGAACTGAATCCCCCGTCGTTGGCCGGCGTCTTGTGCGATCGCTTGCCGCAATGTTGGGAGGCCAGATGGGGGATTGTACTTGGTTTGCCCATCAGCGATGGCACGGATACCGGCTAGTGAGATATTGGCGTATGTATCAAAATCCGGCTGGCCAATCTCCAAATGAATAATGCTGTGCCCCTGTGCCTCCAGCGCTTGGGCCCGAGCCAGCACTGCATAGGCCCCTTCTGGTGCCAGATGCTCAATTCGATGCGCGAATGAATCACTTTTCACTCGAGTTTCCTTTCTCGTAAGGGCTTTTTGTGCTTTTTACAATCCCAGACTGCATGATAGCCCCTGACAGATACTATTGCACGATAATTTGGCTTAATAGTGATTCGACCAGGGCACGATCGCCTACACCTGTTCCTTCCTGCATAGCGGCTGCTGTGCCGCAGGCCACTGCCCGTCGGGCCATCTCGACCGCATCACAACTATCTTGAACAGCCCACAACATACCGGCCAACGTGCTATCGCCAGCGCCGATCGGACTCTGTGCATCGACGGTTGGCGGTTTGGCTACAACGATGTGGCCATTCTTGCCCAGAACCAAGCCGTCCACCCCACGTGTAAGAACGACCAATTCGATGCCATTTTTCGGCCCACTTGGTTGGTCACCTCCCATTAGTCGTTTGACCGCAGCGCGACAGTCTTGTTCACTTGGCAGTGGCAGCGATAGCAACTCGGCTGCTTCCTGGTCGTTGGGCTTGATGGCATATGGACATGCCGCTGCCCCTTGGCGAAATGCTATCCCACTGCTGTCCAAAAACGATTGTCCCCCAAGTTCCCGCACCAGGTAGATCAGCCGGGCATACAAACCTGGTGGCGCACCGGGAGGCAAGCTGCCGCAAAAAGCGACCAAATCGCCGGGGTTGACCATCTCGGCGATCAGTGCTTCCATGGCTTCGATGTGATCAAGTTCCACAGCCGCTCCTGGTTCGTTGATCTTGGTATACAGACCACAGGATTCGTCGAGCAAGGTGATATTTTGCCGGGTTTCCTCGTGAACCGTAACAAACCGGACATCGAATCCTTCAGCGATCAAGCCTTCCTGCAGGGCTTCACCGGTGCGCCCACCTACAAAACCAACGATCTTGCTCTCTATCTCCAGCGCACGCAACGCTCGCGAGACATTCATCCCTTTGCCAGCCAGGTCAAGGCGCAGAAGCTTGGCGCGGTTGAGTTCGCCCAAGTTCAACCTGGGCACAGCAAGTGTTCTATCTAGTGAAGGGTTAAGACTCACGGTAATAATCATGTATCCATTCCCAAGTCAGCGAACTAAAACAGATTATGCCATCTTGAACCAAAGTTGGTTGGTGTCATCAAACACCCACCCTGGCGCATCAATGCACAGTGGATGTTTAGCCCATCCATCAGTAATGCGTCGCAACGTTTCATCCCAAGTGCGCAACCCGCCTAGTGCGTCGGCGGCTTCGACATTACATGCCCCTACAGCCACAGCCATTGTCACCGCCTCTTGGGGTGACAAGCCGCGCAGCAGGGCACTCAAAAAGCCAGCGATTGTCGCATCCCCAGCGCCGGTTGTGCCTACCAGGTCGGCCTTGAAACAAGGTGACCACAGTTCTGCGTTTGCCCAAGCGACTGGATTGGAAGGTGCCGCACGCCCTAGCACAGCGAGTTGATTCGCGTCTGTGGTGCGCAGATAGAGCCCGCGATCGCCCAGCTTTAAAGCCACTATCCCTGCGCCCATATCGAGAAGTTGGGTACCCAGGTCGGAAAGCAGTCTTGGCGTAAGCAGTGGCAAGATGTTGCCATCTTGGACACGATTCCGCAGCGCGTCATAGACCCCTGGTCGAACCATGTACAGAATTTCTTCGATGCTGGGCACAAAGACATCTACATAGGGGAGCGTATCATTCAGAAGCGAGACCCAATCAACCTGGCCCGCTGCAGAGGCCGGATCGGGCAGAGCCATATCGAGCGATGTGGTAATTTCCGTCTCCTTGGCCTGGCGAAACAGCTGAACGAGTTGCGCACCATTGTCTTGATACATTCGTTTGAGAAGCGGCGGGTAGCCAAAATGAAAGAGCCGTGCGCCAGACAGGGCGGTGTACAGTACATCGTCGGCGCCAAAGCTGTCGTTCGCACCGGGAGAATGCAAGAACATACGGTCCACGCCGGGAGGGCTGATAATGAACGTGTACGAGGTGCTGCTCGCTGAATCGACGACCAGGCCATCTGCCAGATCAGTGCCAAACAAAGAAATAACTTGTTTGACTGCTTGTCCGAACGCATCGTCACCGATCTTGCCCATCAGCCGGGTTTTGATCCCCAATTTATTCAGAGCCAACCCGGTGTTTGACACCGCGCCACCGGTGGAAAACGTTGCCGGGCCAATCTCTATCAGCCGGCCTGGTTGGAATATCTGCTGAAACTGACCGATAGCGGTCCCGCTTAGATCGGGGATGATATCCAGGCAAATGTGCCCCGCCACAATCGCTTCATATTCGGCCAACGCAACATCCCTCCTGTACTGGCGATGTATTACAAGAGCAGTTCTGGTGCATCGCTGCAGATCCCGTCGACGCCGGCCTGGCGCAAAGAGGCAATCTCTTCAGGCCGTTCTTCGTGCCAACAGATGATACCCAGTGCTGCTTTACGCACGTTTTCCAACCATTCTGTTGTTAGCAAAGAGCTGGGGTGATCAAATCGTTCCCAGCAGGGATGCACGTAATCGGCTCCAATCGACTGTGCCAGCATGACAGCATCCAAATGGGAAGAACTGAACAGAATTGAGGTGGGAGTTTGTGATGCAAGCGATTTGATGTCAGCCAGCCAATCAGGCCTGAACGAACCGACGATACAATGTTCGTATTTTTCAATGGCTTTTACCACGGCGGGAATTGTCGCGCCGTCTTTGATCTCAATGTAAGCCCCCATGTTCTCCTGCTCGCAAACCTGGAGCGCTTCGCTCAAAGTCGGCACACGTTCGCCTGCCCCGAGGTCAATAGCTTGAAGTTCGGCTAGTGTGCTCTTGCGTACCTGCAATATATGATTGTCTGGACCAATCAGGCATGTATCGTGGATCACGACAACTTGGTCATCGGCTGTGCATTGCACGTCCAGCTCAACGATATCTGCGCCCAGGTCGGCTGCTTTACGAAAGCTGCGCAGCGTATTATCCGGTTCGTATGCGCGTGCGCCGCGATGGCCAATGCGCCAAAACCGGTATTGAGCTGGTTCTACCATATGTCTCAACTTATCCAGCCAGTGATTCACTCGTCCCGGCATCCATGCTTGCAAGGCAGGCCATGGAACCAACATCTCTGGCGTAAACCGGAATATGTGATCAAATGTCCAACTTGGTTCGAAAGCTTGCTGCGCCAGGTAACTTCGTACCAGTAGGTCGTTGAATGGCGTTTTTCGAACACGATCTTGAATGTAGCGTGTTACCAATACACCGCCCACTCCGGCTAGATCACACGTCTCGGAGCGTTTGAACTCTTGCTGACGCTCTCTAAACCAGTCTGGCGTCGGGGCAAATGCGTGCTTGCCGGGTTCGCTGAAAACAACGAGATGATCGCCTTCTAACCAAAGCCGGCCATCCAGCTGCATATCGTGCTGATCGCCATGCCAGCTCGCCTCACCGCGGACCACACGACCTGCCGCGTCGATAAAGATCCAAATATGCTCCAGTTCGTACAAGTGGCCGATATCCCAATCCCACCAGATAGCAAATTCGATTCCCAATTCGGCAGGCACTTTTCCCGCAGGTTGCAGTTCGATCTTGTGTCCTTGGCGAAAAGAAGATGATGTTCCGTCGTCATAGAAAATGGTGTATCCTGCAGCCAAAGGCAGAAAAGGTTCTCGGCTGTCAAAACGAATAAGCGGAGCGTAACGTACAACCAGCTCGTGTGCATTTGCATCTCGCGGAGCATTCAACAAAGCTGCCAAGTGTGCGTCGTTCATTGTGTGCCTTTCTGTCCGATCTACAATGTGTCAGCTTGCGGAAAAAGTCATATCCTGCCAAATTTATAGTATTTGGCATAATCTTGCACCAACAGGTACAACGGCGGTTCATCCTCTTCGATCTCGGGAAAACGGCCCACCGGCTCATAAAACCGATTGTCCCGCTTGTCGTCGTTTACCACCGAGACCTCACCCACGAGAATCCGTTCACCGGCTCCCCAGAATTTGTGATACAATCGTGTAGGCAAAGTGATGCTCTCGCCAGGTCTCAACTCGACCGTATCGCCAGCCTTGACCGTATAACGCACGCCATCCATACTGACCATCACGTCCGAATCATCCAGCTTGTCATCCGGCGTCGAGTTGTAAAGCTGGATGACAAGTCGTCCCCCACCGCGATTGATAATGTCCTCGCATTTGTGCCAGTGAAAATGCATCGGTGTGACTTGATCGACGCCCACAATGAGCAGTTTCTCGGCATAGATTTTGCCCTGCATGGTCTTGAGATTTTGTGGATTGCCGTTGCGGATTGTAAATAGAAACAGGCCCACCTCATTGTATCGGTTTAAGCCATAGTCCGTGATGTCCCACCCTAGATCGTTCTGAACGATTTCACTGACTTGTGCCCCCTTCTTCGTCCAGTCTTGCGGCGACCAATAGGCAAAAGGTGGCAGGTAAAAGCTGCGAGACTGGATAAATGCGTCTGCATCGCGTATAATGGTGTTAATTTGTGACCGTTTCATCATCCCCTCCTCGATGTGAAAAACATGCTCATCATCGCGCCAGCTTGAACGATTTGACGCGATCGTATTGTTTCCCCACCGCGACCAGAATGTCCCCGCTTGTCATATTGTAGACCGCGGACCACATTGTATTCTGTTGTGATGTCTGTTCCAAGAGTGCCAGTGCATCCTGTGGAGAAACCTTTTCCGCCGCATTTTCCAGCGTTTCGTACGCCAAATTGTATCGCCAGCAGGCTGAATGGGCACCTTGCGGCATATCGTCCGAGATGACGAAATTCGTCGACACTTGCCATGCTTCTCCGGGAGAAACGATGCGCGTCTCGCCATCGACAAATTCAACCACAACTGAACGCCCTGCCGCATCAGCGATGAGATAATGCACAGGCGGGCTGCCGCCAAAATCGACACGATAGCCTTCTAGCAACGAGACAGCTTCTGTCACATCTCTAGCATAATCCAGGAGCAAGCGGATCACGCCCAAAGAGCCGATGGGCGTTTTTCGGCTGTCCTGGCTATCCTGCGCATAGGGCACCGCCATCATCCCCACAGCCAATCCCATCTCGTTCATGCCATCAAACGGCCATTGGGGTGCATCCAACAGTCGCCAACGGTTGATCCAGGTTAACCTCTCATCGCCAGTGAAGCCCAGGTAGGCGATATCCACCATAGACACCGAGGCATAGGCGCCAGACGGGTGTGTAAACAAAACCAGCGTAGGGCGATTGTGCCAATCAAAGTTTCGCCCAAATATCCAATCGCCATCTGGTGTTGAGGACGCAAAACAAGTACACGCCCAACTGCTCTCACCTTGCGGCTCGCTCTTGGCCTGTGTTCTATCGTGCAGAAAATTCAGTTCATAGCCTGCAGTGTAGTGCATCACATATAACGGATAATCGTCGACTTGGCGCAGCGTCGCCAGGGTTCGAAACTGATGCTGCCAGGATTGCGGAAAAATCACAACTATGGTGGCAACCAGAATGACAATGACAAGCGCTATTCCGACGCCTTTGCCAATCGATCTCAACCTCGAGTTATCGTTCATTGTCACGCCTCTTTGCCGGCAGTGTCAGCCCTCCCAGCAAGCAACAAATCGGACCAACGTCTTGATCAGGTTATCGAATACAGACAACCGCGCCACTTCGTAGCCATGGCTGTTCTCCCGCACTTGTCCCAGGCATACCACGCGGGAGGCAGCACCTGCAGCATAAACCGCACCCGCATCGCTAAACGCGCTGGTAAAGACCACTGGTTGCAGTTCTGTCCCTGCGTCCAGTGCAGCCTGGCAGAATGCCTTCACCAGGCGCTGGTCATAGTGAGTAAGGGAGTCCTTGCTCCATATGCCAGGTCGCCCATCGAGCTCCAGCGGTGCGCCCGGAGGTATTGGACAGCCGTCGATTGAGACGAAAACCTCCGGCCTCTCACGCTGAGCGAGCACTTTGGCGCCTTGCCCGCCGCCTTCTTCGTGCACCGTAAAGGCGATAACGGTGGGATGATGGGGAATGATGCCCTCCTGCTTGATCGTTTCGAGCAAACGCAGCAAAGCCACACACCCCATCCTATCGTC
>JAFGJF010000241.1 GCA_016929205.1 Anaerolineae bacterium
AACGCCTGGGAGCCGTATGGCGCGGCGACGGTGGTCAAGATGCAGGCCAGTCTGAATGCAGCGGGCGAGGTGATCGACTGGGATCACGACGTGTGGGGGTACACCCACACGAGCCGGCCTCGCGCGGGCGGTGAGGAGTCAGGCTTGCTGGCAGCCTGGTACCTGGCCCGGCCGTTTACGCCGCCTCAACCTGGACCCAGCAGAGGGGCCGAGAGTGGGGTTCACCGCAACGCCAACCCGCCGTACACGTTTCCTCAAAAGCGCGTGGTCAAGCATTTTGTGGCCGACAGCCCTTTGCGCGTTTCGGCGCTGCGCGGGCTGGGGTCCTATGCCAACGTCTTTGCGATCGAATCGTTTGTGGACGAGCTGGCCCACGCGGCTGGTATGGATCCGGTGGAATTCCGCCTGCGTTACCTGGAGGACGAACGGGCGCGGGCGGTGATCGATGCGGTGGTTAAAAAGATGCCTCTGGTGGCTGGACATGCCGGCCGTCAGCCCGATGGCCGTGGACGGGGCATAGCCTTTTCCCAGTACAAGAACCGGCAGGGAGTCGTGGCGGTGGCCGTCGACTTGAGCGTGGACCGGGAGAGCGGTCGCATTCGCCTGGAACGGGCCGTGATCGCCGCCGACGTGGGGCAGATCGTCCACCCGGAGGGGTTGAGCAACCAGCTCCAGGGGGCGTTTATCCAGTCGGCCAGTTGGACGCTCAAAGAACAGGTGACCTTTGACCCATACGGCATCCGCAGCGTCGATTGGGCCGGTTATCCGATCCTGCGCTTTCACGACGCGCCACACATCGAGACACTGCTGCTCAATCGTTCCGGCCAGCCCTATCTGGGGATCGGCGAGGGAGCACAAGGGCCGGCCTCGGCGGCGATTGCCAACGCGGTTTTTGACGCGGTTGGCGTCCGCCTGCGCGAGATCCCCTTTACGCCGGAGCGGGTCAAGGCGGCTCTGCAAGAGAGAGCATCGTAGCCGTAGAGCGATCGAGATCCGCTATGTCCAGGCTACGTTTTGTCCTGGGCGAATGTCTCATGGATAGATACGGTAAGCTGCCTGATGTAGCCGTCGCGACTCAAGATGTGCCGGCTGGTTTTTTGATCCAGGCTCATTCCCGCGATCTCGTGCACATGGCCGCCTGCATAATGGACCTCGATCTTGTTCTGCTTGGCGGCGATGTATACGATGGGTACCTGGCAAAAAGTGTATGCCAATGAACCGCGTGGCAGGTCAATAGACTGTTTTTGACCATGCACGTCAACAGTCTCAAAGACGGTGGCTGTGCTGATAAACTCGATGTTTCTCAGCAATAGGGGACGAAAAGAGAGGGTGCCTCGCTCGACGAATACCCCCAGCTCACCCATCCGGGTGACGAGTTCTTCCTTGACCTGACCAGTCATCCCAGGCTGCTTGGCGCCTTGTGCTGCCGGTGTATGAGAATATGGATCGGTTGGAAAAGCGCCGTACACGTCTGGCGTCTTGTTGAAACCGATGCCCTGGCGAATGTCATAATATGCGTCTGCCAGGGCCTGGATGGTTGCCTGTGACTCTTGACGTTCGACGGCCTGGAAAAATGCCTCCTGGGCCGCGAGCAAGAGCTTGGATACCATATGCCAATAAATGCTGCCCAGGCCTTCGTAGGCAAAGAACGTCCCAGAACGACCGGTAAACGCGCTGTGGTTAAAGACGTGCTCGAACAAGGCGAGGATCTGGTTGGTTTCAGCGTCTACCAGTGCCGTATAAGGTTCGCATTTTCTCAACTCGCCCAGCGTTCTCTGTACATCACGGGCATTCCTAAAGCTGCCGTTAAAATGGTAGGTGCCGTTCTCGTCTCTGACCACCAGTGTGCAGTCGCCTCGCTCAACGAGCGTTGTGATCAAGGCCGAGCCTTGAATCTCTTGCTGAGACATACAGTTTTTGTGCATAAAGCCCGGCAGATCCCGGTCGGGATAGAGCATATAGCTGTGCTGATCTGCGCGATACATGCTGCTGTTTCTCAAACTCTGTAACAGGGCAAGCGATTGTTCGCCCGACAGCATGTCCGATGACAGGGCCGCCACCTGTCCTTCGAGCATTTCGTGGAGATGATCGACCGATGCGCTGTCAGCATCGATGCGCAGTACATTGTAGGCATGATACAGGCGATCGGGCCGCTCATTTGCCCGAATCGTGTGCTCTATGTATTGCCGGGCCAGGTCGAGAAAGGCCAGCAGTCTATCCAGGTCCACAGTAACAAACTCTCCCGAGATGCCGTTTTGGTAAACGTTCCAACGATAGTCACTGCCTGCCTGACCGAGCTCATCCATCACGGCTCTGCGCTGCCTGTCGTTCAAGGGCGTGTGCAGCATCCCGCTGTGTCGTTCCAGGACACGGTATACGGCATCAAAGAAGGCTCTTACTTGCTGTGAAAGCGCTACCTCTGCCAGCCCGGAACCCGCACACAACTCCCGGCAAAAGACAATGAATCGACGCAGATAGCACGCTGTCACGACGGACAGCCCCTTGCCCACCAGGGCGTTGTTGGCATCGTTCCACTCTGGGCGCTGCGTGTTCATCCAGATGCCCCCTTCAGGCACGAAATTGGACAGCTTGGCCAGCAGCAGAACGAGCAGCTTTTCCGTCAGGTTGGCATGAAAGACGCGACGATCGGAATCCAGGATCAGCTTGCCGTCGGTTCCCATTTCCGCTACCGTTTCCTGGATCTCTTGGTCCAACGTGCGATCGAAATGGATCGTATCGTACCAGTCCTCAAGCAACGCAGCGTACTCTTTGATCCGGTAGGGCACGTTGGCATAGCTGAATAGTCTGCGTTCCAGCATCGTTTCCAGCCTGCCGGGGTGAGTCCTTGATGAAATCTCGAGCAGCTTTTGCAGATAGATGATCTGGTGATCGCTCCAATATCCGATGTTTGCCCAAGGATCGTCTGGCGCTGGGGCTTCCCATTCGATGCCATCACGGGTCACTCGATAAGGGTTGTAACCATCAACGGTCGTTGCGTTGAGAAACCGACAGATCATTCCCTCGACAAACTCGGGGTACGAGCAGGCCAATGGTTCCCAGTTCTGAAAGATATCTCGCCAGTTACCCTGATAATCCAGTTTTTTTGTACCGTCCGGGTTTTTCAAATTGATCGAGAACTGGTTCCAGGGACGGCTCGGATCGCCGTGCCTGCGGCTGAACGTGAGCGGCAGGTATTCGTAACACAAGCGCTCGAGCGTTGCCGATTGGGTCTCTGCCGCGCGCTCGAGCAAATCGTCGATGCCGAGTTTGGGTGGGAGTGCAGCAAAGAATGCTTGATGCCTGTGCAGAGTCTCCCGGTTTCGGGTGTTGATAAACTCGCGCAGGTCGGCTGTACTCACGTTGTGATTGTCCACGAAAATCCCGCCGCGCATCATATTGAACAAGACATTGGAGAAATGATGTGTCGCGCCGAGGTGATCGCCCGAGAGTTGCAAGCCATCTGCATTGGCGACGAGGGCGACCAGATCCACGGTGCACGCGTCGATGTCGCGTTCGAGTTGTGTTTTCAACGCACTTGAGCCTTTTTTGAGTGTGTTGATGAGTGAGACGACGTCGCTGCTGTCCTGGTTGACGTCAACGATGATGCTCCACTCTTTCTCCGCGCCACCATCCAGTTCAAACTCGGCGTTCACAAGATACGCACCGCGATATCCACGGACGTCGGTTTCCTGGGTTATAGCCGATCCACGCTCAAAATTTTCCAATTGCAGTGAGGATAACGCATATCGAGCACGCTCAAATCCCACCTGCCAGGCTGTCGTTGCTTTGAGTGACTCGCTGGGTTCTGCCAGGTCGGTGAGTGTGGAACTGAGGCTAAAGATGCCTATTCCGGTTTCAGGCTCAAGCTCGTTGCGTTTGTACCCATTGAGCAGATTGCTGAACGAGCTTTGCAGTGCCGTCGTGGCGCCGTACGGCAGTAGATTTTGCAGCCCATCGACCAGGTTGACGGAACAGCGATCGACAGAGTGATTCCTCAGCCACACGGTTTTAACGAATCCGTATTTGTCGCTGGTCCGCCATGCGTAACAATAGGTCACGTCCAGATCGTCGTTGACTTCCTCAAAGAGCAGTTTGTTGCCATAGACGTTTTTGTACAGATTTCTGCGAATGCGATACAGGCCTGCATATTTTGTCGAGAAAGGTTTCCACAGATGGGTGCGGTTGCCTCTGGTGATGAACAGGATGGCTTTGTGCCCCGTGTTTTCAGCATTCTCGGTAATCCGGTCATCGGTATAGTAGGGAAACAAGGCCAATTCGGCATTGCGCCGTCCCGCAGAGAGGCCGCCGGTACTCGAGATGAACATCCAATGATCCGAGCTGCTGACAAGGTTCATAAAGAATGGTGGCATCTGGTCATAGTTTTTGATACAGTAATACTGCTCGCCAAACAAAGTGACATAGTCACCCTCGACCTTGCTATCGGTGTGATGGTAAACACAATCGCTGACGGTAATCGTTTGATCTTGAGCGGTCATCATACGCGGTCCTTTTTTGTGTGGTCACAACGTGCTCGAACGCGGCTGTGCCGGTGGCACCGCCGGCTCGGGCTCCATCTTGGTGCTCTGAGGCGGATCACTAGTTTACTCCAGGCAACGCGAAAGCGCAAGTTTGATGGATCTTTTTTTTTCAGCAGTAAAGAATAGAGGGAAGTTTGGGCAAGGCTTCAATGGACTGTTGATCTTGCGAAAACCCGTTTCTTGGGTGCTGTGCCAGTCCATTTTGCCTTAGAATGTCACATCGTATACAATAGAGTGCCAAGTGGCATGTTGAGAGAAGGCAGGGAGATGACTAACGTATCTCGTCACTATCTCGAGACGTCGCATCGTGCGTTGAGCAAGGGTGGTCTTGTCGCGGCGATCCGCTCACCTCGGATGGGCGCAAATAGTTGACATGATCTGTCCGAAGCGGATCGGCGCAAAAGAGTCGCTTGACCGTGTGTGGGGTTCTGGCTTGTTGATGGCGGGAGTGTTTATCATGATCGAACTGGTACCCATGATCGACAAGGAATACGACGCCTTTTACAGATACGTGATCGACGATTACGCCTCGGGGTTGGTACGTGCCGGCAGCGTGCCCGCCGACGTCGCTGTGCAGGTATCGCAGCAGCAGTGCCAGCCCGTGCTGTCGAACCGGCTCGTCTCGCCCAACCAGTTCTTTTATCTCGTGCGCGAGGAGACGCTCGATGCTCATGTCGGATACCTGTGGTGGGGCATGGTCGAACGGTATGGCACGCGGACGGCAATGCTCTATTTTATCGGCATTTTTGAGCCCTATCGCCGGCTTGGATACGGAACGCAGACGCTGCGCCTGCTGGAGGCTCAGGTCAAGAACGCGGGATTGGAGACGATTCGGTTGCTCGTTTTTGGTCACAATGCCCACGCCTGGGCGCTGTACGAGAAAATGGGCTATACTGCGATCACTGCAATGATGGGCAAAAAGATCGATCCGGTATAAAGGGAGGAAATTACATGCATGTGAACGCGAGAGCGATTATCGAGAGAGAAACGGCGAATGGTGTCGAGATCGTCGTCCAGGTCCGCAACAAACCTCACGAAGGAGGCAAGTGGATCGAACTGCCGGGCGGGCGGGTGGAAGAGTTTGAGCCGCTGATCGAGGCCTTGACGCGTGAGGTTCACGAGGAGACCGGCCTGGTCCTGACGCATATCCAAGGGCAAGATACGAGAATAGAGACGCAGGCCGAGGATACAAACGTTGAATGCCTGAGACCTTTGGCTGTGTACCAGACGATTACGGGTCCTGTTGATTCAATGGGTGTCTATTTTCGCTGCCAGGGAGAGGGCGAACTGCTCGTCGTGGGAGACGATACAGAACAGGCGCGGTGGATGCCCGTTCGCCAGATTGCGGAGCAGATAGAGCCGGAGGCTGGCTCGTTTTCTTGGGTGGATCGGGCCGGACTGTTTTTTTATCTGAAGCAGATGGGGCGGATTGGGTAAAAAGGGTCGTTCTGTGATTGACCATTGGCTTTCACACAAAAGGACAGGTATCGGATGAGTCAACGCATTTACTGGGTCCCGCATACGCTTTGTTTCCTGGGGTGCGCGCACTGTCATAACGATTCTTCGCGATCGGGGTTGAGGTCAACCCGTGAGCACATTGACCGGATCATCGCCCATTTGCCGGGCTCTGAATCCACTTACCGTTTGGAGGATGTGTTGGTGGGCGGCGGTGAGGCATTGATGCGCGGCGCAGAGACTGAATACCTGATCCGTTCCTTTCGGGACCGTTTTCCTCGAGGGGGGCATGGGACTGTTGCCGAGCGACGTGCGGCGGGATACGTCATTCTTGCCCTGCAAACGACAGGGTTACCTCTGGCCGATCACCAGGGAAACGTCCGCAGAAAGCAGGTCGAATACTGGCTGGATCTGGGTGTGGATTATTTCCAGGTAGCTTCCAGCGATATGTTCCATCGCCGCCAACGCCCGGCATTTCCCTGGGACGTTTTGGAGTGTAACCTGCAAACCTATGGCGCGGCACACGGCGTCGAGTTCCATATCTATGGCAAAAGCGTCACCAAACTGGTACCCTCGGGGCGAGTGCTTGAGAACCTGGACGCGCTGGAAATGGAGGGTGCAGGCTTGCTGACGGCTGAACGGTATTGTGCCGATGGTTGGGAAACCGCCAGTCATTTCCTCTCCGGGACGCAGCTTGCCTATCCCCAGTGTTCCGAGGTTGTGATCGATCCCGGTGGGTGGGTTCATAGCTGCTGCTGGTACGAGCTTTCTCCCGGATTGTTTGATTTGGGGCATGTTGACCTGGCCACGGGCCTGGAAAAACTAAGGTCTGTGCCATTCTGCTTGGCACTGGACCAGGGGGATATCTTACAGATCGGCCGGATCGTCCAGGTTGCTCCTGAACTGGCGCAGGACATACGCGACCGGGTGGGTGATTGCGGCGCTTGCCGGCTCTTTTCCATTCTACTCGCGCGCCAGGCGGAGCATGGTTGGCTTCAGGTGTCTCCTTTGTCCGTGCGCGAGTCGGCTTTTTACACCAAGCGGCTGGGTGCAAATACAGTGCAGAGACTTTTGGGATAGAGGCATAACTTGAGGGGCGATCTTTGGCCTGGACTAGTACGTGGCGCATGCCATCAAAGGGGGTGCAACTTGGCAGATCTGAACCGTCACCTGTTTCCGATTCCTCAAAAAGTCACTTTACTGGATTTTAGATTTAACCTCGATGAATCGTGCCGGATCCTGGTTCCAGAGAGCCCTTTGGAGGCCGATCTGGCTCTGGCGCGTTTCCTGGCAGCCGAGCTTTCCGACCGCTATGGTTTGGGGATGCCGATCGATCGCGTCTCCAACATACCGTTGACAGGTAACGTCATCTTGATCGGCTCGATCGTCAATCCGTTGATTCAGGCCTGGCATAAAAAGCAGGCGATCGACCTGTCGGCCGAGGATCCCGGCCCCGAAGGATATGTGCTGCACGTACAAGATCGGATCATCGTGGTTGCCGGCAGTGACGAGCAAGGTGCGTTCTATGGGCTGCAGACGCTGCACCAGCTGATCGCTCGGGAGGGCGCGGTGCTCAGTGTTCCCGGTGTGTCGATCAGGGATTGGCCGCACAAGACGTTTCGTGGGCTCAGGATTTATCTTCCGGGCCGCGAGCATATTGGGTTTTTCAAGCGCTTTGTGCGGCATTTTGCAGCTTTGTTCAAATTCAACACGCTCATTCTAGAAGTGAATGCCTGCATACGCCTCGATCGCCATCCCGAGCTTAATGCCGGGTCCATTGCGTTTGCCCAGGACGTGGATTACCGTCGCTGCAACGAGCCGGTGAGCCCCAACGGAGAATATCAGAACTCGTCCCACCACGACGCGGCCGACGGCGGGATTCTGGAGAAAGAAGAGGTGGCAGACCTTGTGCGGTATGCCACCGCCCACCACCTCCAGGTCATTCCCGAGATCCCTTCCCTGACGCATGTCTACTATCTTTTGGCTCGGCACCGCGACCTGGCCGAGATCCAACACGCCAGGTGGCCTGATACGTATTGTCCGTTGAATCCCGCAAGTTACGATCTGTTGTTCGACGTGATGGATGAATATATCGAGGTGATGCGGCCAAGCATGGTGCACATCGGGCACGATGAATGGCGCATGCCGGTGGATGTGTGCGAACGGTGCCGGGGTAAAGACTATGGTGAGCTGTTTATCCAGGATCTGAGCAAAATCTATCACTACCTGCACCAACGCGGGATCGGGGTGGCGATGTGGGGCGATCACTTGATGGAGAGCGTTCGCAACAAGGGCTTGCGCGATCGGGTCACGGCCAACGGGCAGCCCTATCGTGTGCCAGGGGCGCTGTCTGAACGCCAGGTCAGGGAACAGGTTCCCAAGGATATGCTGATCTTTAACTGGTTCTGGGCCGACAGCGAGGGTTGGTTGGTACCGCACGGATACAAGGGCGAGGATAACGATCTCAAGCTGGCCGAGTGGGGGTTCAAGCAGGTCTATGGCAATTTCGGTCTGGACATCCAGGATTGGGCCCGGCGGAGCGCACGGAGCAGTGTCCTGGGCGGTGCGCCTTCGGCCTGGGCAGCTACGACCGAGCTGAATTTCGGCAAGGATTTGTTGGTCGACTTTTTGGGGTGTGCAAATCTGTTATGGTCCAGGCACCAGTTGGCCGAGGAACGTTTTCTGGCAGCAGTGCGAGGAATGATGCCCTCGCTGCGAAGGACTCTCTGTACGCGGGCCGAGCCCAGTCAAGATGGTGATCCGGTTGTGCCCGTCGACATCACGCCTTATCTCAATGCCCCGGCCGGTGGCGAGGTAATGGGGCAGGACCTGCTGTCTGGGCTGGCGGTCGGGAAAGTGCAGGTGGACGGCAAGCCGTTTGAGCTGATCGATCCCGGCTTGACCAACGGCCGCAAGGCGATTGTGGTTGGCTCGGCGGGCGAAGGGGGGCAGAGCCTGGCAGGTGAGGTATGCGGGATCGAGATCGGTCAAGACGCAAGCAGCTTGATCTTTTTGCACGCTTGCGCCAGGCCCGGCCAGAATCTGATGGCCTTTCATCAGATCTATAATCCGGCCGATACGGCAGAATTACTCGGCTGGTATGAGATTGTCTATGAGGACGGGTTTATCGAGACGATCCCCATCCGCTATGGTCTCAACATTCTTGACTGGCGTGGGCAGGTTCTGTATGGGGCCGATGCGGTGGATTGTGCTGCGCCGGACGGGGGTGAACCACGCCGGTTCTTTGGCTTTGAGTGGCGGAATCCACGTTTTGGCCGGGTTATCCGCGAGGTAAATCTCAAAGGAACGGCCGGGTTCCGCAAATGCCAGATGTGGTATGGCGTCTCGGAAGAATTGACGCCCAGCAATGCCGTGATCTTGCTGGCGTTAAGCGCGGTGGTGCGTAGGAAAGTCTGATTTTTCTTGAGATTCTGGCGCTGCCCATGCACGGTTATTGGCATAACGGGAGGATCGTCGTGCCGGTGGTGCTGTGGTCTTTATATCCGGCGCGGTGCATATTCACACGAGCTGCCAGCAAGCCCTTCTCCTGAAGAGGGGTCAGGAAAAGGAGGCATCAAATGGATCGTTTGTTTGAGTGGGGTATTGACTTTATCCTTGGATTGCGCCAGTCTGTTCCCGGTTTTGTTGTGCCGTTCGAGTTTATGACCTTTCTGGGGAACGAGATGTTTTTTCTGCTGCTCATGCCGTTCGTTTACTGGTGCCTCGATCGCCGCACCGGGGCCCGTCTGACGATTCTCTTTCTCCTGTCCGCCTACTTGAACACGGTGGTCAAGTGGCTGGTCGATCTGCCGCGTCCCTTCGATGTGGCCCCCGACCGCATACAGCACCTGTTCGCGTACCCGATCGAGGAGGCCAGGGAACGCTATGAGGCCCTCGGCGGCGGATTTCCCAGCGGGCATACCCAAAACAGTGTCGTCATCTGGGGCTACCTGGCGTCTCGGTTCAAGCGTACCTGGTTGTGGGTGGTCGCCGCACTGTTGGTGATCCTCATTCCTCTTTCCCGCATCTATCTGGCTGTTCATTTTCCACAAGATATTCTTGGCGGGTACGTCTTGGGGGTGGCGCTGGTCTTGCTCTATTTGTGGTTGGAACCCAAGGTGGAAACCAGACTGGCTAAAGCCGGGTTGGTCTGGCAGCTCGGGATCGCGCTGGCGATTCCGGCTTTGACGATGATCCTGATGCCCGATGAGGCCAGTGTTACTGCGGGAGCAACGTTGATGGGGATGGGGGTGGGATTTGTGCTGGAACGCCGCTGGATTGGTTTTGAAAGTGCGGGCGTGTGGTGGAAACGGCTGCTGCGCTACGCGCTCGGGATCGCCGTGCTTTTTGGCCTGTATGCCGGGTTAAAGGCCGCCTTTTCCGGCCTCGAACCGGCGCTCTTGTTCCGCTTTGTCCGCTACGGGCTGATGGGGTTGTGGGGTGGATTGGGTGCGCCGTGGGTTTTTACCCGACTGTGTCTGGCAGAGGTCCGATTGCGCGACTAACGATCGTGAAAGGATGTTTGTGGGCGTTGGGGCCGGGGTTTACGTGACATTGAGGCGTGTTTCTTGATCGTCTGCCGGGGCAGAGAGTACAGCCTGGATGGCCTCGGAATGATTCCACGGTAAAGGGGATGTCGATTTTTTGAGCAGGGCCAGAAATTCGATGTTGCCCGAAGGCCCTTTGAGCGGCGAACGAACCAGGCCGCAGGGGGGCAGGCCGTTTTCAGCCGCCCAGGTCAGGATGTGCGCCAGGACCTGATGATGTATTTTGGGATCGCGGATGACGCCGCCTTTGCCGACCTGATCCTTTCCCGCCTCAAATTGGGGTTTGATCAAGGGGATGACGGTGCCCTCAGATTTTAGCCATCCGGCGATCCGGGGCAGCAGCAAGGTGAGGGAGATGAAAGACGCGTCGACTGTTGCCAGGTCGACCGGCTCGGGCAAACTTTCGAGATAGCGGGCGTTGGTTCGTTCCATCACGACGACGCGCGGATCCTGGCGCAGCGTCCAGGCCAGTTGACCGTATCCCACGTCGATGGCGTAGACGCGTCTGGCTCCTCTCTGAAGCAGGCAGTCGGTAAAGCCACCGGTGGATGCGCCCACGTCGGCCACGACGAGGCCGGTGGCGTCGACTCGAAAGGCGTCTAGTGCCTCTTCCAGCTTGAATCCCCCTCTGCTGGCATAGGGCAGTGATTCGACGATCGCGATCTCGGCATCTGTGTCGACCCTGGTTCCCGGCTTGGTTACTTGCTGCCCGTTTACGGTGACCTGGTTTGCCATCACAAGGCGTTGGGCCTTGCTGCGGCTCGAGACCAGATTGCGCTCTACGAGCAAGGTATCAATGCGCGTTTTCATACAACCCTTTGTTGAAGAGATACTGGTTGGCACCAGTATAGCACAGGCCGGATACGCGGGCAATTTTGACCGCCTGTCTGGTTTTGTGCTATACTGTAGTTTGAGAGACGCGGTTATGTCTTCGTGTGGTTGAGCAATGGTTTTCTGGCACGATGCGAGTGTTTGGTTTGCCGAACCGTGCCCCAGTTGATGGAGGATAACGTTTACATGAAAGCAGCAAGATTGTATGGGCCTGGCGATATGCGAATCGACGACATTCCAGTACCGGAACCCGGACCGGGAGAGGTGCTGTTACAGGTCTTGACCGTGGGCATTTGTGGTTCAGGTGTCCACTATTTCCTGGATGGTGGCATTGGGGATGACAAGGTGACCGAACCGTATGTGATCGGGCACGAGTTTTCAGCGCGCATCGTGGCGCTTGGTCCCGGCGTGGAAGGTCCGGCGGTGGGCTCGCGTGTGTCTGTCGAGCCGGCGATCTCGTGTGGCAAGTGCGAGTTCTGCCTGGAGGGGCATCCCAACCTGTGCGAGAACATTTTGTTTTGCAGCACGCCACCCACGCCGGGCGCGCTGCAAGAGTATATGGTTCACCCAGCCGAATTGTGTTTTCCGATTCCCGACGAGATTGACGACGCGCAAGGATCGGCGTTAGAGCCGTTAGGCGTTGCCTTGCACGCTGTGTCGTTGGCCAAATTGCGTCCCGGCGATACCGTGGCCATTCTCGGTGCCGGACCGATCGGTCTGTTAACGCTGCAAGTGGCCCGCCTCTCAGGTGCGCGGGCGGCTTTTGTCACTGACCTGGTTGCAGAGCGGCTAGAGGTCGCCAAAAAGATGGGGGCGACAGCGGCTTTTAAGGCCGATGCTGGCGATCCGGTGGCATGGGTGATGGAACAGACGGCAGGACGCGGGGTTGACGTGGTTTTTGAGGCCGCGTGGGCCGATCAAGAAACGACGACACAGGCGGCGAACATGGTCCGGCGGGGTGGTAAGATGATGATGGTCGGTATCCCCCGTGAGGATATGGCTGTGTTCCCGGCTCATTCGGTGCGACGAAAAGGGGTGACGATCAAATACGTGCGGCGAATGAAACACACCTACCCTCGGGCGATCGCGATGGTTAAAGATGGATTGATTGACCTGGATAACCTGATCACGCATCATTTCAAGTTGGACAGGGCCAGCCAGGCATACGAGCTGGTCGCTTCTTACAAAGAAGGTGTGATCAAGGCCGTGATCGAGGTTGGCAGATAGGGTGTTTGTTGGGGGCGTAGGAGAACGCTATGGTTGCGGTACGCAAGGTTATCAAGACGGTTATTGTGCTGGCACTCGTTGCCGTCGGGTTTGTGATCATATCAAGTATCCTGCGCTCTCAGTGGACCATGACCGGCACAGGCGCCGTTGCGGCATCTGTTCTGGGGGGGATGTTGATTCTTTTGAACAGATGGCCGGGCGCAACACAGTTTGTGGCTGTGGTCGTCGCATTGCTTTTGCTTGGGGTACCTCCGTTGTCATTCGTTATGGGTTTTGATCAGGTTGCCGGTGCGGTGCCTTTGTTTGCGGTTGCTGCGGTGGCTGTTTTGTCACTCTTGTGGCCTATCGCCGGGTTGGCTGCCATTGGCATAGAAGCTGTTATTCTGACTTGGGCCGTCTTTCGTTCAGAATATATGACCTATCAAACCATTGTCGTTTTTGCCGCGGTCGCGTTCTGTGTCTATATGTTTGCACGATCGCTACTGGATGCACTATCGTGGGTGAGACGTGGTCGCCTTGATGTAGCTGAAAAAACCAAAGAACTGGAGCAAGCATTGTCTCAGTTACAGGATTCAGTTCAACAAAGGCAGGGGCTATTAGAGACCGTCCACAAACTGGAGGCGCCACTGATAGAGAGCGACCGTGGTGAGGGGATCCTGGTGGTTGTTGGCTACTGTGACCTGGAACGCATGCAGGGAATCCAGGACATGATGTTTTCCAGGCTCTGCCAGCGCTCTCTTTACCGTTTGGTGGTAGACATCAGCGGCGCCGAGTTTGACAAAAAGGGGCTGGATGCATTTATCAAGATGCTGCAGGCCTGGAGATTGATCGTCTCTGGCGTCATAGTCAGTGGAATGGCTCCGCAACAGGCGCGCGAACTGGCGCAAGACAAGGAGCGTATCCGTCTTTTGCGGCAGACGGTGACATTTGTACATTCTTTGCAGGATGCACTTTTAGATTAGGGCAGGGTTATTCCTCAAGCGAACTACCCAGAGTGAGGCAGTACGGTCAGATAGATGTGCATTCCTTTGGTGTAACCCAACAGCCAGTCCTCGACTGGAATCCGCCCATCGCTGTTTTCTGGGATGAGGATGACGCGCCCGGTTTCGGGGTCGCGTTCTAGTGTCCCCTCCAATACGGGTACCTGATGTCTGCGCAGTTCCTCGACAAAGACAGATACAAATTCGGTGATATCCGGTTCCGTTTTTGGGGGTTGACTCTCTCGCAAGCCCAGGCTTCGTTTCACTTCGTGAACGAAAACCGATATATCAAATGGTTTGGGAACAAATGCTTTGACATTCAGTTCGAGGGCTGCGTCAACATAGGTTGACTCTGGATACGCAGTAATGATCATCAGAGGCAAGTCTGGTGAGGTTTCGTGCACGGCTTGAAGCAGTGAAACGCCACTTTCTCCTGGCATTTTCATATCCGAGATCAGCAGGTCGACGGTGTGGGACTGCAGGAGAATCCTTGCCGTTTTCGCATCAGACGCAGTCGTTACTTCAAACCCTTGTCTGCGTAACGAGCGTGCACAGACATCCAAGACTCCAGGTTCATCGTCTACAACAAGTATGTGTGGGGTATTCACAAACGTGCCTCTTTCTGTGCCCAAAATACAATGCCACGAGTATATTCATTATAGCACACAACCACGCACCTTGACAATCTATACCAGATCAAGTATGATGCTATGGAGCTGGCCCGACCGATTCGGAGGTAGACATGTCCCACGAGCCTTCCTCACAGTTAAGCCCAGTCACGCACTGTCCCAGTTGTGGGCGTTTTGTTGGTGCCCAGGAGAATTGTCCCAACTGTAATGCCCACGTTTCCAAGCGGCTCCCGCTGCGTGTCTTGCGGTATGGTGCTGTAGCACTGGCCGTGTTTGGTTTGTTGGCGCTTTGGTTCGTTGCCCGCCGGGTCGACATTCCGGCGATTCGCATTCGCGATGCGCTCAATACAATGAATTGGGCATATGTCAGGTTGCGCGGGATGGTCATACGAACACCAGCCTATGATGATCAATCGGGTTATCTGTCTTTTTGGCTTGATGACGGAAGCGGGCAAATGATGGTGTCCGCCTATCACCAGGAAAGCCAAGCCTTGATTGCGGCGAACGGCGTGCCGTCTACGGGAGATGTGGTCACGGTTGCGGGAACGCTCAAGGTCAAAAAGGACTTGGTTTCATTGGTGGTAGGTATACCCGAGCACGTCAGTGTGGAACGTCCAGCACCGGTCGAGATGATGATCGGTGATATCACGGCTCAAGATGCTTGTAGGGGTATGGATTGTAAAAAAGTCGTGGTGGAAGCCCAAGTGCGCGAACGCAGATCTCCGTAT
The DNA here is from genome assembly GCA_016929205.1 of Anaerolineae bacterium. The sequence continues at coordinate 14,936 of JAFGJF010000241.1, forward strand.
GACGGACTTGTCGTTCTGGTGGTTCGTGACAGGACGGGCGAGATCGGTGTCACCTATACTGCCGACTTGATACGTCTGAACGGAGAACCGATCCGAGTTGTCGCGGGTGAGTCGGTTCGCGTGCGCGGCGCGGTTTCATTGTACGGGGAAACGCCTCAGATTGTACTCGATAGATCGGATGGACTGTCCAGACTGTCGCAGAGCATCGAGATCGCGGTGCGAAAAGCGGCCAGCGAGCTCGTTTCCCAAGACATCGATCGTATGGTGCAAGTCGCCGGTGCAATTGTCCACGTGCAACAGATGTCGACCGGCGTCAAGTGCATGCTTGATGATGGCAGTGGGGCAGACGTGGCGGTTGTGTTGTGGCCTGATGTTCTGGATGGCATAACCGAGCGCGCCGACCTTCGTGTTGGGACATGGCTCGATGTGCGGGGTATCGTTACCGAGTACAAAGGGGAACTGGAGCTCATTCCTGAACTGCCTCTGGATGTTGTGATCCTGCCACAGCACAGATCGATAGGTGAGGAGCAGTTGCCTACGTCTATCCCGACTGCGACCCCGGAACCAACGACAGAACCAGCATCTACCGAGACACCCGTGCCTACGACGACGCCTATTCCTACACTGGCCATGACTCCGACGCCTGCGGCGGCGCCCACTGCGACACCTGTGCCACCAACGCTGACAATGACGCCAACCCCGGGCGTGCGGATGGTTTCGACCGGTGCCCTGAACGCGTCACAGATCGGTCAGCAGGTGACGATTGAGGGGCGGATTGTGGAAGCGACGAGCTTGTCCGCCGGGGTCAAGTTTTACCTAGATGATGGATCGGGGCGGGTTGCGCTCTGGGTGCCGCAAGCATTGTATGTCCAACTCGTCGATATGGCGCAATTCGTCGTTGGCAATACAGTACGTGCAACAGGCGGAGTGCAAGATTACGAGGGAGAGTTGGAGGTGGTGCCTCGAGCTACGGATGATGTAGTCATTATCGCCATTGTCGCACCAGAGGACACTATCCTTACCCGGATAGGTGACCTGGCTGCTGTTGATGTAGACCGGATCGTGACCATCGAGGGACAGGTCATCGAGATCAACCCTTTTTCTCAAGGCATCAAGTATCTGCTTGATGATGGCAGCGGGCGGGTGACGTTGTTGTTGTGGCAGAATATTTACGACGTTGTACCACAGAAGGAGCGCCTGGCGATTGGTATCATGGTGCGGACGACAGGCAAGGTGACTGACTATCGTGGCGAGTTACAGATCATCCCGGGCCTGGGTCGTGACGTTGCGATCAAGTGAGAATGCCTGCGCGATTATCCTACATTCTTCCGAACGGATAGCGTCAGGAGGGGAAACGAACATGCTTGCGTTTATCCAGATCACAGACACACACGTCTTGGGTGACCGGGATGAGCTTGAGGGCACACGCCCTACACAGATTTTGGACCAGGCTGTGCGAGATATCCGCGATCGTTATCCTGACGCTGCTTTTGTTGTGCACAGTGGCGATATCGGCGGTATGGAAGGCCGTGCTCAGGACTATGAACGCTACCGATCTCTGATCCGGCATCTGCCTATACCTGTCTATGCCGTTCGTGGCAATCACGACCAGGATTCCGGCGCATTTCGCCGCGTTTTGTTGAGCAACAATGCAGTGCAGAACGAGCTCTGTTGGTCTTTCGAAAAAGAAGGCCGGGTGTTCGTTGGCCTTGACTCATCTGCCGGTAAGCTGGGAGGTGACCAGCAAAAGTGGCTGCGCAGCATACTGGATGCGCGACCGAAGATGCCCACCGTGCTTTTTCTCCACCACCACGTGCTTCCCATCGGCGTTCGGGCGATGGATCGTATGATGCTGGGCGACAGCCTGGCGCTGCTGAACCTTTTGGACAACTATGCAAATGTCCGGTTTGTCGCCAGTGGGCACGTTCATCTGGAGCACGATCAAGAGTATCGAGGTCGCCGATTTGTGTGCACGCCCTCGCTCTGTTTCCAACTTGACAAGACGGTGCAAGAGATTGCTCTCGATCCCGTTGCGCCTGGGTACCGCGTTTTTCGCATTCAGGCGAGTGGCACTGTAGAAACATTCGTCCGGCGGCTGCCCGGCGGCAAGTCATTCGCGTGTTTATAGAGGAGGCTGTATGTTTATTTATCAAGACCCGGCTCGTTCGATTGAGGAGCGCATTCAAGATCTGCTGGGTCGTATGACGTTGGAAGAAAAGGTGGGGCAGATGTGCCAACTGCACGGGCGGCAGGAGCCTGAGACGCAGATTCGCGAAAGGCACGTGGGGTCGTTCTTGCATACGATAGGTGAGGTGACAATTGAGCTGCAAAAGCTGGCCGAACAGACGCGCCTGGGCATTCCACTGATTTTTGGTATCGATGCCATTCATGGACACGCGTTTTGGCCAGAGGCGACGGTATTTCCCACCCAGTTGGCCTTGTCTTGCTCGTGGAATCCCCGGTTGCTCGAGCGTGTGGGGCAGATCACGGCCAAAGAAGTCTCGGCGACCGGCATTTTTTGGACCTTTTCACCGGTGCTGGGAACGGCCCGCGACCTGCGTTGGGGACGGATCGACGAGACGTTTGGCGAGGATCCGTATCTCGTTGGCATGTTGGGAGCGGCACTCATCAGGGGCTACCAGGGAGACGATCTGTCCGATCCGCATACGATCCTCGCTTGTGCCAAGCATTATGCCGGATATCCGGGCACGCAGGGCGGGCGAGATTCAGCAGAAGCAGATATCACGCGGCGGAATATGCGCGCCATTTTTCTCAAACCGTTTCACGAGGCAGCCAAGACGGGGTGCGGCTCGTTTATGACCGGCTATCATACGATCGATGGTTTGCCCTGTACGGCCGATCGCTGGCTGCTGCAAGATGTGCTCAAGGAGGAGTGGGGAACAGACGCTTTTGTCGTCACCGACTGGCAGAACGTTGACCGGATGCACAGGGAGCAGATGGTTTGTGCTACGATCGAGGAAGCGTCAAAACTCGCGGCCAAAGCAGGTAACGATATGATGATGATGACGCCTGCTTTTTACGATGCTGCTATCAAACTGGTTAACAGCGGTGACCTTGACGTGGCTTGCATCGACGAGGCGGTAAGGCGTGTTTTGCGTGCCAAGTTCAAGCTCGGTCTGTTCGATCACAACCGCTATCCCGACCTGGAGGCGGGAAAGGTGTTTATCGGTTGTGGCGCACATCGCGCGATGGCGCTAGAGTCAGCTTACCAGTCGATCGTGCTATTGAAAAACGCGGGCGATTTGTTGCCTTTGGATCCTGCTTGCGTGAAGCGCATTGCTGTTCTGGGGCCTAATGCTGATGACGTGCAAGCTCAATTAGGCGATTGGGTGTCGTGGAGCGGGCAGTTGGGCGAGCACGCCCTGACCCGCAAACGCGAGAGCGTCGTTACAGTGCTGGACGGTATTCGCAGCCGCGTTGGTAGTGATTGCCAAGTGGACTATTTCAAAGGCTGTGAAGCAATCGATCCGGAAGCGTCAGACATCGCACAGGCGGCTAAAATTGCTGAACAAGCCGATGTGGCTGTTGTCGTGGTCGGCGATGTGCTGTCGCAGACAGGTGAATGCCGCGATCGGGCAGACCTCAATCTCTCTGGCAAGCAGCAAGACCTGGTTCAAGCTGCCGTCGCCACCGGTACGCCAACGGTGGTGGTCCTGATCAACAGCAAGCCTTTGGCCATTCCATGGATTGCTGAACACGTACCGGCCATCGTCGAGGCGTGGAACCCCGGGCTGGAAGGCGGCACTGCAGTGGCCGGGATTTTGTTTGGCGATCGTGTTCCCAGTGGCAAGCTGACTATGTCATTTCCGTATCATGTCGGACAGTTGCCGGTCTATTACAATCAGGTGCCCGGCTGGCATGGCGAACAAAAGTATGTTGATATGCCTCGTGATCCGTTGTTTGTTTTTGGTTACGGGTTGAGTTATACGACGTTTGCGTATCAGAATCTGCAGTTGAGTACGAACGAACTGAACAAGGGCGAGACGCTGCACGTTTCGGTTGATGTCAAGAACACAGGCGCGCGAGCTGGTACCGAGATTGTTCAATTGTACGTCAACGATGTGTACAGCTCGGTCACGACACCAGTCAAAGAATTGCAGGCTTTTGAGCGAATGGATCTGGAGGCGGGTGAAACCAGGACGGCTCAACTTGAGGTTGCTTATGAACAATTGGCTCTGGTCAACCGGAATCTCGACTATGTTGTCGAAGCAGGTGAATTTGAGATCATGGTGGGCGGATCGTCGCGTGCTCAGGATTTGCTGTCAGCGAGATTTGAGGTGGTAGAAGCTGAGCCACTGAATTGAACACGGGGGTGAATAGGATGTTTCGTGGATTCTGTTTTTTGTCTAGTCCGCTAATGAACGCTGATGAATTGAAGCAGATTGTCAAATCAGGAGGTGTGCGAATTGTCGATTCCGATACCTGGCCAGAGCAGGCGGCGTTGGCGGCGGTCGGAGATTGGGAAGGGTTTGAAGCGTTACAAATGACGCTAAAAGGTGGGCGTCGAGCCTAAAGGCTGAGCGACGTCAGATCTCATCGTTATTCAGAAAGGAGAAAACAATGTGGAAAGAGTTCAAAGCATTCATTATGCGTGGTAATGTGGTTGACATGGCTATTGGCGTCATCATTGGCGGCGCGTTTGGTGCGATTGCCAAATCGCTGGTGACCGACGTCTTGATGCCACCCATTGGCTTGTTGCTGGGTGGTGTGGATTTTGCCAATTTGTTCCTCTTGCTCAAAGCCGGAGATCCCGCCGGGCCGTATGCCGCCCTGGCTGATGCGCAGGCTGCTGGCGCGGTGTCGATCAATTACGGCCTGTTCTTGAACACGGTGATCAGCTTTGTCATCGTCGCTTTTGTGATGTTTTTGCTGATCAGGGGTATGAACCGCCTCAAGCGCAAAGAAGAAGTGCCGCCCCCTGCGCCGACGACGAAAAAATGTCCTTATTGCCTTTCCGACGTCGCAATCGAGGCCACGCGTTGTGCGTTTTGCACGTCCGAGCTGACCGAAACGGCAAAATCGGGGGGATGAATGAACTGGCGTTGATGCTGTATGCCCTGGCCGGGACGACGTTGGCCTCCTTGTTGGCCTGCGTCCCGGCTCTGCACGTCTATAACGTTGCCGCGCTGATCTTGCTTATGCCGCACCTTGGGAGATGGCTGCAGCCGCACGAGCTGGCGATGCTGTTCCTGGGCATGATCGTTGGGTATGCAGTGGTCAACAGCATTCCCTCGTTGTTTTTCGCCGCGCCCGACGAAAGCGCTGTGTGGATTGTACTGCCCGGTCAAAGGTATCTGATACAAGGCCGGGGCTACGAGGCAGCGGTTCTGACCGGTGTCGGGGGTCTGGGCGGGGTGCTGGTGCTGGTCGTTCTCGCTCCGTTTGCGGCCAGGCTCCTGGCGCCGATCCAGCAGGTGATCCAGCCGCATCTGCACTGGTTGTTGGGTCTGGTTGTCGCCTATATGCTGCTCTCTGAATGGCCAAAAGGCAGTGGGCGTGGAGACACGGCGTTGGCCCGGCTGTGGGATGGCTGGAAATCACTGTTGGCCGGATTGGCGACATTTTGCCTGTCCGGTATGTTGGGACTGATCATGATGTACCGCTCACCCATTCCGCTGGAGGTCTCGTTCCAAGGAATGATGCCGGCCTTTGTGGGCTTGTTTGCGATTCCGTGGGTGCTGCAAAACATCGTGTCCGGCGTACGGATTCCCAAACAGTATATCTGTCGTTCGGTGGACGCGACACCTGGCCTGATCGCCCGCGGGGTTGGCGCGGGGGTAGCAGGCGGGCTGCTGGCTGCCTTTTTCCCGTTGGTGACGGGGGGAATCGGCGGGTTTATCGCCGGGCACGCCACGGCGCAGCGCGATGACCGATTGTTTATCGTCTCGCAAGGGGCATCCAAGGCCGTTTATTACGCCGGCGCTTTGCTCTTTTTCTTTGCTCCCGGGCTGCACCTGACGCGCGGCGGGATGGCCTGGATGCTCAGCCCGCTTTATACGCCCTATACGCCCACAGAGTATGGGTTGGCTGTGGCGGCGCTGGCCCTGTGTGGCGCGCTGGCGTTTTTTCTTTTGCTGGGGTTGTCGCGGGCCGCGATTGTTTTGGTCGAGCGCGTAGATTATCGTTGGCTGTCAGGGGCGGCACTGGTGCTGTTGCTCGGGTTCGTCGTTGGGATGACGGGCTGGGGCGGGTTGGTGGTTGCTGCGGCGGCAACCGGTATTGGGCTGATCCCGGCCTTGTTTCACTCTCGGCGGATGTACTGCATGGGGGTGTTGCTGCTGCCGGTGTTACTCAATATGGCCGGCGTTGGGTCGACGGTGGCTGTGTTGTTTGGGTTAGTGTGAAAAAAAAGTTTTACCATACGAGAACCTGGACCTGGGGATGAATGAGCCGATCCAATCTGTGTGATTTTAGGTCAACACATCTTTGATAGCGCCAATTGAACAGGGGTAGAAAATGCCAAGTCGACTGTGCGACAGGTTGGGCCGCGTGCTGCTGTGTGTCGTGTTCAGCCTGTTGGTTTCCGGGTGTATTGAGGCTGCGCCGGCGACAGAGCCGGTGGCAATCAAGTTCATGTTTCTTGAAATCGATCAGGGGTATTACGAAGCATTGCTGCCCCAGTTTGAGGAGCAATATCCTCACATTACGGTTGAGCTCGATGCCAGGTCGTACCGGCAGTGGCGGCCGGACCAGCGCCTGGAAGGTGCGGATGTCGTCGCTGCCGGAGACTGGGTTTTGAGTCCTCTGCTGGAACAGGGCATGCTCCTCGAATTGGACGCCTTGATTGAGCAAGACAGCACGTTTGGTATGGCCGATTTTTACCCCGGTACGTTGGACCAGTTCTCGCGGAATGGCAAGTGGTGGGGTGTTCCGGCCGGACTCGATCCACTGGTCACCTTTTACAACCAAGACCTGTTCGATCAGCATGACGTGCCTTACCCTCGCCCTGATTGGACGAGAGCAGAATTTGAGCAAGCGGCCCTGCTGCTGCGCGACGATCAGACCAACGTCTTTGGTTATGCCTTTTCCGACCTCACTTTGGATGCGACGCTGTTTCTCTATGCACACGGTGGTCAATTGTTCGACGATCTGCGCGATCCAACGCGGGCGATGTTTAACGATCCGCTGACGGTAGAGGCGTTGGAATGGTATTTTGGCTTGATGCACGAGCAGAATGCGATTCCAACGCCGGATGAGCTAAGACAATTTGGCGGGGATGAAGGAACGTACGCGTTTTACGGCTTTGCGCGCAACCAGGTGGGCATGTTTTTTGCCCCATTTTCGCAGGCGGGTGGCCGCTACTGGCCTCAAAGGTGGACGATGCGCTGGGGGATGGTGCCGCTGCCCCGCGACGTCAAGCAAATCGCCTTTGGCTCAAGCGAAGGGTACTATGTTACGTCGCTGACGGAACATCCCAATGCCTGTTGGCAGTGGATCAAGTTCCTCAGCCGACACGCCCCGGAACGGTTTGTCCCGCCGCGCAAGTCGATTGTCGAATCGTCCGAGTACGAAAACGAGATCGGCGGGTCCGTAGAAACGATCCGCGCTGCGCTGTCCGGCGAGCTGCTGCTCAATCCCACCAACGCGACAGAGGATCTGGAGGCTGATTACGGGCTGTTTGCACAGGCCATCCAAGAGATTGCCACCGGAGCGTTGTCGCCGGCTCAGGCGATGGAACAGGCGCAGCAGGAGGCCAAACTCAAGTGAAGGGGATCGCACATTTTATTTCTGGCGTGGCAGCGGCGACGTTCGTGCCGCAGATCGTGCACATGTCGGCGGAGGGCAGCATGATCATGCTCCTGGCCGGTGTGGGCGGGATCATGCCCGATACGCTCGATTTTAAACTGGCGCGTTATCTGGATAAACCCGACGTCGAGATTGACCCCGATCCCAATTCGCTGGACCCGCAGTTGATGGCCGAACGGGTGGCGGCAACTATCGACCGTGTCTATGAGACGGGCGAGCCGGCTTACGTTCAGTTTCATACCATCAAACTCGGCGCCGATTTGTGGCGGCAGTACAGTATCTGTTTTGGTGGTCCTGCCCGCAAAGTGCAGGTGCGTATCGGTCCCGTGGTCACCACCTCACAGGTGCCGTTTCCGGACAGCGAGCTTGGTCTGGTCGTAGGGCGGGCATCGATTGTCGCGCCTACCCACTATACATACGAAACTGAGATCAAGGTCGATATTTTTAGCGGCCCGTCGTTTGCGTTTGCTAAAGGCCCGGATGGGGTCGAGATTACGTTTCTGCCCTGGCACCGGCGTTGGAGCCATTCGTTGACTTTTGCTGTGCTGTTGGGGATCATCATTGGCCTGATTCTGGGTCCCTGGTATGGCCTGGCCTATGCGTTGGGGGCGGTGGTCCACATTGTAGAAGACCAGTTGGGATATATGGGTAGCAATTTGTTGTACCCGTTCACGCATGGGCGGGTGGCTGGGCTGCGGCTTTTTCATTCCGGCGACGCGCTGCCAAACTTTTTTGCTGTTTGGTTGGGCGTGTGGCTGATTCTGCTCAACCTCGACCGGTTTTCTTCCGACCCGGTGTTTGACTTTTGGTACTATATCCTCGTTGGTCTCGTACTGCCCTGGACCTTGATTTTTGGTCTGTCGTGGTGGGGCAGGAGTAAAACTAGATCTGGATTGTCCGTGGGGGATGCCAAGATTGGCGAAGCGCTGGCCGAAGGAGAAGAGGTCGAGTGCTAGGTTGCCGGGATGTTGGCGGCTAAAGAGATGTGATTTGCGATTTGTATCCAGGAGAGGAGATGGAGCGATACTGGCTGGTCGGCGGGCGAGTTGGCGGCATGCTTTTCCTGGCCTTGACGGCCGTCTTTTTATGGTGCCTGCCGTTGAACCGTGATCTGCCGGTTGAGGCGGCGTCCAGCATTCGCTTGACGCAAGCCGATTTGTTCTCCAGTACTGCATACCTGGATATCGTGATCAATGAAGTGGCCTGGATGGGGACGGCAGCCAGCGACTGGGACGAGTGGATTGAGCTGTATAATAATACGGCAGCCGACATCGACTTGAGCGGCTGGGTGCTGACCAGCACGGGCGGGGTGCACATTTCACTGCACGGCGTGATTTCTGCGCATAGCATTTATCTGATGGAACGAGATGATCGGGCCGTCAGCGACATCACAGCACACCTGGTGTACGGTGGGCAGCGGATCTTGAATACAGGCGAAGAGCTGGTGCTTTTGGATAATGTAGGTCATATCATCGATACGGCGAATCG
>JAFGJF010000242.1 GCA_016929205.1 Anaerolineae bacterium
CCGATCCTTGCCAGCTTGCGCACAGCACGCCCACAAGCCTGTCCCCTGACCGTTGATGACGCGTATGCCTTTTTGCGCGAGGTCGGGCCGCTGCTCGAAGGCAGCGGATTTGGTGTCCTGGTTCCTCCCTGGTGGAATAAACCGAGCGCAAGGTTGGGCGTTCGAGCCAAACTCCAAGCCGATGCTAACCTTATTGGTAAAGGCATTCTAAACATGGACGCGCTGGTCCGCTTCGATTGGGAACTGGCCTTGGGCGACCAGCCGCTGACGCGCGAAGAGCTGGAACGGTTGGCCGCACTCAAGATGCCGCTTGTACGCGTGCGCGGTCAATGGGTGATGCTTCAACCCGACGAGATCGAAGCCGCGATCGCCTTTTGGGAGAAAAAACGCCAACAAGATGAAATGCGCCTGCACGATGCACTCAACATGGCCTTGGGCGCTCAAACCAGCATCGATGGTCTGCCGCTGCAAGGTGTCGAAACATCCGGCTGGCTGGACGACTTGCTGCAGCAGTTACAGGCCAACGAACAACTGGAAGAATTGTCCCCACCCCGTGGCTTTGTGGGCACGCTGCGCCCCTACCAGGTGCGCGGCTATTCGTGGTTGGCCTTTCTGCGAAAATGGGGATTGGGCGGCTGCCTGGCCGATGACATGGGCCTGGGCAAGACGATTCAGGCGATTGCTTTATGGCTGCACGAACGCCAGTCGCCGATAGCTTTTCCCCCACAAGCTCAACCAAGCATTGTGCCTGTTTCACAAATCCTCTCCAAGCAAGAGGAGCAAACATCGGTCCCGGCAGAAAAACAGGTTGCGCCAGCGCTGCTGCTCTGCCCTACCTCGGTTGTGGGAAACTGGAAGCGCGAGATCAATCGCTTTGCCCCTACGTTGCGAGTGATGGTACACCACGGCAGTACACGCGCGCAAGGCGAGGATTTTATCTCTCGTGTCTGCCAACACGACGTGGTGATCAGCACCTATGGTCTGGCACGACGTGACGTTGAGACACTGTCTCAGGTGCAGTGGAGCGACATCATTCTCGACGAGGCCCAAAACATCAAAAATCCCCAGGCAAAACAGACGCAGGCCATTCGCAGCCTGTTGGCGGACAATCGTTTTGCTCTGACCGGTACCCCGGTTGAGAACAGACTCTCCGAACTATGGTCGATTATGCAGTTTCTCAACCCCAGCTTTTTGGGGTCGCAGGCAGCATTTCGCAAACAATTTGCACTGCCCATCGAACGATACCAGGATCAGGATGCAACTGCACGGCTCAAAGGACTGGTCAGGCCATTTATCTTGCGCCGCGTCAAAACGGACCCGACCATCATCCAGGATTTGCCCGACAAGCTGGAAATGAAAACTTTCTGCAACCTGACCGAAGAGCAAACTACGCTATACGAAGCAGTTGTGCAGGAATCGCTGGAACGGATCAACGCCGCAGAAGGCGAAGGCATCCAACGGCGCGGCGTCGTGCTGGGCGCATTGATGCGTCTGAAACAAGTCTGCAACCATCCGGCGCATTTCCTGGGCGACGGTTCGGCGCTTCCAGGGCGCTCCGGTAAACTCAACCGCCTGGACGAGATGTTGGAAGAAGCGTTGGATGTCGGCGACAAGGCGTTGATCTTTACCCAGTTTGCCGAGATGGGGCACATGCTTCAGCACCATCTTGGCGAGCTGTTCGCCGTGCCAGTGCTTTTCTTGCACGGCGGCACGCCACAAATGCAGCGCGACCGAATGGTGGCTCGTTTTCAGCAGACGAAAGGAGGCCCACCGCTCTTTATCCTGTCGCTCAAAGCGGGTGGCACCGGGCTGAACCTGACCGCGGCTAATCACGTCTTTCACTTTGACCGCTGGTGGAACCCGGCCGTCGAAAACCAGGCCACCGACCGTGCTTTTCGCATCGGCCAGACGCGCGACGTACAGGTTCACAAATTCATCTGCGCCGGCACACTTGAAGAGCGCATTGACATGCTCATCGAGAGCAAAAAAGAACTGGCCGAAAGCGTCATCGGTGCGGGTGAAGGATGGTTGACCGAGCTCAGCACCGACGAACTCTATGACCTGATGGCTCTTAGGCAAGAATAGGTGGTGGCCTTTCCAGAGGCGACCCTTTTCAGCCCCACCTTTTTCCGGAGTGAATGATGTCCAAACGACGATCGAGTTACTATGACGACTATTGGCCTCGCTATGAATCGACCAGGCCAATCGAGGTACAGGACGGCATCAAGGCCAAAAGCCAGTGGGGCAAGTTTGTCAAAAACTGGTGGGGCGACCGCTGGATCGCGGCCCTCAAGAATCTAATGGACTCGGGACGGCTGAGTCGCGGTCGCAGCTATGCCCGGCGAGGCCAGGTGATCGAGATCAATGTAAAGCCCGGCCTCGTGCAAGCCAAGGTGCAAGGCTCACGGCGCAGCCCGTACAAGGTCAGCATTGAGCTACAGCCGTTAGGCAACATCCAGTGGGAGCGCGTATTCGATGCCCTGTCCGAGCAAGCCATTTTTGCCGCCCAGTTGCTCAACGGCGAGATGCCACAAGAGATCGAACAGGTATTTGACGCCGTGCACGTGCCTCTTTTCCCTTCCTCAAAAGGCGACCTGGAGACCGATTGCTCGTGCCCCGACTGGGCCAATCCCTGCAAGCACATTGCCGCCGTCTATTTCCTGCTGGGGGAACAATTCGACCAGGATCCCTTTCTGCTCTTTTTGTTGCGTGGACAAACCAAGACCCAGATTGCCGCCGCCCTGCGCGAACGTCGTGCCCAGGGCATCGTCGTGGCCGAGGAACCTGCGCGCTATGTGCCTGACACAATCGAACAGGTCGAGGTTTCCGCACTCGCCGACTGTCTGGATCACTATTGGAGCAGCAACGAAGAGTTGGCAGATATGCAGTTGCACCTCGCTGCGCCGCAAGTCGATATGGCCTTGCTCAAACGGCTTGGCATTCCTGACTTTGTTGCGGGCGGCCGGAGCTTTTGGGCGCAAATGGAACGTGTCTACGCCGGCGTGGCAACCAAGGCACTCAACGTCGCCTTTGCCGACCCCGAACAAGACGCTATTGAAGAAAAATGAAAACAACGACTTGTATCAAACAGCTCCCTCGATTGGCGCTCGTCGCAGCCGCAACCTGGCTGTTGCTGCAGCTTGTCGCCAGTGCAGGACTGTTTTTCGAGCACGGCTGGACGGCGATCTGTTTTCCTTATGCCCTCGACTATGGCGCTGTTGCCTTTGGCGGGCAAATCGCTCTATTACCAACCTTTTGAGCCAAAGCAGCTCTACCTGGCCGGCATCTGGAAAGAGGAAAATTTTTTGCAGGACATCCAGGATCAAATGTTTATCGCCCCAGGCTCTTTTCGTTGAACGATTGAATGGAATCGGGATAAAGCGCTTTTCACGCACAAAAGGATAGGCAGATTAATGAGAAGAGGCATTGACTATATCGGCGTCGGTGTGGGGGCAATCGTTGTAGACGACACTGGACGACTTTTCCTGGCTAAACGCGGCCCCGAAGCCAAAAATGAGTGCGGGCTGTGGGAATTTCCGGGCGGGTCGGTCGAGTTTGGCGAGACACTGGCCGACGCCCTGAAACGCGAAATGTGCGAAGAATACGGCATTGAGATCGTCGTCGGAGAATTGCTCGACGTCGTCGATCACATCCTGCCCCAAGAAGGCCAGCATTGGGTCTCGCCGACGTTCATCTGCACGATCGCGCACGGCGAACCGCACATCTGCGAGCCGGGCAAATGCGACGATATCGGCTGGTTTTCGCTGACCGATATGCCCCAAGACCTGACGCAGGTCACGCAAACCAACCTCGCCCATTACCTTCAACAACACCAGGAGCAAAAATGCGACAACAGGTAGAAAATATGTTGACCATCGTTCCTTTTGCCGAATCCCACATTGCCCCCTTTACGGCGTGGTTCAACGCCCTGCCGGGAAACGACGTATGGACCGCAGATTGGGTGCGCAGCAAAACGCTCGACGATCCGAACTATGACCCGGCATTGATGCTCGCCGCACAGGACGGTGATGAACCGGTTGGATTCTTGCTGGGCAACATCGTCAATGAAACGGGTTGGATCAAAGCGTTCCTCGTGCGCCCCGACCGCCAACGACGAGGCATCGGCACACTGCTCTTTCAAGCAGCGGAATGCACCCTCGCGCAACGTAATATTGAAACCGTCACCGCCGGCTATGCACCGCTCGATTATTTTATTCCCGGGGTCAACCTTAAATATACTTCGGCCGCCGTCTTTCTCGACCAACGAGGCTACCAGACAGACCGTACAACGCGGGTCAACCTGGACGTGCTCATCCAGGATCGTGATTTCAACACTGCTGCTTCTGAAGCCAGGCTGTGCAAACGCGGCATTGTCGTGCGGCGTGGCACACCCACCGATGCAAGCGCGCTCGCTGAGCTATGCAACGTCAATGGCTACCAGGGATGGATGGTCGAGTCGAGAATAGCATTGGAAAACACCCCATCCACCGTGTTTGTGGCCGAAAGAAATGGCGACATCCTGGCCTTTGCTGCACACAGCGTGGTCGGACCTGTCCACTTTGGGCCGATGCTCACCTCACCTGATATGCGTGGCATGGGCATAGGATCTGTATTGCTCAAGCGCTGTCTGACTGATTGGCAACGAGCCGGGTATGGCAGATGCGAGATCGTCTGGGCCGGTCCTATCGCGTTCTACGCGCGCGTTGTTGGCGCAACATTGGGCAACGCATTCTGGATTTTTCACAAATCCCTGGTTTAGGATAGATCTCTTATGTTCAGGCGATGTACCAGGTACATTCAACATTTTGGCCGGATGGCCAAATCGCGCCACCCCAGGATCACAACCTCGGTTATCGCAACCAGGAAAACACGAAAGCGATTGTCAAATGTATTGTGGGCGATTTTGGGTATTTTGTTGCTCCCGGCATGTACGGTTCCACAACCGACGGCAACGCCGGCAGCAACGGCGACCACGCCCCCATCACGGACAAACACAGTGTCTCCCACACCCTTGCCCACAACGTTGGCCACATCAACGGCAGCGACTCCCGCGCCCAAGCTGCCCACAGCAACACATCTCCCTTTACCTTCTCCCACTGTTACAGCAACCCCCGCCCATACGTGGCAATACTGGCCCAATGCGGTCGATTTCCGTGACATTGCCGTCGATGAGGATGGCACGCTCTGGATTGCGGCGCTGAGCGGGCTGGTACAATACAATCCGCCGCTGGATCGCTGGCAGGTATGGACCACGGCCGATGGACTGGTCAACAACAACGGGGTATCGGTTGTTTTGTGGCGCGGCGCGGTGTGGGTCGGCACACAGGGTGGGATCAGTCGCTTTGTGCCCAGCACCGGGACTTGGCACTCTTACACTCTGGAACACGGACTACCCGGATTGCGCAACACCCATCTATACCTCGACGGATATGCGAACACACTATGGGCCGGCACGTCTGATGGCCTGGCACGTTTCGACCCTGGACTGGATCGTTGGGTCACAGAGAATAGCGCAGCCACATCATTCGCCGGAACGCAACAATTCTACGCCGATAAAGACTTTTTGTGGATCGGTGTCACACACAACGACGCCTCACGTGGCGGCCTGGTTCGCCTCGAAAAAGCCACGGGCAAGTGGCAAGACATCCACCACACTCCGGGCGCGCCTCCGCGCGACAGCTATGCGCTTGCGGCCAGTGAATCACACCTGTGGGCGGTCAACACATCGGGGAACGTGTACGAACACGATCTCCGCACCGGCGACTGGCGTCAAATGACCGAACTGCCCAACCGCATCGACACGTCATTTATGCACCCCGTTTATCACACACCAGAACTCTGGTTGGCGAGTCCAAGTCGTTTCATTCGCTATAACGTTGAAACGGGGCAATTATCGCGTATGCCATACCCTCAAATACCCTTTTTCGTACAAAACCACCCTGTGTTCGCCGGCTCAATAGCCTGGGTCCCGGCCCAAAGCGGTCTGTACACTTGGGAGAACGCCAAGTGGATACACTATAGGCCCACGACATTTCCCGCCGCGATCAATGCCGCCTATGCCGCTGGCAACGCCTTTGCCGCTGACAAGGGCGCATTGATCCTCATTACGGCGTATGGACCCGGCTACCTGCTCCCCTCTACAGGCAATTGGCAGCCTTTTCATCCTGTGAAAGCCAAAGTGCAACCATCAATGGTAACAACCCACCTGTCTGCGCCTGGCGACGCCTGGGCGTATGCACCCCAGACGCAGACCCTGTGGCACTATGCCCGAGCCGATGTCGAGTCCGAACGGCTGGACATAGGCAGCGATTTCTCCCTATATCAACTGCTGCCCTATTTTAGCGACGAGGCTTTATGGTTTGAAACCAGGAATGCGTTGCTCAAGTTCGATTTGCACGCCCACCAGCAGCGCACCTATTTGCTACCGGCAACAACGTTTATCGAGGGAACGACCCAAGAACCAGGTGCGATCTGGACGATCAAGGACGGCAAAACCCTGGCTCGACTCGACACACAATCCGAACAATTCTCGCTGTATCCCATTCCCTTTGGGGCAAACTGGCAACACGTTGCCCCGGCAAAAAACGCCATATGGATTGGAGGAGAATCAAACCAACTGCTGTCCGTTGATCGGAACGGTCGGCATTGGCAACGTACCGACTTGAACCCAATCTGTGTGGGTACGATAGTCTATGCGTTGTCGGCAGATGATCAAGCGGTATGGGCAGCGGGGAAAAACGGCGTTGTCCGGTACGATCTCGAGACCAAGCAGCAGACGTGTTACACAACAGAACGCGGTATGCTAAACGATCAAGCGGAGCAGATCATCTTGATGGACAATTGGGTCTGGTTCACACACCGCTGGTACGGCCTATGGGGAGTCAGATTGCAAAACGAGGAGGGAAAATGACACACTATGCCATTTTTTCAGACATTCATGGGCAACTCGATCTGCTACGTACAGTCCTGGCAGATGCCCGGCAACGCGACGCAACAACCTTTATTGACCTGGGCGATGTTGGAACCGATCCTTACCAAAAGCGTAATCACCGACAGCCAAAGATGGTACATCGTCGGTGTAGGAAGCGTAGGCCAGCCTGAAAGCGGCACAAAATCAGACTACGTCCTGTACGATGAAGAAACAGACCGGATCGAACTGCGTACGATCGCGACCAGATAAAACGGTATCGAGGGACAAAAACGTATCCTGTCCCTCGGTACCGATGAGATTGAGCGGCCTGCTAGGCCTCTTCCTTGGCTTTCAGCTCGGCAGCAAGATCTCCGACGTTGTCCAGAGAACGCTGCTCAATCCATTTTTCGAGCAGATCCTTTTTGACTCGCCACTGTCGACCAAGCTTTAGAGCCGGAAGCTGCCCCTCACGCGCCAAACGTCGAACGGTCAGTTCGTGCAAGCCAAGATACTCGGCAACTTCGGAAATGGTCATAATCGAAGGAAAATCTTCTTTACCCATTATGTTCATCCTTTCTGTCTGTTCTAAATAAGGACGACTCTGGCTCTCAATCCAGCCAAAAGCCAAGAACGTTCCTAACTCGACAAAGCTGTGACAATAGCCGCAATATGTTGTGGCGAACTGCCACAACAGCCCCCGATAACTCGCGCACCCAATTCGATCAAATGAGGCATATGTGCCGCAAACTCGTCTGCGCCGAGATCAAAAACTGTCTTGCCATTCTCCAGGCGCGGCAGACCGGCGTTCGGTTTCGCGATCAACAGCGCATCAGGCAAAGCGCGCTTGAACTCGGCAAGAATGGGCGCCATTATGTCCAATCCCTCACCACAGTTTGTGCCCATCGCCAAAAGCCCCATCGGTCCAAGTGTGTCTGCCACTTGAGTTGGCGTCACCCCCATCATCGTTCGGCCGCTCTTGGTAAAACTAAACGAGCAAAATATCGGCAAATCTGTCACTCGTTTGGCCCCTTCCACGGCAGCCCGAGCTTCGGACAAGTCACTCATCGTCTCAGCCCAGAGTAAATCGACACCACCCTCGACCAGTGCCTCTGCCTGCTGAGCATACGCATCCACGGCGTCCTCATAGGCCAGGGTTCCATAAGGTTCCATCAACTCCCCGGTCGGGCCAAGATCGCCAGCTACGTAAGCCTTGTCCCCAGCCTCTTTTTTGGCCAATATCGCCGCCGCGTGATTCAACTCATATGCGCGCGCACCCAGACCACCCGAACGCTGCAATTTGATCCGGCTTCCACCAAAACTGTTCGTCAAGATCACGCGAGAGCCGACATCTAGATAGGCTCGATACAGGGAGCGGACACTGTCTGGCTTTTCAACATTCCATAACTCGGGCGGAGTGCCTGCCGGCAGCCCCATAGATTGCATCATCGTACCCGTTGCCCCATCCGCAACAAGAATATTGCCTTGAGCAAAATAGGTTGCTAAATCCTGCAATTCTCCCTCACCAATCTATTCGCCAGTCGCTGTCGGCGTCGCTGTTGCCGTTGATTGCTCAGTCGCCGTTGCTTGCAGAGTCGGCGTCGGTGATAGTGGCGTGACGGTATCAAACGGCGTAAGCGTCATCAGTGGAGCAAAACCAGGGGTAGGCGTCAACAGTTCGCCATTGATAGGATACCCGGTCGAATACCACGTTTGAAGCCCCCCATCCAGCACAGCGACTTGCGTAAAACCGACCTTGTAAAGCACCATTGCCGCTTCCAAACTCATCGATCTGTTGGGTGAAGTGCAATAGAACACGACCGTATTATTGCCATCCAACTCGCCAACGCGCTCTTCCAATTCGTCAAGCGGAATGTGTATCGCATCGGGAATGTGAACCTGGTCAAAAGCAGCCTTGTTACGAACATCAACGACGGAAAATGGTTCCTTGGCCTCCAAGGCACGAAATAATTGCCCGGCCCTGATCCGAGGAACATAAGCCTCAGACGGAGGCGGAGGCGTGCCATCCCAGGTCGGCGTAGGCACAACAACCAGAGTCGCGGTAGGTGTCACTTCTGCAGTAGCAGTTGGCGTCCAGGTTGGAGGAAAAGGTGCATCACGTCCCGGCACCAAAACCGTCGGCGTCAAAGACCTTGTACATCCGCCAAGAACCAAAATAACTGCAAGCGCTCCATAAAAAACCTTATTGCTACACATACTTTTTCTATCTTTCCATATGTTAACAAGTAGCAGCGAAACAACGTCCATCTTGGAAGGTTTTCCTTAATGTTGAGCGTTTTCTCCTAGTTTGACTACCTTTTGCTATTGTAACACAACACGAGAAAAAAATCAACCACTAGATCTTGTTGTTGAAAAACCTTCATTTTTCATCTAAAGAATGACCTGGTGAACCATTGCCTTGTATTTTAATCTCTAATTACTATATATTTACGAAACACGCATGAAAACACTGATAAAATCGTCCGTATTCACCTGTAGGCGCAATGACATCCGAATATCTCACCCAAGCGTCACTAACTCCCTGGGAAACGAGGTCAGACAGTCTACACCATCTTGGGTAACAACCACATTGTCTTCGATGCGTACGCCACCCAATCCAGGAATATAGATGCCAGGCTCGATCGTAAAGACCATAGCTGGTGCCAGCAACTGCTCATTGCCTTCAACCATATAGGGCGGCTCATGAACCTCAATGCCCAGGCCATGCCCGGTGCGATGAATAAAGAATTCGCCATAGCCGGCCTCGACAATGACCTTTCGCGCCGCTCGATCGATCTCTTGCGCAGCCACACCGGGCTTGACAGCCGCTTTACCAGCAGCATTCGCCCGGCGAACGACCTCGTACACCTTGGTGAGTTCATCGGCAATATTGCCAATCGCAAACGTACGCGTGATATCTGCAGGATACCCTCGCCAGAACGCGCCACAATCGATCGTCATCAGATCGCCTGCTTGTATCGGTCGGTCGGAAGGCTCTTTGTGTGGATCCGCACTATTGGGACCAGCAACGACGATGATAAACGCAATGTCATCCGCACCGGCATCGAGCATGAGCTGTGACAACCGGCTGGCAACCTGACGCTCGGTCAAGCCGGTTAAAGGCTGTGAGATCAGATCGGACAATGCTCTTTCGGTGATATCAATGGCACCTCGCATCGCATCCAATTCATCCTGATCCTTGGCAAGCCGCAACTGTGGCAGCGCATCTTCTAGGGCAACAAAACAAGCATTGGGCGCGACAGCTTCCAACTGTCGCAATTCGAGTACACGCATATGCCGGTATTCGACTGCAATCCGTTTTTCATCCAGATCGAGCGCTTGGGCAACGCGCGCAAATGCGCCCGCATAGCCATCTTGATCGGTATATGCGAACAAATCTACGTTTCCCTGAGTCATCTTGGCAGCCCGACCTTTTTCAAGCTCTGGAAGCAACAACGCGGGCAGTCGATCAACCGGAAAAAATGCCACAATCGGGCGCTCTGAAACAAACAACGTCAAGCCACTGACGTATTTCATATTTGGACCAGGCATCAAGGCCACGCAATCAAGCCCAGCCGCACGTTCAAGATCCACCAAGGTGCGAAATCGATTTATCATTATCACCTTTCCACGAAATAATCCAGTCATCCATCGATCGAATCCATAACAGGCTTATCTTTGCGATAAATGCTCACGTCGACCGCTTTGCCATCCGCCAATTGGTATCGCTGTTCCAACCGCGCGACTTGGGACCATGCCCCCTTTTCAAAAGCCTGACAGAGTTCTTGGCGGCTCGTTTCCACAAAAGCCAACAGATGATGCACGCTTTCAGGCAGAGGATGTGTCCAAGCAAGCATCTCGCGCAACAGAAACGCTGTATGCTGGATAAAGTTGGGATGAATCCAAATATCCAGTAGCCGAATGTGCTGTTGATAAGAGCCCACAGGCCAAGGATCTAGAAAAGGCATCAAGGTGGCAAACCCAACCAACGCGCCATCGGAGGTCTGTAGGCCCACTGCCATACCTCTGCCCGTCTCCAAAGCATCAAAAAGCCCTAACAGCCTGCCGTCGACAGCCCAATTCCCCAAAATGTTCAACGCATAATGGTGTACCAGGTGAGTAAAGTCCTGGTTGCACAACAACATCAAAGGAGCCCAATGTCCTGGGGTGATCTGCACAATCTTGAGTGCATCTGTAGGCGCAAAATAGGCATTCATCCAGTTACTCAAGGACCGGCTGCTGACTGCACGGGCCATCAACACACCATCGCTCCAGGGGTCGCGCCTCATCTCCTGGAACCCAAACTCCTGGTACAGGTGATACATACTGGTGTCCCACCCGCTATTCAGCATCAAAAACTGTCCGCCATCCTCCCTGAATCGTTCAAAAGTATGCTTGAGCAAATCGCGGGCTAATCCTTGACGTCGATAGTCAGGGTGGACAAACAGACGGTGGACACATCCCAGGCGCATATCAGTCCGCAAAGTTGACACGTCCAAAGCAGCAACAGGATTGGCTCTGTCCATAGCCACGTGGAAAATATCTCGTCCACCCTTGCCTTCCAACCGGTATCGCAGATCTTCTATCCAAGTACCAAACTGACGCTTTTGATCCCAATATGAATAAAGAGACAGCAACGGACGAATCCACTCTTTGATTGGGGGACGCAAAGTAATGATTTTATGCTCCATCTCAACTCCTTTGGTCTCAAAACACCCCCAACAAAACAAGCCCGCAAGACAAGACCTTATACCGCATCACTGCCTGAACTGAGGTAAAAAACAACAGTAATATGGCCGTGCCAAGATTCGCCAATCCTCACTTATTTGATTATACCACAAGCAACTGGTTTGTTCCAGTTTCCCTATCTGCAATCCCGATTCTCAGCACAGACTGGATTGGGATGCGAAACCCAAACGTACTCCCGTGCCCTTCCTCACTTGATACAGACACCTGACCACCATGTGCTTCGGTAACAAACTTGACCAGAGGCAGCCCAATCCCAAGCCCCTCAACGCCCCGATTTACGTCATCGGCCACCTGGGTAAAAGCATCCCAGATCGTGCCTACCTTTTCAGCCGGAATGCCACATCCTGTATCCTCAACTCTGAAAACAATGTTCCCATCCTTGGGCCAACACGCAATCCGTACACTTCCGCCTTCCCGGTTAAATCTGATCGCGTTATGAACCAGCTGGTAAACGGCCTCACTCATTCGCGCCCGATCCACCTGTGTGGCAGGCAACTCGGACGATACACGAAGCGAAAGTGCTATGTCGCGCGTCTGTGCCATCTTTTCCAGAGGAGCAACTGCTTCTCGAATCAACGCATCGATATCGGTCTCGACAAGTTCAAGTTCCCCCTGTTTGCTCAATAGAGAAGCAAACGATATGACCTTGTCGATCATATTTCGACCTTCAGACAGCTCTTTACTCAGTTGTTCCACCTGTCCAGGTAGTTCATCAAACATGCGTCTCTCAATGTATCGTTCGAGCAGCTGTACCGAGAATCCCGCAGAAACGAAAGGACTCCGCAATTCGTGAGTAATCACACCAATAAAGTTTGACTTGAGCTTGTCCACCTCTTGCAGCTTTTTGTATGCCAATTCCAGCTCGGCATTCAAACGCATAACATTGATCGACATCGCTTCGACCTGATCAAACAAGCGCGCGTTCTGTAGAGCGACGCCTGTCTGATCGGCCAACGTCTTGAGCCAGTTGATTTCGTCAGTCGTATACACTTCGCCGGAACGCTTTGCGCCCAAGATAACCAAACCTACCAGCTTTTCACTAGTATGGATCGGCAACAGCAACTCTGCGGATAATCCTGTCAGCCACTCGCGCTCTTGGTCAGGAATGTCGACAAACGTTTCGTGCAAATCGATATCATATTGGGCAACCGGTTCATCTGACTCGGCTAGATGAATGGCAAGTACACTATCGGGAGACAGTTCAAATGACTCTTCAGGCATATGCCCCACCAGATTCGCCGGATCGAGTAACAGCCCACCGATTTCGTGTTTTCCCTCGCGAACCAGGTACAACCCGCCGTGCTCGATCCCGGTGGTATGGATCAACGTGGACATGATCAGATCCACCAATACCTCCAACTGCAAGGTTTCGATCACCTTTTCACCATACGCGCGCAATGCGGCATCATAGTCGGCATTGATGTGAAACAGTCCACGATCCACAGCCCTTTGAATCGCTTTCCGCATCGGAATATTGGCCAAAGAAAGAAGTAGAGACACAATACCCGTGGCAATTAACGCCCCGCCGAACGGTTCGACGTCCGAGAAAGTGGCAATAAGAAATACGATCGTCAAACCCACAAACATAGTGGCAAACGTTGCTGCAGCATAACTCAGCGTATGACGGAATAACGTCTTGATGTCCAAAAGGGTGTGGCGCAACGTAACCAGGGCCAAAACCAATGCGCTGCAAAACCTGGCACTAACGCCAAACAACTTAAAGGGCAGTTCTGCTGCGACAAAGAAAGCGTCTCCCACAACGAGCACGAGCAAAGATAGAAGCAAATAGCGATAGCGATTTCGATGCATGGGGCTGCTCACCTGACCATAGACGCTCCACGTCGCAATAATGGCGGCAATGGTGAACACAGCCCACACGAGCGCACTAAGAATTTGAATGATCTCACTCGGACCTATTTGAAATGCCCCGATTGGAATATTGGGCAGACCCAAAGGCACGATCTCGGGCGTTAACAGGACAAAACCAACAATGTAAACGGCAATCAGTACCCACGACACAACGGCAAACTTGAGGGTTTTGCGCAAAAATGCATAGGTCAAGTTCACAAAGATGACAGCCAACAGAACCAACCCAACCAAAGTGATTCGACTGCCAATCACAGACAAAACGCTACCAAAAGGTGCAGCTAGATAGAGCGTGACCGGAATATGCCAAAGTGCCGAGACAATCAAGTAAAACGCAAGGGTTCGTTCTGTTCGATTTCTCAATCGTTTTTTGAACAACATCACCAAGAATATGCCCAGGTAACCGACAAAAAGGACAGCAGGAACAATGCCTTGAGCTATATTCATCTAAACATCCCCCTCTACGCGAATCTGCCGGGCATCATCTATACTAGACTCGGCGACAAAATCTTGCGTTTCCAATCAGAACCACAACGTCTATCTGCCGGCGATCATCTCTTCAACAACTGGTCTCTATCCGACAACATCAGCGATACCTGATCTATCGCCGAGCGTTCGGGTTGCCCCAAAGGAATCTGAAAACCAAACGTGCTCCCTTGATTCGGGCGGCTATTTGCCCAAACCTCGCCGCCATGGGCACTCACAATATATTTGACCAGTGCCAAGCCCAGCCCCAGCCCTTCAACACCCCGGCGCAACGTATCTGCGGATTGAGAAAAGCTGTCCCATATCGTTTCCAGTTTCTCGGCCTCAACTCCCGAGCCGGTATCCGTGACTTGAAAGCGAATAACCTCCTGATCGGCTGCACACGAGATCTCGATCTGGCCTTGCGGTCGATTGAACTTGATCGCATTGTGTACGAGGTGATACATCGCCTCTGAAATACGCTCCTTGTCCGCCCATATACAGGGCAATCGATCAGGCATTTGGACCCTGAGCACCATCTGACGAGTTTGGGCCATCATTTCCAGCGGCGCGATCGTCTCCTGCAACACCAAAGCAAAATCGATTTCTTCTTTTCGTAACTCGCCTTGCTTGGACAGAAACGCGGCAAAAGCAACCAAATTGTCAATCATTGACTTTAGCTGGCCAAAACCATTATCAATATCCCGAATGGGCTCCTGCTGCTCAGGCGCAAGCTTGTCCCACTCTTGTCGTTTCAAAAGCTGCAATGAGAAATCAATACCTACAAGCGGGCTACGCAATTCATGTGTAATGACACTGATAAAAGCAGATTTGAGCTTGTCCATCTCTTGAAGGCGGCGGTTGACCTCGTCAAGATCGGTATAAAGGCGATCAAACACGGCATTGAGCGTTCTCATATAGTCGAACAAGCGAGCATTGTCCAGCGTATAACCACTTCGATTGGCCACTTCGATCAAGAACTCGATTTCGTCGGCCTCATACGCCTTGCCGCCTTTTTTCTGCCCGAGCGCAAAAATACCGATCAGCTGCCCCCTGGAGCGAAGAGGCACAAAAAGGTGCATACCGAGCGACTTGAGCCACTCCCGTTCATGCTCGCGCACAGCCTGGAAGCGAGGATCAGCATCAAGCACATCCTGGGTCAACGTCAGCCCCCTTCGACGCAGATCGTCCATAAACGGGCTAAAAGCACGAAACTTGGGAGACTCGGAGACCTTGTGTTCAAGGTGGCCCACCACTTGAAACGTCACGTCACGGATCTCGTCATCACCCGTATCTCCAACCAACAATGCCCCACGATCCACCCCCAACGACTCTTGAACAGTGATCATCATAATTTCCGCCAGCTGCTCGGGATCGAGAACATTCCTAACTCTCCCGGCGAGCGTATTCAGATGCTTGGCGTAATCCACTGCATGGCCGAACAAAAATCGATCGATGGTTTCCCTAATCACACGATGTAACACTTGATAGGCGACGCCCAAAATCCCAGACGTAATGATCACGCCAAAGAGAAGCCTAGATCCTGAGAAAATTCCGGGGGCGATCAGTAGAATCGAGATGAGGACGATCCCGGTAAGCAACGTCCCCGCAATGTACACAAACAAATGTCGAAATGTGGATCGAGATTCTACGCGATTGACGGAAAAAACTGCGAGTGCAGTTGCCACCACCCCAAGCATATGCCACGCTGAGGATAACTGCTCACAAAGCCCCTCATCGCACAAGACGCTACCCACGCCCGCTCCCGTCGCGATAAACGCAACTCCCCAGTACACAAGGACCGTTGTCCAACTGGTGGGAACCGACTTGACGATCGTTATGATGCCGTCCACAGCAAATATGAACCAGGCCACACCCGCGAGCATCTGCACGGTCCAGGTTTCTATCCAATTTGGATCGCGCCATTCAAGATATTCGCTCAAAGAGAGCAAGCCAGGTAACAAAACAATGAGACACCCGGCAACAACGATCCAGCGCCGAATCGGGTGCAGGCGCTCCCGATCGAACTCTGCCAGCCGTCCATATAGAACGCCCATGACAACACTACATCCAGCAGTAACCCATTGTGCGATGATCGATCGGTCTGTCGGATCCCAGGCCAAAGAGAGCTCCCAAAAGATGCCGACAACAAAATAGCCACATAAAAGCTGGGTAAGCTTCTCAGGCAGCCGACAGCTGGTTAAAATAGCCAGCGCTAAACCAATGCAAACCAGGGCCGCAAGTATGGAAAGATCAAAAGAAGGAAGCATAATTATATCTCTTGCACAAAATGCCTGAATAACTGCGACTTGTATCCGTTGCCAGCACGTAAATCTGCGTATTTACCGACAACATCATATCTATGATCATTATAGCATGTGTCAAAACCTCGGTCAAGGCCACTCTTACATCAATTACGTTTCGCCAAGCATAAAATGAAAAATGTGCTATAATTCTTGGTAAAAGGCAAACCAAGATTTGATACCCACCAGAAAGGGGGCATTCAATGTCCATGTTGCACGCTAATCCTCTGTTTAACGGTCTGTACGAACAAATTGAACCTTTGCCGGTCATAGACTGCCACGAACATATGCAAGGCATTCAAGCGCGACCACCTTACCAAGAGCCCATTGCCGCATTGATCCACGGCTACGTATTCAGTGACCTGCAATCAGCAGCCTGGGGTGTTAGTGATCGTGAGTTAGCCCGATTGCAAGACCAGGAAGTGGGTACAGATGAAAAATGGCCGCTCTTTGAGCGACTGTGGCATATGACCGAACACACTGCCTATGCACGTGTAACCAAGCTCGTCCTCAAAAAAGTGTATGGCGAGACCGAATTGACGCGCGAAGCCCTAGAACGCATCGCAGGCAAACTAGCCCGACAAGATCAAACTGCGTATTTTCGCGCAATTGACGAGGCAGGGATTCAAGCAATAATAGTCGACGTCCTGGGGTGGCTAGACGAAGGATTGAAAAACTTTTTGGATGGCAATGTACATTTCCCAGACAAATGGCGGCTGATGATCTCACTGCCTGGCCTGCACCCTACAGTATTTAGCTGGGAGACGATTAACACCATCAGTTCGCTAACCGATTATGACGTCACTTCATTGGACGAGTATCTCGAAGCGGTATTTGTTCTGCTGCAAAAATGCATAGACCGTGGCGCGATTGGCATCAAGGATCAGTCCGCCTACAGCCGGATCGTTTCCTACGAATTGGTCTCCAAAGCGGAGGCCGAAAAACAATTCAACTTGGTGATGGCCAATCCGCGCAACGCTTTGGGTTGGCCAGCGGGCAAACCACTAAATGATTACTTGTTCCATCAATACATGCGCTTTGCTCACGAGCTAGATCTACCGGTGCAACTGCATACCGGACATATGGCCGGCATCCGCAACCGCGTAGACAAGACCAACGCAGCATACCTGGCCTCGGTGCTGGAACTGCATCGTAATGTACGCTTTGACCTCTTTCACGGCAACTGGCCCTACCTGGGAGATCTGCTTTTCCTGGGCAAAAACTATCCCAATGTCGCTCTCGATTGTTGCTGGCTGCACATTATCGATCCAGATTATGCCATCGATCTCTTACAGCGTTCCGTGCTCACCCTGCCCCATACCAAAGTGCACGGTTTCGGCGGTGATTATGGAGATGTGCCCGAATTTGTCGCCGCGCACCTGACCATCGCGCGCCAAAACATGGCCGCCGCGCTGACGCATTTGATCGAACGCGGCTGGTTGGACGAGCATCAGGCGATCGCCCTGGCCAAGGATTGGCTTTTTAACAACCCGAACCGCTTCTTCAAACTCGGATTTGAAGAGATATAGTTCGGTACCGCAAAATATCCAAGATGTCGCCGCCTCTTTGCTTGTCATAATCCGATCTTTGCTAGAACCGTGTTCTTGTGTATAATAAACTATAACACATCTTTGGGGGGGGAATGAATGGGAGAACTCGTTCGTGAACACATGGGCTGGTTCATCGTCGCCGGCATCATCATTGTACCGCTTGCCGGGTTCGGAATCTGGAAGCTAACGAGCTGGATCCGCCATCTGAAAACTCAAAACCGGCCCTTGTTGGAACGATCTACGCCAGCGTCCATTGAAGCCAATTGGCCCGTCTGGCAGATCAGCATCCGAAATGCGCTTTTGCAGAACGGATGGGTTGAATCCTATTTTCTCTCCTCCATTCCCCCCCCACTTCACGTGCCGGCGATGCGGCGTTATGTAACAGAGCACCCCGACGACGCACTCATCTTTTGTGAAGACCCACCTCATATTGAACTGGCCAACCGCCAGCGAATGAAAACCTTCTTGCATAGCTGGAAAGCAGCGTGGGAGCTGATCGAATCCGATCAGAATTTCGGCAACATCGTCTTTGAAATCGCCTCGCAACTCTGCGACATTTTGGGATTCGTCCTCTTGCCCCACGAGCAGCGTGTTTACCATTCGCTGCACGCATTTGTTGTGCGCGCCCCGGCCCTGCGGCTCAAAGTGCCACCTCGTTTCCCCATCGTCTTTGTTCGCCGCCGCGAGGGCAATAACGAGGATGTGGCCGATCTGCGAAACCTGATGAGCATTCTCAACGTGACCAGTCTTTTTGCCTTGATCATCGACATGAACGATTTTGCAGATCGGCTGGATCCCAGCAAGAACCTCAGAAACCTGGCACGAGAGGTCATCCACGACTTTATCGTGCTCGACGGACAAGACTTGAGACAGCTCATTATCGCACGAGATCCCGGCAAGAAACTGGTCGAATTGATGCTGCAACAGGTCGACCTGACCGTTGTCTCACCATACGTGACCTCGGGGCCGGTGCCAGAGAACATGTTCTTCGGTCGCGATCACGAGCTCAAAACAATTGCGCGCAAGATCGACAACACCAGTTTCGCCCTGGTTGGCGGCCGCAAGATTGGCAAGACATCGATCCTGGCCAAAATCTATCGCCTTTTGTCCGACAGCGACGAACGAACACACACCCTTTATCTCGACTGCCAACCAGTAACCCATTACGCCTCTTTTTTTCAAGCTGCCAATGCCATCTGGTTGGCTCAACCGCCGATCGATACGCCGGAGAGCCTTAGACACTATGTCGTGCTTGAAAAGCAGGAATCAAACAACGTTCCTATTCTCATCCTGCTAGATGAAATAGATGCTCTGCTGAGCTACGATATGGAACATAACAATGAATTGTTCCATGTATTTCGGGCGCTCTCGCAAGAAAACCGCGCTCGTTTTGTATTCTGCGGTGAACGCGTTCTTTCCGACCAACTGCACGATGCCAACTCACCGCTGTTCAACTTTTGTGACGTTATCCGGCTTGGGTATCTGAAGGAACAAGCCGTGCAGCGCATCATCCTGGAACCTATGAAAACAATGGGTGTATCGATCCAGGATCAGGAACAGGTGATCCAAAAGATTGTGACCTTTTCCTCTTGCCACCCCAACCTCGTGCAATACCTGTGCCAGCAACTCATCTTGGAAGCGAACTCGCGGCACTCGCGGCTGATCACGCCGGTCGATCTACAGACGGTACGTTATTCAAGCCGATTTCAAGAGTACTTTTTGCAAGTGACCTGGGGAAACACCGGTCCCCTGGAACGCGTCATCACGCTGCTCATTGCAAACCAAGAGACGCTGAGCTTTGGCGAATTACAAGACGTCCTGGCCCGCCGGGGATTTGCAGTCCCGCAAGAAACCCTAGAGCGGGCCATTTCGGGATTGCGCCTATATAGCATCCTGATCAAGGACGGACAACGGTACCGCTTCGCCAGCAAGATTTTTGCCGAGATCATCAAGGAAAGCCAGGAAGTCGATATTCTGCTTGCCAGCTTGAGAAATCAGCTTAGAGAACAGGCAGAAAGAGAAGGCTGGAGGCCCTCATGGTAGAATCCATTTTCAAGACCGCTGGACCGCTTGACTTTGACCAAGACCAGGCTGTCTATGTCGAACGATCTGAGATGCAAGCCATTTTTCACGAGATCCAGCGCCCCGAGATTGACAGCTACCTGGCATTGTTGGGCTCGCGGCAAACGGGGAAAACCACGCTGCTGTACCGCATCTATCGCGTCTTGAAGCAAATTGATGAACCCGTCGTCTTTCTCGATCTCTCCTCCTACCGGCTTGAGAGCGCAGCTCAAAGTTACGCCCATGCGGCCGGCAAGATATGGGAAGAACTCAAGACATCACTGACCACAGCCAAAAAACTGCGGGTCATTGCCAGCGCAGTCGATGGCCCTATTCGTTTCCGCGAGTTTCTACTTGACTTGGCACAACACTGCCCTAGCAGACGCATTGTGATCTTGCTGGACGAAGTGGGCGCATTCATGTCCAACATTGGCTTTTTTGAAACCATACGCAGTATCGCCTCCAGCAGAGGATTCGATTCCGAACAAGCGTTCCAGAAATATCTCTTTATCTTTTCGGGCGCAGTCGATCTTCACGACCTTACCACCAGCCGGAACTCGCCATTGGCCAATGTATGCACACCGCTCTACCTGCAGGACTTTAGCTTTGACAATACGGTGCATCTCGTGAAAAACCTGAGCCAAGTTTCGCAACTAGAAAAGGGCGTAGCCGAGTATATCTATGAGCAGACGTTGGGACACCCTTACCTTACCCAACGCGTTTGCTCACTCTTGGAACAGATTTGTCCGCCCCAGATCACCGTGCAGACGGCAGAACAAGTCATCGATCAGATTCAAGAAGAAGATGAAAACCTGAGATACGTGACCCTGCAGCTCGAGCGTTATGCTGAAGCAAGCAAACTGCTGCAAAAGCTCCTTTTGGAAAATATGGTTCTACCCTTCAGTATGATCAATCCACACATCGCCCGCCTGTTTATCATTGGCGCGTTGCGTAAAGAGACAACTACAGAAAAAGTGGATGGCATTCCTCGAGAACGAGCGCTGTGCGCCGTCCGCAATCCGATCTACCGTCGCAGTCTGACCAACTATTATGAAATGTGGGCGCCATTCGCGCTGCCCGCGGCTTACGAGAGCGCCACACATGACAACTTGGTCGACGAAACGATCCCACAAGCCGGTGAATCGCAACAAGAAGCATTCGATCAACCCGCCTCTCTGCAAGCTCCAGAGCAGATGAACAAGCGAAGCCCACTGCCTCCCGCCGTCGATGCGCGAAACTATTTGGATTTTGGGCTGCACATCTATCCAAGCCCCACACGAGGCGCACCTTTTCCAATCACCGTCGACTCTTGGGCAGGGACCGGCAGAGGGCAATTATTGTTTGACGTGCGCTCCCTGTCGCTTGGGGCCCTGTTGAAAAGAATGGAACAGAACCAGATCGAACCAAATGACGTGTACAGCCTGGGCGGGATGTTGTGGCAAGCCATCTTTAGCTCGGCCGGGATCGAACGACGGTACGTGGCCTGCCAGGCTGAAGCCGGAACGCAGAAAGGAATCCGGATCAAACTCACGATCGAGTCACCCGATTTGATGAATTTACCCTGGGAATACCTGTACGATCCCGAGTCACAGACCTTTCCTGCCTTGTCCCCGCGAACGCCGATCACTCGCTACACGAATCCAAGGCAGCAGGACCCACCACCACTGGCCTTTGATCCACCGTTGCGCATCTTGTTAGTCAGTGCCAGCCCGGAGGAGCAGCCCAAGTTGGACGTAGAAGCGGAGAGAGAACAGATTATCCAGGCAATGGAACTGCTCGAAGCAACGGGCAAAGTGGAAATCGAAACGCTGACCAACGCAACAGTGCGCACCCTGCAGGTGATGTTGCGCCGACCATTCCACGTCCTGCACTACATCGGCCACGGCACGTACGATGAACAAACCAACAGCGGTATGCTGGCACTCGAACACAAAGACGGCAGCCAGCACGCTGTCTCGGCAGCGCAATTGCAGTATCTGCTGCGCGACACCACCGTTCGCCTGGCGGTGTTCAACGCCTGCATGACGGCGCGAGGCGCTGCTGGACGCAGCATTGCCGGTGAGTTGATGCGCGCCGGCATTTCTGCCACGCTGGCCATGCAGTTTGCAATTTCCGAGACTAGTGCTAGAATATTCGCAGGCGAATTCTACCGCACATTGGCCGACGGTTGGCCGGTTGACGCCGCCGCCGCCGAAGGGCGCAAAGCGGTCATGTTTGCCACCGACCTGACCAACATGGATTGGGGCATTCCGGTGCTGTTCATGCGTACGCGTGACGGGGTCCTCTTTCATCACGAACACAAGACAAACATCTGATTGCACAAGGAGGTTGATGGTGACCACATTCAAGCGAATTGGCGTGCTAACCAGTGGCGGGGATGGGCCTGGACTGAATGCGTGTATTCGTGCAGTGACGCGCACGGCAATTAGTCTGGGCCTGGAAGTAATGGGCATTGAACGGGGGTATACAGGGCTGGTCAACGGCGAGTTTGTGCCTTTTGATGCACGTTCGGTTGGCGGCATCTTGAACAGGGGCGGCACCATACTCGGTACGACACGCTTGCCCGAATTCGAGGAAAAGAAAGTCCAGCGTACTGCCATACGCGCTTTGAATCAACATGGCGTGCATGGATTGGTCGTGATCGGCGGAAACGGCTCGTCGGCCGGCGCGCTGGCTCTGCACCAGATGGGATTTCCCACGATCAGCATACCTGGCACAATTGACAATGATGTCGGCGGGACAGACATGGCCGTAGGCGTAGACACGACCTTGAATACCGTGATCGACGCCATCGACAAGATCAAAGACACGGCCTCATCCCACCAACGAGCATTTCTGATCGAAGTGATGGGACGCGATTGCGGCTACCTGGCGCTGATGAGCGGCATCGCCGGCGGCGCAGAGCAGATCCTGATCCCCGAGATTCCAACTCCCCTGGAAAAAGTGGCTCAATGCTTGACTGATGCCTATATCAAAGGCAAAACGCACGGCATCGTCATCGTCGCCGAAGGGTACAAGCCGGGCACCCAGGCTCTGCTCCGGTACCTGGAAGAGCGCAAAGAAGAACTGGGATTCAGCATGCGGGTCACTGTATTGGGACACGTCCAGCGCGGTGGCGCGCCGTCGGCATTCGATCGCATTTTGGGCACACGGCTGGGCGCGGCTGCGACCAAAGGGCTTCTCGACGGCAAAAGCGGGCACGTAACCGGTCTCATCGGCAGCAAGATCTGCTACACGCCGCTTGAAGAAGCGCTGGTCCAAAAACAACGCCTCGACGAACGCATCTATGATCTCGCCCAGATCATGGAAATATAGATCCAATCTGAGTGTTTTTTTGCTTACTGATCCGGACAAGATTTTCTAAACTTTTGAACGCCTCTCATGGGGGACAAAAATCGTTTAGCTTTATATGTCTGGATCAGTAAAGGATTTGTCGTCGATGCAAGAGACCATTAACACCTATGACGCCACAGCCACGGCTTTTGCCGATCGCTGGTTCAACCACCGCCTGTCCCAAAGTATGGCGCGCTTTGCAGAGCGCCTTGGTTCCGGGGTGCGTGTGCTCGATGTGGGGTGCGGACCGGGGCGGGATACGAACTGGCTGCAAGAACAGGGGTTTGACGCCGTCGGCATCGACCTTTCATTCAACATGCTGCAAGAAGGACTGAGCCGTGGCGTTTCTGCCCCCCTGATCCAGGCCGATATGGCACACTTGCCCTTTCGCAAGGGCAGCTTTAGAGGGTTATGGGTCTGTGCCTCGCTGCTGCACATCCCCAAAAAAACCGCCGGCAAGGTGCTGCAAGAACTGTCTCGCGTTGTCTACCCCGGTCACATTTACCTCTCGGTCAAACGTGGCGAGGGTGAAAAATGGGTTGAGGGCCGGTTTTTTGCTTACTATCACCCTGCCGAGATCCAACTGTTGGTCGAACGCTCGGGTTTTGAGGTGCTATCGTGCTGGGAAAACAAAGATGCGGCTGGACGTAACCGCTCCTGGATCGATGTGCTGGCCTGGAGCAAAATGACAACGCCAAGAACCGGGGCTAATGCCATCATTCGCAACGATGCCGGTGAAATCCTGCTCACCCGCCGCGCCGACAACGGGCTGTGGTGCCTGCCGGGCGGTCACCTGGATTTTGGAGAAACGGTCGAGCAATGCGCCATTCGTGAAGCGTACGAAGAAACCGGCCTCGTCGTACAAGTCGAACGCTTGCTCGGCGTATACTCGCACCCCTTTCCGGCATCTCTAACAACCCCACACGCCGCACACTATGTCATTCTCTGTTTTTTGTGCCGGCCGGTTGGCGGAGAAATCCAGCTTTGTGAAGAAACGACTGACGTCCGCTACTTTGCGCCCGACGATCTTCCCGACAACTTGTGGAGCTGGCAGCGGCAGCGGATCGACGACGCGCTGGCGAACCTGCCCGATCCGCTGATCTGTTGAGGATTTGCTAAAACTGCTCTAGCCCCTGGCCTCGGGGGCCAGAATCCACCCGGGACCAGGTTTGGCGTCGGCTATACAATCAGCATTACATCGCCAAAACTGAAAAAGCGGTACGCCTCGTTTATCGCTTCCTGGTATGCCTCTAGCATCAACTCGCGCCCGGCAAAGGCGCTCACCAGCATCAACAGGCTGGAACGCGGCAGGTGAAAGTTGGTGAGTAGAACGTCTACAACGCGAAACACGAATCCGGGATAGATAAACAGATCGGTTGGTCCCTCAAAAGCCTGCACCGCTTGCCAGCCACATCGTCTTTCACACCCTGTCCCGGGTGACTCACCACCACCATCTCCCCTTCCCGCCGCCAGCTCAGCAGCCGTCTCCAGCACGCGCACGCTCGTCGTTCCCACAGCAACGATACGCCGCCCCTCCAGCTTGGCTCTGTTGATCTGGCGCGCAACATCGGCGCTCAAAGAACAATGTTCGGTGTGAATGTGATGATCCTCAACCCGCTCCGTTTCTACCGGTCGAAAGGTATCGAGGCCGATGTCAAGCGTGACAAAAGCCAACTCGATGCCTCGCTCTCGAAGCGACAGCAAAAGCTCGGGCGTAAAATGCAGCCCGGCGGTTGGAGCAGCAACCGAACCAGGCTGCCGGGCATAGACCGTCTGGTAGCGTTCGGGGTCAGCGAGCGGCGTATGAATATACGGTGGAAGCGGGACGATGCCCAGATCCTCGAGGTATGGATCGATCGGATGATCCCAGCGAATCAGCCGCCCCCCCGATTCGGTCCAGGCCAGAATCTTGCCCTGGGCGACAGGTCGCCCTTTTTGCTGCGGATCGGTCAAAACGAGTTCGGTGCCTACGGGTGTCTTGCGCCCCTTGACCAACGACTCCCAGGTTAACGCGTCACGGCGGGCAAGCAACAGCAGTTCGACTTTGCCGCCGCCGGGCACCTTGCGCGCAAAAAGCCGCGCCGGAATGACGCGGCTTTGGTTCGCGATCAACAGATCACCGGGCTGCACATAGTCACCGATATCTCGAAAAATGCGATGCGTAATCGTTCCTTTACGGCGATTGACAACCATCAGCCGCGAACTGTCGCGCGGCTCGATCGGCGTCTGTGCGATAAAAGATTCTGGCAAATCGTAATCAAACTCGCTCGTCTTCACTGCCGCAGAAATCTAGTCTTTCTTTTCCCTGCCCACCCACACCGCCACGGCAAGCAAAACAAAGCCAATCACATTCACCAGGCTCAACAAAAACAAGATCACATTTTTGACGGTCTGATACGTCACTATCGATCTCGGCGCCATATTCCTGAGAATGGGCGTATCGGCAAGCCCCCATCCTGTCGAGCAACAACTGAACAAGAACAATAACAAGAACCCTATTGCCCCCAGTAACGCCACGCGGCTCTTTCCTTTGAAATAAGCTACCACGCCCACAATCAGGCCCGCCAAAACCACCAGCAAAGCCAGTATCCCACTGATCGAGCTCAACGTCCTTATCCATCCCATCTGCCCCATCATGTTGCCCTTCTCCTTTCACGCTAGCGTCTGAGCAGACGCACGACAATATTAAGCACCACGGTCAGCAGCAGGCTGATAATGATGCTGGTTGCCAACGGGAAAAAGCAGGAAAACCCTTTACGCTCGATACGAATATCGCCCGGCAATTGCCCCAGCCATGGGATCTTGCTCAATAAAAGCAGCACACCTCCCACCACGGCGATGCTAACCCCCAAGAACACGAGCAATTTACCGAGCTGACTCCACCCGCTCATCATCTCTCCTGCGCATATTATAATCCATCCCAGGGACAAGGACAAGTTGGCGCAAACGCGTTCTCTTGCCTCCCCTCCTCCCCCTCAAGGGGGGGGAAAAAAAAGACCGCACATGTTTTCTGTCCTTAACTATTTGTGGTATACTAGAAATATACAGCAGGCTCAAAACGTGCTTGTTCTACCACGGTGAGGAAAAACATATGGCCCGTTCAAAAGAGATACCACTGCGCCGTTTGCTGAAACGTGACCAAGTGTCGCCGCTATTGCAAGACTGCGAAGCCCTGATGCCTGGTGCCAACCTGGCGCTGATCGGCATCGACGGTCGTTTTGTCTCCGGATCGGGTGAGCACCTGGGCGAACTGTTGCTGCAGCGATTGTCTGGCATGGCGAGCGAGCAGATGATCAAGGTTGAAGAGGCCTATCTGTGCCCGCTGCTGCTCGAATCCACGCCCATCGGCGCATTGGTCGCCCATGGGCCGGTGAACGAACGAGCGCTGAACTTCTTACATCGCAGCCTGACCTTGCTCGTAGCCCAGGCGATGGAAAAGCGCAGCCTGGCTCACGAAACACTGGGACGTTACCGTGAGATCAATCTCCTCTATAACATTGGTGAAACGATTGGCGCGTGCCTGGAATCGGAAGAAATCCCGGAATTGATGCTACGAGAGGCCAGCGGGGTGATCCAGGCCGACGTTGGGCTGGTGCTGCTGCCTCTATCGGCCAATATCAGCAACTGGGAGGTCAAGGCCAGTTTTGGTTCGATCGCTGACAGAAACACGTTGTATCGCGCGTTCCAGGCAACGGTAAGCGCGGCCGACAGCACCGATCGCCCGGCGATCATTTCTGAACTGCCGGCCAACGCCGCGCCGCTCAGTTCGATCCTCTATGCGCCGCTCAAAACGCAGGACCGGGTTTTGGGCAGCGTTTTGCTGGGACGCAGTGGAGCCAGGCCGGTTTTCATTGCCGAAGATGAAAAGCTGTTGATGGCCCTGGCCGGGCAGGCCGCCGTTGCCGTTGAAAACGCCAGCCTTTTTGCCGATCTCAAACGGCAGCGAGATGCGATTGCCGAGATGAAAAACTATATGGACAACATCTTTGCCAGCATCGCCAGCGGCGTGATCACGACAGACATCCAGGACAAAGTGATTACCCTGAATCAAGCCGCCGAACACATCCTGGAGATCCAAGCCGACGAAGCCATCGGCCAGCTCTACGTCATAGGCTTGCCGGGCTTTGGCGACGAGATCGTGCCGCTGGTCAACACAGTCAGAAGACAAGACGAACAGATTACGGGATACGAACTGCATCCCAACCTGCCCGCTCGAAAAAACGTTGTCCTGCGTCTGCACATCAGCCCGCTCAAAGACAGCCAACAGAGCACCACCGGCGTGGCGATCGTGCTCGACGATCTGACCGAACGCCGCCAATTGGAGCTGCAGATCCAGCAAGTGCGAGCAACGTTCGAGCGTTACGTCGTGCCACGCGTCGTCGCCCAGTTACTTTCCGACCCGGCAAGCGTCCGGCTGGGCGGCGTGCGGCGCGAACTCACCGTTTTGTTTGCCGATATTCGGAATTTCAGCGTGTACAGCCAAAAATCGACGCCTGAACACCTGGTACAGGTGCTCAACCAGCACCTGACGCTGGCCGCCGAAGCCATCCTGGCCGAAGAAGGCACACTGGACAAATTTATGGGCGACGCCACAATGGCCCTGTTCAACACCCCCCTGCCCCAATCGAACCATGCCTTGCGCGCGGTGCGTGCTGCGCTGGCTATGCAGAAAGCCATCTCGGATCTACACGCCGATATTCCCCAGGACAACCGCCTTAGCTTTGGCATCGGCATCACAACCGGTATGGCCGTTGCTGGCAACATTGGCTCAACGACGATCCGCAATTATACAGCCATCGGCGACAGCGTCAATATGGCCAGCCGGCTTCAAGCCTACGCTCAACCCGGGCAGGTCCTGCTGAACCACATGGCTTACGAGCAGGTATGCGATCAAGTCGTGGGCCGTGAACTGGGTCTCGTGCAACTCAAGGGACACCCCGAACCGGATCTGATATTTGAGGTAACCGGATTAAAGCAATAACACGAGGACGATATGGAATCTGATCCCGGCGCTTCCCAGACACAGCACATTGACGACCTTTTACGGCAAGGCATCGCTGCCGCAAAAGCGAAACAAACAGAACGCGCCCGCGAGTTGTTGATGCGCGTCGTCGAGCTGGACCAGGAAAACATCTCGGCGTGGATGTGGCTGAGCGGCGTCGTCGACAGCCTGCAAGACCGCGAGATCTGCCTGGAAAACGTGCTGGCCCTTGATCCCGATCACCATGCTGCACGCAGAGGTTTGGAATGGGTTCGCACCGAGATGGAAAAAAACCAGCCGCAGGAAGAAGAAAAGGAAGAGGATATACCGGACCAGGGCATTGTGCCCATTCCACCCCCCTTGTTTGACGAACCAGAGCCTGCACTTCCCGAAATGCCTGTCGAGACAGCAGACCAACCGTTTGTCTACACCACCCCAAAAGCTGCTCCGGAAACGCCGTGGGATTACCCCCTCAACCCCTTCACCTGCCCCTATTGTGCAGCGCCGGCGCAAGAAGAGGATCAAATCTGCCCGTCTTGCGGGGAAAAACTGTGGATCAAGATCAGACGGCGCGAAGAGCAATCGTGGTGGCTGATGAATGTGATGGTCGTACAACTGTTTATGGCCATTTTTTTTACCATTGGGCCTTTTGCCATCTTGACTTACGTCATGTTTCGCCTGGCCAACAGCTTTGATCCGTTTCCACTGGTACCTGTCTACCTGGGACTGGATGGCCACATCGCCCCCCAGATTGCGGCAGCAGCGCTGAAAATGGTACCTCGCCTGTATATCCTGCCCTTTATCTTGCTGGCGCTCTATTCGCTGGCTATGCTCGTCGGGACCTATCTCCGTTGGAAGCCGATCTTTTACCTGCTCTTGGGAGGAGCCGGGGTGCGAATGGCTCTTTCGATCGCGGCGATCGCTTTTGGACGATATTATGGCATCATCTGCGGCGGCGCGGGCGCGCTGTTTACTATCGGCTCCTTTTTTGTCATTTTTTCCCTCGAAGACGACTTTTGGAGTGATAGGGAGCGCATCTATTTCAACATCGGCCGGAAATTCACAGGCGGCGTCAGCCTGATTGCCCAAGGGCGCGCGTACGCCAAGCAGAATATGTGGGCCCTGGCGGCCCTTTATTTGCGCGCCGGTGTGGCCAAAGTGCCCGACCAGATCCCCGGCTATGTCAAACTGGCTACGGCCTATATGCACTTGAAACGGTTCGAGCTGGCTCAAGACACGATTGATCAGGCACGCGGCGTTGAGCCCGATCATCCCCACATCATCGAG
Source organism: Anaerolineae bacterium (assembly GCA_016929205.1). Next base: position 29,503 of record JAFGJF010000242.1, read on the forward strand.
TTGGCCGAACTATTGGAGAAACAACGCGCCCAAAACCGAGTTTGAAGCCTCTTGCATTCTGTGCTATACTAGCCGCCAGACTAGAGAACACGTTCACTCGATAATGGACAATCCAGGATGGTGTGGCTGCTTGTTACATTCGTATCGCTGCTGGTGCTCACGAGGTGGTTGACCAGACACATACAAGGCATCGGCTATCTGCTCACCGAGGACGGGCATTTTGCGTTGACCGTCTATCTGCTGCTTACCCTTCCTGGCGTTTTATTACACGAACTCAGCCACGCCGTGACAGCCTGGCTGCTGCGCGTTCGTGTGGGCCGTTTTTCAATTGGGATTAGCCGCAAACGAGGTGCACCCCACCCGCGAGGACGCCAGGTCGCGCTCGGGTCGGTCGAGATTGGGCGAACCGATCCCATCAGGGCCAGTCTGATCGGCCTGGCGCCACTGGTCAGCGGGTGTGTCGCCACCTTGTTGATCAGCAGCCAGATATTTGGCATCGACCGGGTCGGCGTGTTTGGCATCCAGTCTTTCTGGCAGGAATTGGGCGGGATCACTAAAACGCCCGACTTTTGGTTGTGGGCCTACCTCGTTTTCGCCGTCGGCAATGCCATGTTTCCCAGCGCCGCCGACCGTCACGCCTGGTGGCTGGCAATCCTGTTTATCGTCTTCGTTGGCGCAATCCTCTACCTGGCCGGATTGTGGGACGACCTGGCGGCCAGGTTCGGCGGTTGGATTCAGAACGGAATGGACTATTTGACCTATGCCTTTGCCATGACCATCGTCATCGACGTGATCTTTGGAGCCATCCTGTTCCTGATCGAACAGGGACTGGGGTTGCTTGGGTTTGGACGGATCGATTACCGGGCGCGTTGACGCGACCGGTGAGGAAAACAATTGTTCACATCTTTTTTTTTGACAGGAGAAAAAATGGTTACACTATCGGGTTTTGCAGACGAGATCTCGCCAGATTTAGCCGTACAGTTGGACACCCTGGAGTCACTCAACATCAAGTTTATGGAGCTGCGCGGCGTGTGGGGCAAGAACGTGCTCGACCTGACCGACGAGGAACTGGACCAGGTCAAGACCGCTCTGGATGAGCGCGGCGTCGGCGTTTCGGCCGTCGGCTCGCCGATCGGCAAAGCGCCGATCGACAACGACTTTGAGGCGTACAAAGAACGTGTGCAGCGCGCCATCGACGTGGCCAATAAACTGGGCTCGCATTACATCCGCATGTTTTCTTTTTATTGCAACGACCGCAACACAGACCGCGACGAGGTGATGCGCCGCATACAAGAGATGGTCGATATGGCGGCAGCAGGCGGCGTGGTGATGCTGCACGAGAACGAAAAACACATCTATGGCGAAACGGCCGTGCAGTGCCAGGACCTGCACCAGACGATCATGGGCGATGCCTTTCGCGCCACCTTTGACCCGGCAAACTTTGTCCAGGCCGGCGTCAAGCCCTTTGACGAGGCTTACCCGCTGCTCAAGCCCTACATCGAATACTTTCATATCAAAGATGCAATGATGGACGGGGGACGCGTTGTTCCCGCAGGGGAAGGCGATGGACAGGTGCGAGAATTGATGGCCGCGGCCAAAGAAACGGGCTACGACGGCTTTCTTTCCCTGGAACCGCACCTCCAGGTTGCCGGGCATTCATCAGGTTTCAGCGGCCCGGAACTGTTCGCCACGGCAGTCAAGGCCTTGTGCACGATTCTCGACGACCTGGGCATCGCGTACAACTAGGGCAGGATCTCGACGATCACGCCCTCTTCAGCCCAGGCATAGAGCGCGGCGGCGTTGCCCGTTTCGACCAGGATGCAGCCAAACGTAACCGGCGCTCCCAGGTTGCCGGTCCACAGCAGGGTAGCGCCGTCACGCGTCGGAAAGCCGTGAAAACCGTTCATAAAATTTGACGCCGGCACGGGACGATAGATCCCCATAAAGTACGGCATCCACAGATCCCAACTGGCGGCATAAGCGTTCTCTTCGTGCGACTGGATCTGAAACACGCCGGGCGAGGTGGGGCTCGACGCGATCCCCGTGCTGATCGGCCACATCCAGCGCGCCGCGCCGTCCTGGTAGGCCCACATCACCTGCCGGCTGATGCTGACCACGATCCGTTTGTTCTCGACCACCGGCAGCGGCAGCAGCGCGTCCGGCGATGGGATGGTCAGCACCTGGCCCACACTGAGCGTATTCTTGACCCCGGGATTGGCCTCCTCCAGCCAGGGATAAGGCATGCCGTAATCGCGGGCAATGCTCGACAGTGTCTCGCCGAACTGGACGACGTGCAGGCGCGGCGTATGGTAAATGCGCGTCCTGACCGCCCAACTGTCATCCGCGATCGCGCGCTCGATCGATACGATCACCTGGTCCACGTCCAGGTAACGTGTATCGCCCAATTCCATGGCCCGCGCCTGCAGCGCTTCGCGGACCAGCGCCTCGCTCAGCGTCCAGGCCAGGCCGGATGCACTCTCGCGATCGATGCGCAGCGACAGCCAGGGAATCCATTCCTCGGGTGCGACCGCCCATTCCAGGCTCTCGTCTCGAATCGGGTCATAGGCTCGGACAGACAGCGTGTGTGACAGCCACTGGTTGCCCTGCTCGATCAGTACACTGACGTCGGTCACGCCAGGCGGCAGCGATCTGATTCGTAGATCCAACACGCCCTGCACGACGACCTGGTGGGCGCTCAATTCCAACCACGCTGTCGTCGCCGCCACGTCGAGCTCCTGCCCGGGAACGGCGGGCACCGCCTCGATCCCTCCCCCGGCCACGCGCACCGTGGCGTCCTGCGGCGCGACAGCCAGCTCGGGCGCAATCTGCCGCAGGCTGCGCTCAACACGCAATGCGTCAACGTGTAATACGGGCGAGAGCGCGATACGTTCCCCGCCGCGAACCCAGCGGCGAATCCCGGCCCAGGTGCGGCTTTGCTGGTAGGCGGCAGCGACCATCGCCTGGACGTCCAGCTCAATGCCCAGGGCCGACGGCGCCACCGTCCACGTCGCCTCGCCGGCGCGCATGGCGATCGTCTTTTGCTGCCACGCTTCCTGCAAGGCGGCGGCAGCTTTGGATCGCAGCATCCCACCCAGGTCGACGCCCACCGCCTCGACGCCGGGCAGGATCAGATCGCTGTGATAAACGACAAACCCGGCGAGGGCCAACAAAAAAAGCAGGGCGAGGCCGATCAGCGCGACATTGATCCCCTGCTCGCGCCAGCGCCACCCACCGTTTTCCGGCCCGGCTGCAGACGGCGTTCTCGATTCCTGAGCGTCCATTCCCGAAAGCATCGTCTCTCACTCTTCCAAATGGCTATCAAACCTGTCATCGCGAATTTTCTATAGTAAAGATGCGCCACACCTACAAGAACGACATCTGTCATTGCAAACGCAGCAAAGCAACCCCCAAGGATGTCATTAGTAGGCACGTTTCCCGCGACGAAACGATCCCCAATATGCCCTACACGCTAACAACCACAATACCCATTTGGGAACGCTAGGTTCTATTGACATTGATTGCACACAAGCGGGCCAGTTTGCCGCTTGCACGATATGAATACGACTATGGCGTGTCATTCCCGCATGGTTTTAGCGGGAATCCAGGTTCTTTTGTGCCTGTAGATGCTCGATAGAGACAAATGGATGCCCGATAGAGACATTCGCGCATGACAACCCAAGCACAATTCAAAACGCCAACAGGACCTAGATCCCCACAGGTTCATAGGTCGTATAGTCCACCCAACCGTCTACAAAACGCGATCGAATCCAGCACGTCGGTCGAATTCACAAACTGGCCCACCGCGCCGACGTGCTGCGGCCAGGAGCGCACGACCTTCGATCGGATCGCCTCCCAGCACGCCTCCACGAACCGCCCGGCGTGCGGCACCAGATAAGGACGGTTGAAAAAGGGCGTGATGTCCGGTTCGACGTGGTCCGTGATCGCCAATGCATTGTGCATCTCGCCGACGATCAGATACGCCTGCGAGAGAGACGCCTCGCGTGCTTGCCAGTCGCCACCTTCGAACACGTTGGTCAAGATCGGCCCCAGCGTGGGCGCGCAGCCAAGGCGGGAAAAAGCGATGCCGAACCATTTATAATAGGTCGGGTACTGCCTTTCGATCAAAAAGCACAGCCGCATCAATTCGTCGATCTGCCGCGTGGCGACGATCCGCGAGCCCAACTCATCGCCCACGTCGCCGCAGCGGGCCATGAACGGCTCTTCCTGGTCGACGCGCCGCCACTGGTTGGCCAGCAGATAAAGCCACACGTCGTGCGGGTACCAGCGCAACGCCGCCCGCGCCGCTGCAAGTTGGCCCAGGCCATCGTAAAACACGTTGCCCGAGGCGATGGTGCGCAGCCGCTGCGGTGGCACGGCCAACCAATCGACCTCCCGGATCGGCGCGGTGGGATCAAAACCGACGTACCCCTCGAAAAATCGCGCTGCCGTCGTCACCCGCACCCCATGGTTGACCGGCCCGTGGTCGACGGCCTGCATGCTCGAACTCAATCCTTCATCGGTAAAGTGGGTCGGGTACCCGTGGACGCTGAGCGGCAGTTCGTTGGCCAGTGTCTTGACGATCTGCTCGCGGAATGGCTCGTAATCGTTTTCGGACACAAAGAGCGTTCCCTTGGGCCCCCAACCGTGGTCGCGCGACTGCGGGGTGTCGAAACCCAACACGTCGGAGCCGAAATCAAGCCTGGCGGCAGAATAGGCCAGCCCTGGAAAATGGGTGGCCATGATCGGCTGCACCGCTTCGTGGAAAAACAGTTCGGCCAGCTTGAGGCCGGGGATAAAAGGCGGCATACGCACTCCTTTTTTACGCACATTGGACGACCGCCACATTTTACCTCGAATTGGCCCAATAGACAAAAAAAGCGCCTCATCGCATCTTGAACCCCACCTCGGGGTTATATATCACGAAAAAGTTGCGGCTCTCTCGCTCGACAACGATGAAGACGAGACAGATATGCCGAATGGCCTTTCCCGCATTCATATGCTGCGCGTTCCCCCATTTCCTCAACGCGATGGACGTACCGACTCTTATCCCCCTTACGGGGGGTGCCGTCTGACCTCAACGATGAGAGCCCGGGCAACCTGCCCCGGGGTCCAGGTCGATGAGCGTGCCGGGTAACTTGGCAGAAACACGAAACACAAGGTATACACTGATGCAATTTCTACAAGACATCAAGCTCGTACAAGGCGGCATGGGCGTTTTTGTATCCACCTGGCGGCTGGCTCAAACCGTCGCCAGAGCCAGGCCCGGTATCACCGCCGGGACCGTATCCGGCACCGCCCTGGACGTGATCTATGTGCGGCTGCTGCAACTCGGCGATCCCGGCGGGCACGTCCGCCGCGCCCTGGCGGCCTTTGACGCCCAATTTGGGACCGATATCGGCACAAACATCGTCAATCGCTACTTGATCGAGGGTGGCAAAGCGCCAACAGCCCGTTTCAAGCACTCGCCGATGCACATCGTGCGCGCCCAGGACGGCAGCAATATCGTCCCCCCGCCGGCCCAAGAAGCGGCAACGGTCGCACTGACCCTGGATCAGGAGATCGTCGAACTCTTGATCGCCACCGGCTTTGCCGAGGTCTGGCTGGCCAAGCAAGGGCACGACGGCAAGATATTTATCAACTTTTTGTACAAAATCGAACTGCCGCTGGTCTACGCCATGTACGGCGCGATGCTCGCCGGCGTAGATGGGGTGATCGTCGGAGCGGGCAATCCCGACGGCCTGCCCGCGATCTGCACCCGGCTGGCCGATCACCAGGCGGTGGGGATCGAATTGTCCATGTTGTATCGCCAGAGCGGCGAACGTTTCGAGGTGCCCTTTGACCCGAGGCAGGTGGCGAATGGCAAACTGGCCCAAAACCCCTTGCCGAGGCCGG
>JAFGJF010000243.1 GCA_016929205.1 Anaerolineae bacterium
AAAGATAACAGGGACTGGACACTGGTTACAACTGGACAAACCAGAAGAATTCAATCGGATAATGGATGATTTTTTTACCTCCATTGGCAATGACAACCTACCCTAGAGAACATACTCAAAATGTCAGCTAGATGATCCAACGCTGAACACACCTGGCACGCAATTGCGTATGCTTTTGTTGGAAACCGTACTTGCAATTTCCCTGCAATTGCGTGCCAACTTTTGCGTTGAGTTTTTCTGGTTTTTGTGCTAAAGTGAAGCAGGTTTTGAAATTCATCAGAATCTTATTATCAGTCAGCCGCTAACAACAAAATGCAGCAGACGCCAAAAGCGGCGCTGGTTATTGTGGTAGCCATCCCGTAAGCCAGTTGATTTTTAGTCAACCATCAGGAGCGCGCTGCTGATTTTGGCCGTTGGGCGGTCAACCTACCAAATAAGAGTCACGTAGGTTGGATTGAGCGAAGCGAAACCCAACATCCTCTCTCAGTCGCGTAGGTTGGGTTGAGGCACGAAACCCAACATCCTTGCCCAGTTGCCTACGAACCTCCATAGTTGCCCAAAATGCGTCCTATCGCTATAATGGCATCAGCTGCAAGAGCGGTGAAAGCGGTATGTGCGAAAAACGGCTTTGTTCCTTGTAAACGCCATACAGCGTTCTTTGCTGCCCATATCACCGCCAGCGTGTTCATCAACGACGACGAACGCGGCTTGCACCAGGCCTGCCCTGCATGGAACGTACAGGGACTATGACGATTGGCTGAAAGATGGGCGTTGGAAAACACGCCTCAGCGCCACACGAGCCGGTGAGCCAGCACCGCCAAAACCGCACCGGCAAGGCCTGTCCCAAGTGAAACGAGGGAACAACACCGACGCTCACACGAAACGGAACGCAATGTGTTCTCCATTGCGCATCATGGGCCGCAAAGTCGTGGTGGCAATCACCAACGGCCGCTCCCGACTTGCGCCCGTGGGAGCAGATATTCTTATGTTCAACATCCAAACTCAAATCACTCTGACCTCCGCACAGGCAAAAACTATACTAGAGGCCTGGCTTAGCCGCCCGGTGACCTGCACAGAGATTGTGCCTCTGAAAGGTGGCATGATCAACACGGTGCTGCGCCTGGCCTTCGACCAACCCCCTTACAGGGCGGTGATCAAGCTCAACACGCCAGGCGCCAGCGGGCCGTATGCCCTGGATAAAGAGGCAGCCATCTTACGTTACCTGCGCAACCATACCCATTTCCCCTGCCCGCAGGTTTATGCCCAAGATTCTACTGGAAATCACTTGCCGTTTGTCTACTTGCTTCTCGAATGTCTGCCCGGTGACAACCTATGGCGGGCAATTGAAGCAGGTCTGGTGAAACCGCCAGATTTAGCTGATCTCGACCGCCAATTGGCCCGGCTTTTGCTCGAACTGCACAGCCATACTCACGCCACTTTTGGAAAGCTGGACGAACCAGGCGTGCCGCGTTGGGCCGACTTGTTTGTTCCCCGCCTACACGAGGTGCGTGCTCAGCCGGAGATCAGCCAGCACTTATCACAAGCCGTGCTGGCCGATGTGGATTACGCTATCGCTCGGGCTGCGGACATGCTGGCCGCCCAAGGGGTGCCGACGCTGGTACACGCCGATATTTGGGCTGGCAATATCATCGTTCAGCAAAACGGTGCTGGCTGGCAGATCACTGGGATAGTAGATCCCGGTGCAGAGTACGCCGATGTAGAATTGGAATTGGCCTACCTCGAGTCGTTCAACAATTCCCGTCCGGCTTTTATGCAAGTCTACACTCGGCAGCACCCGCTGCGCCCAGGATATCAAGTTCGCCGCATGATTTACTGGCTGCTGACCTACCTGATCCATGTCTGGCTGTTTGGTGCCCAGCAGTATCTCGATATGACCGCCAAATTGGCGGCTGAGTTAAGGCAAAAGATGTAGCTTGGCTATTTAAACGTTTGGTTGCATCTAGACGCTGTTGGATGAACGCATCTGCTCATGGGCCGCGAGGTGGTGATCGCGATCACCAACGGACGCCCAGATGGTTTCGCTTTGCTCACCAGAACCTTTGGCCCGTGGGAGCAGATCTTGGGCATAGCCACACCGGCTGGCACCGGAGTTCGATAGGCAACGGCGAAGTGAGTGCAGGTCAAGATCATCGGAGAATAAGCGACTGTGATTGCCCTGTAGCGCTTGCTCAGTATTGAGCTCAACGCCAATCTGTGGTATGATAGTGACAGTGACCAGATGGATGTCATTAGCATCCACTTGGTACGATGATGATTCCAGTATCCCTCAGGAGAGTATGCCAGCAGATGAATGAGCAATTTGAGCAACGCATTAGCATAGACCCAAAAGTCATGGTCGGCAAGCCGGTCATCCGGGGCACACGTATCCCGGTCGAGCTCATCGTTCGTATGTTGGCCCAGGGTATCCCCGAGAACGATATTCTGGAAGAGTATCCTCGCTTACAACTTGAAGACATCCGTGCGGCGCTGGCCTATGCCGCTCAGGTGCTGGCGCACGAGGACGTCTTTCCCCTGACAATCCCTGCATAAGAGATGCCGAGATGCGTTTCCTCGTAGATGAGTCTACTGGCGCAGCAGTTGTTGCATATCGCGTTCGGCAGATTTTTTCTCGTGAAGCCTTCAAGCCTGGATTGTGCGGTGGCAAGCACTATATGAGAATCTTGACCATTCAGCGGCTATTATCAGCTCTTGTATGAACATAGGGAGCAAGATGAAAATCACAATCTTTGCAGCAGGTTCGCGTGGTGATATCCAGCCCTGTGTCGTCATGAGCAGAGGGCTACAGCACGCAGGATACCGGGTATGTCTGGCTGCTCCTGAAGACTTTGCCGGTTTTGTACAGAGACACGATGTGGATTTCTATCCGTTGCGCGGAGATGTCCAGCAGATCATGGCGGACGACACTGGACGAGAGTTCATGGAGACAGGCGGCGCGAACCCCATCAAGTCGATTCGCGCTATGAGGACGATGGTTGCCCCGATCGTTACGAAAATGGTAGAGGATGCTTACGCAGCATGCCGCGATGCGGAGGCAATCATCTGCTTGGGCGTTCTCAGTGCATTCGGACAACCCATCGCAGAAGCGCTGGGGGTTCCGATCGTCAATGTTGAGCCAACTCCCCTGCTGCCTACGAAAGCTTTCCCAGCACCGTCATGGCCTATACAGAGCGATCTAGGTGGGTTGCACAACTACATATCGGGAATGGCTATGCTCCGGGTCGTCTGGTTGTGGTACCGCCCTTTCGTGAATGCGTTTCGGAAGCGTCTGGGACTACCAACTTGTACTTTCGCCAGGTTCTACCGCGCCTTGAGATCGACGCCGATGCTGGGGCTGTACGCACCCAGCATCATCCCACAGCCGGCAGATTGGCCAGAGTGTACCCACGTCACCGGTTACTTGTTTCTGGACACACAGACCGACTGGCGGCCATCACCCGAACTGGAAGCGTTTCTGAAAGCAGGCGATCCTCCCGTCTACATCGGGTTTGGCAGCATGGCTGGTCGCAACCCGGAACAACTTGCCAGGCTTATCATAGAGGCGCTTACCAAGAGCGGTCAACGGGGACTGCTCCTCACGGGCTGGGGCGGACTGCACACAGAGCTTGTACCAGACAATGTGTTTGTGGTGGAAGCTGCACCTCACAGTTGGTTGTTTCCGCGTATGGCGGCTGTGGTCCACCACGGCGGCGCAGGGACGACGGCCGAAGCACTACGTGCCGGCGTTCCCACAGTGATTGTTCCTTTTGTCTTGGATCAATACTTTTGGGGCGCACGGGTCAAAGCGTTGGGAATTGGACCGGATCCAATACCGCAAAAGAACCTGACCTCGGACCGGTTGGCACACGCGATCAGCGCCGCAGTTACCGATCCTGGTATGAAGCGCCGTGCCAATACGTGCGGTGCAACCGTTCGCGCTCAAGATGGTATAGGCAACGCCGTGAAAATCGTCCGATGCTATCTCGGTGAACCCCGATCTGGTGAAAGTGAGCGGGATCTATGAAAGCAAAACATGATGTTCATACTGTTCGACCCTATCCCAGGTCCCGACTACTAATGGTCGATGGTGGGCGGATGGGACTCAAAAAGCATACCGTGCACGGGCTGGTAGAGTTCGATATCACGCAAGCCCGTGAGGCAATTCGCAAACACAAGGCTCAAACGGGTGAAACCTTATCTTTCTCGGCGTTCTTTTTGGCTTGTCTGGGAAAAGCGATCGACATGAACAAGCACATGCACGCCTATCGAAGCTGGCGGAATCAGCTGATCCTGTTTCATGAGGTGGATGTGAATACGTTGTTTGAGGTCGAAGTGGATGGCAAGACGACGATTCGACCCCATATTCTCAGAGGCGTGAACAAGAAAACCGTTCAAGAGATCCACGAGGAAATCAGGACCTTTCAACAGGAACACAAAAGCAGTCAGGAATCCAAGTTTATAGAATGGTTTGTCCTGCTGCCCGGATCTGTCAGACGACTATTACTATGGGTTCTTTTCAAGCATCCGCAGCTCATCAAGGAATACTATGGCACAGTGTTGCTGACTTCAATCGGGATGTTCGGGACTGGGAGCGGCTGGGGAATTCCGGTTCCCAACCACACGCTCCAGTTGACCTTGGGTGGCATCGCAGAGAAACCAGGTATCGTTGATGGCGGGATAGCAGTCCGTGAATACCTGAGTGTGACCATCAGCTTTGACCATGACATTGTCGATGGCGCTCCAGCGGCGCGTTTTACGCAGCGGTTGAAAGAGTTGATCGAAAGCAGCTATGGCCTATGCGACTAGGTCATATCGCAACGGGCAGGCCGCCTCGATCAGCAAACCGGTAACGGCGATGGTCGCCTTGCACCTGGTAGAAGCCGGACTGCTGGATCTGGATGCCAATGCGAACGATGTGTTGCACACCTGAAAGATCCCGGAAAGCAAATACACCCAGGCACGTCGGGATGGCGTGCACCGGAAGGTGACCCTACGCGGATTGCTCTCGCACTCTGCCGGGTTGAACATCCGTGGTTATACCGGTTATCCTGCCGGCAGGCAACTGCCCACCTTGCAGCAGATTCTCAATGGCGAACCACCCGCCAACTCAAAGCCGGTGCGCGTGACGCAGGCACCGGGAAAAGCTCATAAATACGCAAGCGGCGGGTACCTTGTGGCGCAACAGATGATTGAGGATGTGACGGGCAGGTCGTTGGCTGTTCTGGCCCAAGAGATCGTTTTCGACAAACTGGGCATGACAAACAGCACGTTCGATTCCAGGCTGCCCCCGGCCTACCTCCCACAAGCAGCAACCGCCCACCACAAAACCGGCAAACCGGTTCCCGGAAAATGGCATACGTATCCCGAACAGGCTGCCGCCAGTTTGTGGACCGCGCCATCCGACCTGGCCCGCTTGATCATCGAGGTGCTCAAATCCCTAAAAAACGAGTCCAACCTTGTGCTCTCTGCAGAGATGACCCGGCAAATGCTGACTCCACAGGTGAATATTGGCGTGGATTGGGATTGCGGGTTGGCTTTCGACATTATCCAAAAGGATGGGATGACCATATTCGGGCACCCGGGATGGAACGAAGGTTTTCACAGCATCGTGCTGGGCTGCCTGGAAGCTGGACAAGGACTTGTCTGGATGACCAATGGGGAAAACGGCAGACACCTTGGACATGAGGTGTCGCGCGGCCTGGCTGAAATCGTCAGGTGGTCGTGGTGGTAAGCCAAAGGAAACAGGCTAGAAAGGCAAAGACAGAAATGCAAAGAGCAAAAGATATGGAAGAAAAACAACGCGAAGAACGACTCAGGACATTGAAAGCCCGTTTTGAGAAAAACATGAACCGCCATCAAGGTCTTGAATGGGCTAAAATACAGGCAAATCTGGAAGCTCATCCCGAAAAACTGTGGTCGCTGCATGAAATGGAAAGAACTGGTGGTGAACCAGATGTTATTGGTTATGATACAACGACACAAGAATATATTTTCTGTGATTGTGCAGCCGAAAGCCCGCAAGGCCGCCGAAATCTTTGTTACGATCGGGAAGCGCTGGAATCAAGAAAAAAATTCAAGCCGGAAAATAACGTTCTCGATATGGCTGCTGCCATGGGCATTGAGCTGCTAACAGAAGAACAATATCGAGAGTTGCAGACACTTGGACATTTCGATACGAAAACATCAAGCTGGGTGAAAACACCTGACGATATTAGAAAACTCGGTGGTGCCATCTTTGCCGATTTCCGCTACGGCCATGTTTTTGTGTATCACAACGGTGCAGAATCGTACTATGCTGCCAGGGGGTTCCGGGGTTCGCTCAGGATCTAGGGCTTGCACAACTGGTCATATGAGGAGGTGGCGTCGGTGCCGCGGGAAAGCGTTACGGTGAGTGAACAGAATGATAGAGGATAAACACGAATATGCAAAGACGCACCTATACTGGAGAAGCCGATCTTGCACTGCTCCAAGAGTTTAATGCGGCGGCGATTGCCGCGACCGATCATTGTGGATATCTCCATCCCGGAGACATCCCCCATCACCTTTTTAACGGTAACAAGTATTATGATCCTGCTGAAGTGATGACGATCTGGGAGGATGATCAAGGGGTGGCTGCGTGGCTGCTGGTGGGCCCTCGCCACAAGAGTTATGATGCCCAGGTGCGCCCCGATCTGCGGGGCAATGATCTTGAACGAGACGTTCTGGAATACGCCGATGAGCGCACGGTAGAACTCATGCGCCGGTATGATATTGACGGTGATTGTATCTATGGGGACGCATTCCAGGGCGACACAGCTCGAATTGAGCTCCTCCTGGCATTGGGTGAGATCTCTCGGATAGCCGGTCGGGCCACATTGAGCCACATGACCCAAGGCTCGGCGTGTCTGCCGGAGAACTCACTCATAGTTTG
>JAFGJF010000244.1 GCA_016929205.1 Anaerolineae bacterium
CATCGCGCGTGGTGTTTTGGCCAGCCCGGCGCTGCGGATGGCCTCGACCAGGCCGGGGGTCTCTCGCTGAATCGCGCCGCGTGTCGCTTCTGGCGTCACGTCGCGCGGGGCAAAGCCGGTGCCGCCGGTGGTCAAGATTAGGTCCAGTCCCCGGCTGTCACACCATTCGACCAGCTTTTCACAGATCAAGGGCTGTTCGTCAGGGACAATGTCCTGCTCCAGGACGCGCGCTGCCCAGTGTTCGCGCACCCATTGGGCGATGAACGGCCCGCTGAGATCATGTTCCTCACCACGCGAGCAGCGATCGCTGACGGTCAAGATGCCTACCGTGAATGCCATATTTTTGTCTCCTAATCAAACAACATCACTTTGACCCGCGATCCGGCAGGGGCGTGTGTCCAGTCTTCGGGAATGATCGCAAAGCCATTGGCTTTGACCATTGAGTTCAGGATGCCCGATCCCTGCCCGCCGGTGAGCGATGCCTTGACGACGTCATTCTCTTTTGTCACGTGTACACGCACGTAATGACGCCGCTCGTCTTTGGATTCGATCGCGTCGACCAGGATGGCGTCGACGGTGGGTTTGTCCAGGGCGGCGAAACCGAGCATCTTGAGCAGGGCCGGACGAGCAAAAATCTCAAACGAGACCATCACCGACACCGGGTTGCCCGGCATGCCGAGCATCGGGACGACGCGCCCGCCAGCAGTCTTGAGCGTGCCAAAAGCCAGCGGTTTGCCCGGTTTCATGCGCACCCGCCAAAAGGTCATTTCTCCCTCGGCGGCGAGTACCTTTTTGACGACGTCAAAGTCGCCGACCGAGACGCCGCCGGAGGTCAGAAAGAGATCGACGCCCTGCTCCAGCCCGGCTTGAATCTTGGCCGTTAGATCGTGTTCCGTATCTCGCGCGATGCCGAGCATGATCGGCACGCCGCCATACTTGAGCACCTGCGCGGCGTTCGAGTAGCCGTTCGAGTTGCGGATTTTGCCCGGCGCCAATGGTTCGTCAAGGTCGACCAGTTCGTCGCCCGTTGCCAGGATCGCCACACGCGGGCGGCGGATGACGCTGACCTCGGCGTATCCCAACGAGGCCAGCATGCCCACTTCTTGCGGGCGGATGGGCGTGCCCTTGCACAAGATCAGATCGCCCCGGCGTACGTCTTCTCCGGCGTAGCGGATATTGTTCCCCACAGGCGGGGCAAAAAAGAGGTCGACCCAATCATCCTGCTGCCTGGTGCGTTCGAAACGGATCACGGCATCTGCGCCCCGGGGCACGGGCGCGCCGGTCATAATGCGAATCGCCGTGCCAGGGACCACGTCCTTTTGTGCCACATAACCTGCTGCCAGGTTCTCAACGATGCGCAAGCGCACCGGTGTTTCTTGAGTCGCGCTAATGGCGTCGGCGGCGATGACGGCGTATCCATCCATCGCCGAGTTGTCGTTCGGTGGAATGTCGATATCCGAGGTCACATCCTGTGCCAATACGCGCCCCAAAGAATCCAGGAGCGATACGCGTTCTGGTTCGAGGGGCTCAAACATGGACAAGACTTGCGTCAGCGCGTCCTCGACACTCAACATAGGGTATAAAGTGTGCTTGTGGTTCATCCTGTTTCACTCTTCCATTCTGATCCGTCGGCCCATACCTCTTTTTTCCAAATTGGCGCGATCGCCTTGATGCGGTCGATGGCGTAATGCAGTGCGTCAAACATCTGCCGGCGGTGGGCGGCAGACAGGGCGATGACGATCGCTGTCTCGCCAATCTCTAGATGCCCGACGCGGTGCACCATCGCGGCCTGCCTGATCTCGGGCCAGCGTTCCCGCACTTCGCCGGCGATCTGGCCCAGAACGGCCTCGGCCATTTCGGGATACGCTTCGTATTCCAGGTACAGCGTCTCACGCCCATCCGAGTTGTTGCGTACCACGCCGACAAAGGTGACGACCGCGCCGTTGGCCGGATCAGCCAGCCGCGCAACGACCTCGTCAACCACAATCGCTTGTTCTGTAATCTCGAACCGTTTTTTCATATCCTTATCCTCCGCCAACCGGGCCGGTCGTCCGGACCACGATCTTGTTCATATCTTACCCGCCGCCGACCGGGGGGATAAATGCCACCTGATCGCCGTCCTGCAGCGTCGTTTCCGGCCTGGCATAGATGGCATTGACCGCAAAGCGCAGTTCCATCCTGGCTAATCCGGGATAGGTTTCAAAGAGCGCCTTGGCTACATCCTGTACGGTCGTTTCTGGGGGAAACGGTTTGGTGATCGCACCCGTACCAGCCAATTCCCGTGCTGCTGCAAACAATTTGATCTGAATCTCCATCTGTGTTTAGTCACCTCATTCACTAGACAACCAACTGCGTGGCTATTTGGTTTTGTTATGTCATGTCTGTAAAACTAGTCAAGTTCGATGTCGCCGCTTTTGCCGCCGCTCTTTTTGACCAGGCGAATATTGTTGATGCGCATGGTCTTTTCCACGGCCTTGGCCATATCATAGATCGTCAGTGCGGCGACGCTGACCGCGGTGAGTGCCTCCATCTCGACCCCGGTTTTGCCGCGCGTGCGCACCACCGCCGCAATCTCGATCTGTGAAGCGATTTGGTCGATCTCGAATGTCACGTCGACCTTGGTCAACATCAAGGGATGGCAGAGCGGGATCAAATTTGCCGTGTTCTTGGCTGCCATGATACCCGCCACTTGCGCCGTTGTCAACACGTCGCCTTTGGGCAGCCCTTTTTCAGCGATGAGACGCAGCGTTTCCGGTTTCATCTGCACTTCGCCCCGGGCCACGGCCACACGCTCTGTGTCCGGTTTGCCACCGACGTCCACCATCTGGACGCGGCCTTGTTCGTCAACGTGAGTCAAGCTCATACCCCACCACCTAACCACCGATTTGTGACATCACCCGTTTTTCTGCGCTGGTCAGGTCTTGCAGGTGATGCTGTTCCGGCTTTTCAGCGATCCCGTATGCCAACAGGGCTTGAATTTCTTCCACGCCGGCTCCACTGCGCAGCGGGGTGCGCAGGTCGATCTCGCGATCGGACAGCAAGCAGGGGCGCAGTTGGCCGTCGGCAGTGAGGCGCAGGCGGTTACACTGCTGGCAAAAGTGCTCGCTGATCGGCGTGATAAAGCCAATTGTGCCCTTGGCACCAGGCAAACGATAGTAGCGTGCCGGACCGGCCCCGGTAGGGCTGTGTGCGGCCTCGAGCGTGCCTAATGCTGCCTCAATTTTACCACGAATCTCGGCTGCTGTCACCACGGCATCGTCCCAAGCCTGGCCCGGTGAAGCCGTTTCCCCAACTGGCATCCATTCGATGAACCGGATGTGCCAGCCGTCACTCACACCTTGCTGGCCCAGGCTTTTCTGGGCCAGGTCGATCACTTCGTCGTCGTTTAGCCCCCGGATGACGACGCTGTTGATCTTGACCGGCTCCAATCCGGCCCGGTGTGCGGCCTCGATGCCGTCCAGCGCATCCTGCAAGCTGCCGCGCCGGGTGATCGCGGCGAAACGCTTGGGGCGCAGGGTGTCGAGGCTGATGTTGACCCGCTTGAGGCCCGCCCGGGCGAGAGCCTGGGCATAACGGGGCAGCAGGGTGCCGTTTGTGGTCAGCGACAGGTCATCGATGCCGGGGATGTTAGCCAGCAGACTGACCAGGTCGGCCAGTCCTTTGCGGACCAATGGCTCGCCGCCGGTCAATCGTATCTTGCTGATGCCCAGCCTGGCGGCAGCGCGTACGACTGTTTCAATTTCTTCGTAGCGCAAGATGTCGTCGTGTGCACAGGGTGGAACGCCGTCGGGCGGCATGCAGTAAACGCAGCGCAGGTTGCAGCGGTCGGTCACAGAAATGCGCAGATAGTTGATTGCGCGGTTGTATAAATCGAGATGCGTCATTGTTCCCCTATCGTTTTTCGGCCAGATATTTGAAAAAACCGGCCTTGCGCAGTGCGCGAAGCGTCAGGGCCCCTAACAGGCCACCAAGCGCACCCCACAGGATATAGTTGATCACCGACCAGGTCAGGCCAAGGGCCACGAATCCCAACGGCGCGCCGGACAAAATGCCAAATACCCATTTAACCAGGAATTTGCAAATATGTCCCAGCACGCCGGTCAAGGTGGCGGCGATCAGGTTTTCTGGATCTTGCAGCAGCCACAGTGCCAGATCGGCGCCGACGCCGACCATAGTATAAGAGAAAAACGTGTTCAATGCGCCAAAATCACCCATGCCCATAAAGGCGGCAATGAGGCCGGAGGTCAGGCCGACCAGGCTCACCGCGCCACGCTTGGGCACGACGCCGCCGGCGACAATGACGATTGCCATCCAGAACAGTCCCGAATGTCCGGGCAGTTGCACCGGCAGGCGCAGTGCGATCTTGGCGATGACGACCAGTGCCGAGAAAAGGGCCAACAAGACGAGTTCGAACGTCGTAAAATATCGTTTCCTCATTTTGCACTACTCACCGACCCTGATTTCGTCCACATCCTGGATCCATTCGTCACGCGTATCCAGGTTTTCAAGTTTGGAGACGAGCTTGAGCGTGCCCTTGTTGGATAGGTCAAACATGACCATATTGGTTTCGTCCTCTACCTCGCTCCAGGTCAGCGACGCCGTTTTTCCCCGGCTGCTGCTGACGACGACGATTGTCGTGTCCGGTTTGAATCGATCGGGCGCGAGGCGCAGCAGCAGTACATCGCGCAGCAGCCAGCCTTCCTGCGTTTTACCTTCCTCGGCGTCGACAAAACTGACCTGGGTCAATCGATCCAGATCTTCCGGCTTGAACGTGCCAACCAGTCTGTCCCGGTAATAGATAGGAATGCTTCCTGGTTCCACAACCGCGTTCTTGCGCCTTATGACATCAATGCCGATGACTAGACCCGCCAGCGCCAGGATAATAACCAGGGCGATGATGATCCGGGTTCGTCTCATTTTTCCTCTTTTCTATCCTGTTATAGAAACAAGATTTTACAGTCTGACAAATACGAACAAGACGATTGCGACGACGGCGCTGCCGATCAGCCCCCAATCCTGCCACCTCATCGCCAACTGCTTGTAGGAGCGGCGGTGCGGCGCATCCAGGCCACGCGCACAAGCTGCTTCTGTTGCCGCCCAGGCACGCCGCGTGGTCAGCACAATCGCCGGCACGGTCAGCGCTACCAGGTCACGCAAGCGCAGGATCAACAGGCGCAGCGAGCTCTTTTCTACCTGCCACGCGCCGCGGGCCATCTGTGCCTCCTGGATCGATCGCCATTCATCGCCGAGCAGGTAGGTGCTCTGAAAGGCCAGGCCCAGGCTGAATGCATAACGGTATGGAACGCGCAGTGCCTCCAGGGCCAGGCGAAACTCGTCGGATGTGGTGGTGCCAACCAAAAAAACCATGAGGCTGGCCAACAGGACGATGCGCAGGGTGATGACGATTGCCAGGTCTAGCCCGACGACGAGCCAATCGACGATCAAGACGATGACCAGCAACCACTTGAGCTGCCACACTTGCCGGGTGACCTGGGGCAGCAGCCGCGCCCAGAGCAACACCAGGACGTAGAGCAGCATAAATGCGACAAGCCGCTCCAAAGGCAGCATGACGGCCAACGACAAACACACGCTCAAAGCCAGCTTGGCGCGGGGGTCAACCTGTCGCAGCGGCGATTCGGCGACCAGTGTTGGCTTGTGGGTACGGTGCCGTCCAAATCTCACATTGCCTCCAGCGCCCACTGCGGCACATGCAGTCCGATCCTGCCCCAGGCCGATCGATCGTCCCATATCTTTTCCGTCGGCCCATCGGCAACCAGTCCATCCCGGTCCAACAGCATTAGCCGGTCAGCGTGGCGAGCCAACGATAGATCGTGCGTGGTTATGATCACCAGCCGCCCGGCCTTGGCCAAGGCCCGAGCCAGCCGCACCAGCTTCGTCTTGTGTTCTGCATCCTGGCCCAATGAGGGTTCGTCGAGCAGCACGCCGTGCCGGGGCGTGCGCATCAAGGCCGTCGCCAGGGCCACGCGCTTTTTCTGTCCCTCACTGAGCAATAACGGTTGTGCGTTTTCGTGATCGCACAAGCCCAACACGTCGAGCAGCCAGCGATAACGGGCCATATCGGGGTTCGGTATCTTGAACAGGATCTCGTCGCGCACGGTGGCGCTAAAGAGCTGCCAATCCGGGTTTTGGAAAACCAGGGCCAGATCGGGCTGCCTGCCACCAACGGTGGCCGTACCGCTGTGCCGCTGCAGGCCGGCCAGGGCGCGCAACAGCGTCGTTTTGCCCACCCCGTTTCGCCCGATGATGGCCACAATCTGCCCGCTCTCGACAGAAAAGCTCAGGTCATGCAAGATGCTGCGTCCTGCCAGTTGCACCCCAAGCCCCGATACCTCCAGGGCGAACGGTTCGCCGCCACCGACCGGAAAGGCTGTGGCGTCGATGTCGCGCGTATCGCATACACCGTTGCCAAGTTCGACGGCCCGCAGTCCAGGGCTGGCAGCAAAAGGCTCAGTCCGGTGTTCGCAGACGACGATGGTTGTGCCGTTTTCAGCCAGCCCGTCCAGGTGGGTGACCAGTTCTTCTGCCGCTGTGGCATCCAGCATCGACAGCGGCTCGTCGAGCACCAGTGTCGGAGGCCGGCGGGCCATAGTAGCCGCCAAGGCCACTTTTTGCTGCTCGCCTCCCGACAGCGCGAGCGGCGAACGGGCGACCAGGTTGTCTAACCCGAATTGGCACAGCGTCTCCTCAAGACGATCCGCGATCGTCCTACGTGGCAGGCCCAGGTTTTCCAGGCCGAACAGAATCTCGTCCTCTACCGTCGAGGCCAGCATCTGCGAGGCCGGATTTTGAAAGACCAGCCCGACGTGTTCTGATAACCGCCACAAGGGTGTATTGTGGGTGGCCAAGGTGTCGACCCACACCTGGCCTTGCAGATGCCCCTTGTACAGGTGTGGGATCAGACCGCTCAGGCAGCGAGCCAGCGTGCTCTTGCCGCATCCCGACGGCCCGCTGACGAGGACCATCTCGCCAGGCGCGATGGCCAGTGAAAGTGGATCCAGGCCGTGTTGTTCTCCCAAATAGTGATAGGAAAGCTGCTCAGTCCGTAACATAGTCAGGTGTCGTTTAGTCCAGCTTGAGCGGCAGCCAGTGCGCGCCTCCGCACTGGCCGTCAGGTGCGGCGCGCTCGACGACGGCCACGGCGCGCCCGCCGCGCCGCGCCGGACGCAGCTTGTCGCACTGCACCAGTCCTTCGTTTACCAGCTGGCCATCCGTGGTCTGTACGGCCGCGATCCCGGCGGCCAGCACAGCGGACACAGGCTGCAGGCCGGCCAGTTCTCGCGAGCGTTCGATCAACACATAACGCCCGTCGTCGCCGGAGGCAGCCAGGCCCACCGCAGCCAACGCGCCGATCACGCCATCCTTGCTGCCGCCCAATCCTTCCAAAAAGAGGCTATGTGCGGCAGCCAGCTCGCGCGCCTGCTGCTGGGTGACCAGCTCTTGCTGCACGCTCGCACCAAATACCGAGATTTCAGTTGGCACCTCGTCCGCAACGCAGAGCCCGGGATCGCTGCCCGGATGAAAATCCGCCAGCATGAGCGACTTGACCTGTTCGGCCAGAGAGGCTACGGTTGCGCCATCTGCTGGCTGTACGAGGATAGTCGAGCTGCTGTTGTTCTTGGTATAGGGTACGCGCGCATCGACGAGCAGTTGGTGGCGTGTGACGCCAAGGATGTTATGCTCCTGGCTCAGCGCAGCCGCGATCTGCCGCGCCAGGTGTCCCGTTCCGCGCGATTTTAATGTATCTGTGTCGTCTAGTCCGATGAAAATCATGTTGTGTTCCTTTTGTCAAGAGTGTTTGATTTACGTGTTTTTGTATTGCGTACTGCGTAACTCGTGATGCGTGACGCCATCTCACGTTTCACGCCTCACGCTTTACGCAATAGATCCGCGTGCCCGGGTTTTCGCCTTGCAGGGCGTGGGTGAGGTTGCCGGGCTCGCGGCCGTTGATGATA
>JAFGJF010000245.1 GCA_016929205.1 Anaerolineae bacterium
CATCATCAACGGCGCGGCAAAAACGATCCGGGCTTCTGTCTCCCTGCCCGCCGTCTCGTAAAAGCGGACGATCACCGGCGAGCCCGGGCCCCAGTATTCATCTTCCAGCTTGAACGCGGTGAGTACGATGTTTTCCGGCGTGACGTCCAGGAAACCAAATGCCGGCGGCATCGCGTGGTTGATCCCGTGTGCGATCCACGGCGCGATCACCCCGGCGCGGCGCAGCGCCTGGCGGGCGATGAGCGGCATGTTGAACGCCCATCCCTGGCGAACCGTACTCGCCTGGCGCCAATGGCCCCGGTGTGGGTACAGCGCGTAATGCAGGTCGTGCTCGCCAACGTCCGCTTCGGGGGACATGTCGGGGAAACCGCGCAGCAGGGTCATCCGCATGCGGTGTCCGGCACGCCCGGTGTGTGTGACGTCGAACGCGTACCGGCAGTCGTTGAGCAGGCTCACACCGAATTGATCGTTCGATACGTCGATCCAGCGCTGCGCGGGCACCTCGGTCCCATCCGCCGGGCGGACGATCGACCCCAGCGGCGCTTCAAACGTCGCCACGCCATTTTCGACGGCGTCCGTAGAAACCACGGCGACCGGGAAAGCGACCTTGAGACAGCAGTCGCGTTCGTACCAGTGGGCGTGCAAGTGAAAGGACACGAGCGGCGAATCGGCCTCTACCGAGATCGTCTGTACGAAATACGAGTCGCGGTAGCAATAGGCGACGCGTACCGTCGCTTGCACCGGCCCGCGCCGTACCACCTCGATCGATTCAGGCGCGCCGAGGTCGTCCACCTCGTCGCTGAGGGCGATGATCCACGCCGTGCCCTCGTGGGGGATCTCGGCGATAGCCTGCAGCACGTTCCCCGGCCCGCTCAGCACCTGGCGGGCGGTGCGTTTGTCCCATATACCGGTCACGTGCCCGCTTGTCCGGCTTACCGTCACCCCCAGGAACGCGTTTTCCAGGGCGATGGCATCCTTGTTCTCGTGCACGGTGACGATATCGACAGGGCGGTTGTTTTCAGGGCTGCGAACGGGGTGGCGCAGTTTGCGCAGCGATTCGTCCACGGCCGCTTCCGGAGGGCGCAGGATGGATTCGTCGTGCACCGGGATGTGGATCGTGTGCGCCCGGTCAGCGATGGCCCAGCCGATCGCCTGCTGGATCCACCACGTGGCATAGGAGCTGAACCGGTGGCCCTTGGTGTAATCAAACTGGTCCACGGCTCGTAGCAGGCCGATGTTGCCTTCCTGGATCAAGTCTAGAAAAGAGATGCCGTTCTCTACATATCCCCTGGCTATGCCAGCTACCAGGCGCAGGTTGGTCTGGATCAGCATTTGGCGTGCATCGTACGCGTTCTGCAGGATGTCCCGCGCGTGTCGTGCTGCTTCGTCTATGCTGACCATACGCGTAAGGAATGTTTGGCGGGCGATCAGTTTCCCGGTCTTTGCGTACTCGGCTTGCAGGTGATCCAGCGTCCGGGATGGTAGCATATAGAGTGTGCGATAGAGCGTGAATAGGTGACCACGTAGCCTTTTGCGCCGCTCGTCATCTTTTTCCTTGCCGCCGGCGATCACGGCATCGACGTATCGAGTCAGGTGGGCTGTTTGCTCGCTGTCTTGTCCCAGATTCGCGATATCGTGCAGTATCGATAGCAGGTCGGGCATCGAGACGCGCAGCCTGTCGCACAGCCTGGCCAATTCTTCCCAACGCTGCACAAAGGCGTCGTAGGCGTTGGCAACGATGTCCAGTGCGACGACGTACAGGAGCGAAGAAATCCTTTTTCCCATCCGCTCGCATACTTGGATCAACAGCGTCCATTCCATGCCCAGTTGTTCCAACAAGACAGCAACCATGGCCTGATCGTCCAGTTCCTGCGGAGGCAACACCGGGCGGGGCAGTGAAGCGGGTTCGGCCTTGAACTGCGCCAGTTGCTCGCGCCATATACGGATGGCCTGTTCCTGGGCTTTGGGCGGACTCAATAACGTGATCATATATTGCGGGGCGCTGATGCGCATGGCCAGCCACATTTCATTGGTAGAGTTGAGCGATGGAACGCGGCCGATTTCGCGCAAATACGTGCCAACCAGATTGTCGGTCAATAAGCCTGGCGTCGGCGACGTGCCAGGCTGCATGTCGCTTTCGTCGTTCTGGGACAACGCGCCCGGGAGACGCCATTTTTCTGCCGCTGCCGGGGAACTCGCGAGAAGCTCTGCATCCGCATCAGGTTGCGCCGTCGATCGCGCTTGGAAAACGCGATAGCCCAGCGAAGGTACGTCGCGAGCCACAAAGCAGGCATCGACGAGCCAATACGGACCCGCCTGCTGCACATAGAGCATCTGGGCAGGCATCATTTGGCCATCTGTATTCCAGACCGCCAACTGTGTAGGTGAAGCGTTCAGCCGCAGCCTCACCGTGACCGGCGCGCTGCGCGTCCAGGCCAGTGGGTTGTATACGACGACCGGCACGCCCTCGCCGCGTGTGTCCAGCCGCGCCGCGATCTCGGACAGCGACGCGTCCAGAGTGTTGTTCAACAGTCGTTCGACGCGGTCGTAATCGGCATCGTTGTCGAGATAGACCCCGGTGCACGACGTGCCGGGCAGCTCGTCGTGGAACTGGTGCTGCAAAATCACGCGCCACGCGTCCTCAAAATCCACGCGCGGGTACGACGGCTTGCGCTGAAAAAACATGGCCAGGGTGGCAAAGCGCTCGGCGGTCAGGATCAGGTTTTCCATTTGCCGGTTGCGCTGCTTGGTCCGTCCTACCGACGAGCAGGAACCGGTGAACCCGCCGCCCAGTTCGCCGCGATAGGTGGGTAAATTGGCCTTGCGTGCCAGCACCTCGCGAAAAAAGTGTTGCGGGGTGGTGTGGATGAAACGCGGTGCGCCGGCATCATGGCGAAGCGTTTCCAGCGCCTCGAAATCCCCCTCGCGAGGCCCGCCGCCGTGATCGCCGCGCCCGTAGAGAAAGAGCATTTCGTTATCGCCTGTCAACGCCTGCCATCTTTCGAGTACCTCCAGCACCTTTGGCCCCAGGTCGGCGCTGTAGCCGTAGGACGGGCTGTAAGCCAGCACCCGCGAGCCGTCCGGCCCTTCCCACCAAAAATAGGGGCCGACGTCGTCGGGCACGCCGCGCCCGTACAGCAAGTGCTCGATGCCGCAGCCCTTGAGGATCGACGGCAGGGTGTGAACGTGTCCTGAAAAGGCATCGGGCGCCCAGGCCAGGGTAATCTCGCAGCCCAACTCCTCTTTCGCGTAGCGGCTGCCGATCAGGTGCTGGCGCACGATCGATTCACCGCCGGGCATCGTCTGGTCGTATTCGCACCAGCCGTCGGCCACGATCCAGCGCCCCTGGGCAATGCGTGTCTTGATCTCGGCAAACAGGTCTGGATAGTGCTGTTTCATCGCCTCGTACAGCGCCAACTGGCTCTGGACAAAGGTAAACTCGGGTACGGCTTGCATCATACGCAGCACGCCGCGAAAGGTGTCGCGGGCAACGCGGTGCACGGTCTCGTTCCAGCGCCAGCGGTACCCGAGGTCGATATGCGCATGCCCGACAAGATAGACGGTAAAATGGGACTGGTTTTGGTTCATCTCTTGCTCCTTATGAGTTGCCTATCATCGTTTTGCTGGACGTGTTTTGTGTTCGCGGCGGCAAATCTGGGTCAACTCAGATAGGACTCAAAAGTTCCATTATCCAGAGTGTCGCTTGGCGCACATTATATCACAACCTGTCAGATTTTACAGCAGAGTGTCTTGAGTCTGCGTTTGTTTGACCGTACTCACATTTGGGAGTATAATTTCTTGTGATTTTAGAATATGTAAAATGTATTTTGTTGATACGACGACAAAATCACTCCGCACACTATCACTGCTACGTTCTTTTTCATCATTACAGCGCCGAATAATACGTCACATCAACCATATCAAGCATACCGTGATCTGCAAACTGCTCGCACTGCCTGGTGGTGTTTGTATTCCAAATACACAAAGGAGTTAAAGATGGAAACCAGGACTCGTTTGCTCGTATTTGCCATCTGCGTTTCTTTGTTCATCTTGATACCCATCATCTCTCTATCCGGCATATTGTGGGCCGCACCACAGGTCGCCCCGCCGGCACAAGAGCCAACGCCAACGCACACGCTTGCTGACCTTCAGATACCCGAGATCCAGGCGCTCGGCCAGGAAGCACAGTCCAAGATCGAACCATTGCTCCTGAAAGAACTGGTGCTGGCCGATCGGGCCGATTTCTTTATTTGGATGGCCGAGCAGGCTGATCTGAGTCCTGCTGTCCGGCTCTTGACAAAAGAAGAAAAAGGGCGTTTTGTCTACGATACTTTGCGCGAAACGGCCGAACGTACCCAGGAACCACTGCGGAGAGAATTGGACCGTCAGGGATTGGCTTATCGTCCTTTTTTCATCGCCAACAAGGTCTTGGTGTTGGGGGGAAACGCATCCCAACTTGCCTCCACTGCCGTGCGCTCTGACGTGGCCCGCATTACAGCCAATCACACCTTTCAGTTACAGGAACCCATTGTCAATGCGATGCCTCAAGCTCGCATCGCGGCGTTGGAAGCCAATCTCACCTTTGTCAACGCCGACGATGTCTGGGCAATGGGGTACACCGGCAGCGGCACCGTCCTGGCTGGTAACGATACGGGTCTGAATTGGGATCACCCCGCGCTGATCAACCAATACCGGGGCTGGGACGGGTCCGCAGTTGACCACAACTATAACTGGTGGGATGCGACTGGGACCTATCCGTCCGTCCCAGCCGATGGTCACGGCCACGGCACGCACACCACCGGCACGATGGTCGGCGACGATGGCGGCGAAAACCAGATCGGCATGGCCCCCAACGCGCAAACGATCCACTGCAAAAACATGACCGATGGGGGCGGTGGTTCTGATGCCACCTTTACCGAGTGTTTTGAGTGGGACCTGGCTCCCTGGGATCTGAATGGTGCCAACCCACGTCCCGATCTGGCTCCAGATGCCATTAACAACTCTTGGAGCTACTCTGGCGGCAACAACCCGGTGTTTGAAGACGAGGTCGCCGCCTTGCAGGCTGCCGGTATCCTGGTCGAGTTCTCGGCCGGCAACGACGGGCCAGGCTGCGCGTCCCTTGGTTCTCCGGGTGACTATCGCCAATCGCTCACCACGGGCTCGGTCAACCACACCGGTGGCAGCCTGCCCGGCACGCTCACCTGGTTCAGCAGCCGCGGGCCGTCGGATCTCTATCCTGCCGATTACATCCCCGACGTCATGGCTCCGGGAGAGAATATTCGTTCCTGCTTGCCTGGCAATAATTATGCCAGTTGGAGCGGCACCAGCATG
>JAFGJF010000246.1 GCA_016929205.1 Anaerolineae bacterium
CAGCGCTCGCAGTGACGGTCGTCGCCCCACACCTGCTCGCGGGCCAGGGTGGTGTTGCAACTGGGGCAGAAATCGACCGGCGCGAAAGAGCGATAGGCCAGCCCCATCTCGTACAGTTTCAAAAAGAACCACTGCGACCAGCCGTAATAGCCCGGCAGGCAGGTCACGACCTCGCGCCGCCAGTCAAACATGGCTCCCATCGAGCGCAACTGCCTGCGCATGTTTTCCACGTTGGCGATCGTCCAGCCAAAGGGATGGATGCCGCGCTGGCGGGCCGCGTTCTCGGCGGGCAGGCCGAAGGCGTCAAAGCCCATAGGAAAGACCACGTTGTACCCATTCATGCGGTAGTAGCGGGCCTGTGCATCGCTGGGCGACATGGCGTACCAGTGCCCGATGTGCAGATCGCCCGAGGGATAGGGCAGCATAGTCATATAGTAGAACTTTTTTTTGCCGAGATCGACGTCGGATTGATAGATCCCGTCGGCCTCCCACTGCTGCTGCCACTTGGGTTCGATCTCTTGGGGCGTGTATTTGTCTGTCATTCAACTCTCCTCCTTAAAAACGGCCAGTTCCCTGCCTCTGGCGGTTACGGAACCGTCTGTCCAAGAATATGGTTACTGCACTACCCGGCGGTGATGGAAAACCGTTCTACATCCGCGCTTACCCGTGAGCCGGTCCTACGTAAAGCGCATCAGCACCGCGAGCACGATCCAAAACACGATGCCACCTATCTGCCAGATCGGTGATAAAAATGCGAACACGAGAAACAGCGCGACGGCGAGCAGCGGGCCAAACAATTCCCAGTTGCCGATCACGAGCGCCCACCACGTCGGCTTGCTGAACGGGAACGGGCGCGCCTTGGCCCGTACAAGCAGGGCGTGCAGCAGGACGTGATGGTCGTCGACGCGCATCAGCCGCCTGCTGTGAAAGTGGGTCACGTCGTATCTCCCGGACGAATCCAGCTTGAAATAATCGATCACCACAAAGCGCATCGCCCCGGACTTGTAGCGAAAAACCTGCTCGTGAACGCCGCAGATCTGATCGTATCGAACCTCGCGCGGTGGAAACAGGCCAAAAGTCGAATAGACGATCAGCCGGTCGCGCTTCAGCTCGATGTATCCCTGAAAATAGGGCGCTGCCGCCAAAAGGGACAGCGCGCCGGCCATAAAGCTGGCCGAAGCGACCAGGACGCCGCCCCACGAAAACGCCGAGATCAATACGAGACATGACAGCACAAAAATGCCTGCCAGGATAGCGCCGAAAAAGATCAATCCCAACGGCGAACGCCGGAACGTGACCTCGGGCCAACCTCCCGGCGGCTCGGTAAACGGGTCCGGCTCTGGTCTGGCGGACCACCGCGGCCCGGCCTGGGTGTACGTCCGAGAGCGCCCGGTCCACTGCTGCTGGCCGGACGGCTGCGACCGCCCGGATGGCTGGGGACCTGTTTGTGAATGTGCTTGCTTTGCCGCCCCGGCCCGTTTTTGGGCGTCCGCGCGCTGCCGGGCCTGTTTGTCAACCTGCGACTGCTCGTAATAGCGCGCTTGCTGCATCCGCTGTTGAATGTGCTGCCAGCGCAGCCGGTCGTACTCGGCCCGGCTCGCCGGATCGCGCAGCACCGCATACGCTTCGTTCAACTGGGCCATGCGCCGCGTCGCGCGAGCGTCGTCCTCCCACTCGGGATTGGTGTCGGGATGGTACCGCCGGGCCAGTTTGCGAAACGCCTTACGAATCTGGTCTAGCGACGCCGATGAATGGATGCCCAGCACCTGGTAGTGATCGCTCGTGCTGTCATACGCCAGCCTGGCCATGCGCCCGCCCTTTTGCCCACCCAACGCCCGCTTGAACCGTCCCCGGTGGCATCACCGTCTCCGGTGCCATCACCTGCCCCGGATCAGCACCTGGCCCAACCACAACAGAACTCCCCAGCAGCCTATGAACACGAGCGCCATGCCCGTTCCCCATATCGCCGAGTACAGCCACTCCCACGCCGACACCAACGATGCGCTCCAGGTCGGCCTGGCCAGCCGATGTTTGTAGGCGCTGGCCCGTTTGCGCAGCAGCCGCACAAAGTGGTGGTGGTTTTGCACCGCCATCACTCGCTTGCTGTGGAACCAGCGCGTCTCCAGCCGTCCCAACGGGTCACGGGCAAAATAATCGATCACCACGTGATAGCGCTTGTTCGATGACCACGCGGAAAACAAGGGAATGCGGTACACCTGCGTATACACGTCGCAGATTTGCGCGTACGGGTATTCACGTTTGGCCGCCAGGCCAAAGGCCGGGTACTCGATCAGGCGGTCTGGAGCCAGCACCACGTAGCCGCGAAAAGCGGGCAAGACGGCCATCACGCTCACCGTGCCGCCCAGTATGCCGGCCAACACCAGCCCGAGCCCGAGCGGGATCGAGGAACCAACCATCAAAGAAAAGCCCGCCAACGTCGCCACGATGGCGATCAATCCAATCACCACCGACGACCTCGCCGTGGCGACGAACGCGATCTGCGAACGGCTCTCCTGTGCCCCTGCGCGCGTCGCCCAGGCTGTCTGTTTGGGGCCCGCCCACCAGGCCTGCGACTCGAGTACGTAACGGCGCTGGCTGTCATATTCGGTGCGCCGTGCGGCGTCGCTCAACACACCATAGGCCTCGTTCAACTGCGCCATACGCCGGTTGGCGTCGTCCCCGTGGCTGTCGCTCGGGTTGGCGTCCGGGTGGGTGCGGCGCGCCAATTGACGATACGCACGCCGGATCTCTTCCGGCGTCGCCGTTGGACTGACACCCAGCAGGTCATAGTAATCGGCCGTAGACATATCGATACCTTGTACCGGGCCCACAAGATCGGGCCAACTAGGAAAAAAAAAGGTCCCCTCCGTCTCAGGGACGAAGGGGACTCCGTGGTACCACCCTGGTTAGCGGCAAACCATATCTGCGCGCTCACTCGATGCCGGTAACGGCGGCTGCCGGCGCCATCTAGCACCAAAACGCCCAGTTTTGGCCGCTTCAACGACGCAGTTCCCAGGCGAGTTCGGCCTTGCAGCATCACGTTCGATGCCCCAGCGCTCCTCAGGGCATATGTATCTTTTGACCTATGCCAGCGCCCTTGCGACGTTCCCACCGCCCGCCGCTCTCTGTGAGGATGGCCTACTGCTCCTGTTCAACACCTTTGATAGACAGTCCGGTCAAATAGCAATCGCCTATGCGCTACCGGGAAAAAACCTTTTCCCTTCATAGGCGATTCGACACGCTTGATGGAGCTGAGGGGACTCGAACCCCTGACCCTCTCAATGCCATTGAGATGCGCTCCCAGCTGCGCTACAGCCCCATATTGTTTGTTTATCGCGTGCTTTTTGTTTCAAAAAGCCCGGCCCAAAAAGGCGGGGCCTTGGTGGAGCTGAGGGGATTCGAACCCCTGACCTCATCAGTGCGATTGATGCGCGCTCCCAGCTGCGCTACAGCCCCGCTTGCAAGATAACAGTATACTCAAAAACGGCCTTGTTGTCAAATGATCCGATCCGGTGTATACTCGGTTCCTTGGAAGCGAGTATAGATGCCCAATACCACCGTCACCCTGCGCGTCGTCGCCAACCTGATCCTCATCGCCATCGGCTATCTGGTCAAAAAGCTGGGCGTTGTTGCGCGCGAGGACGGGCGCGTGTTGAACCGCCTGGTGCTCATTGCCAAAATCGCCACCTTTCCGCCAAACTATGCCCTGCTCATCGGGCTCGCGCTCAACCTGGCCAACGTGCCTGCCGCCCGGTGGATTGGTCGGGCAAACGCTGGACCTGCTCGCCCGGAGCAATTCACCGCTGATGCTGATCTCGCTGGGCCTGTACCTGGAACTCGACATCTCGTGGCACGAAGCCAGGCTCGTTTTAACGCACGCCCTGTTCAAGTACGGCGCCGGGCTGGCCATGGCCGTCCTGGTGACCCGCCTGCTGCCCATCCGTGGTGCGATCGGCGCGGCCGCGTTCCTGACGCCCCTGATGCCGACCTCACTCTCCACCCTGCTCTACTCGGTCGAACAGGGCCTGAACCCACGGCTGGCCGCCATGTTGATCTCGACCAGCATGCTGATCAGCATGGCGATCATTGCCGTCACGATGATCTGGTTCCAGGGATTATTCTAAATAATGACGTACTGGAGTTTAGGCTATTTTGAGAAACCAGGTTTTTAGCCGTGTTTCAAGAATCTAGATTATCGAAAGCTATCATATATCGTGCCAAGATTGGCAATCCGCCGAAGAAAAACCTGGTTTCTAGCAGATAATCTAAATTCAAGGACGTGATTACCCTAAATATAAAAACTGGAAACGTCACGTTGGAAACGTGACCTACTTGATCAAGAAAGGAAAAGGCTATGAAACTCGGACTGGTCACCTACATGATCGCTTCACAATGGGACGTGCCGACCATGATCGAAACGTGCACCGCGCTCGGCTACCAGGGTGTGGAACTGCGCACCACCCACGCCCACGGCGTCGAACTGTCCCTGTCGCAACAGGAACGCCGGGAGGTACGCGCCCGATTTGCAGACTCGGACGTGACCCTGTGGGGCCTGGG
>JAFGJF010000247.1 GCA_016929205.1 Anaerolineae bacterium
ACCGCGCCATTGTCCCAGTCGGGGCTGCGCACCACGTAATTGCCGTTGCTCAGCGAGGTCGCACTGCCGCTGCCGACCTGATCGCCTGCCGCGCTGCCGACCAGGCTGTTGGCGATCGTGATTGGACCGGTAATGCCCGTTGCCCCATTTCCCCAGGTGGCCGCTCCGGCATCGGCTATCGGGCCATGGTCCCAATAGGCGCTGTGCACGACGTAATTCCCGTTTTCTAACACTGTTATGCCGCTGCTGCCGGCGCGATCGCTGGCCGAGCTGCCAACCAGGCTGTTGGTCACGGTGACGATACCGCTGATCCCCACTGTTCCATTTCCCCAGGTGACGGCTCCCGCATCGGTTATCGGGCCATCGTTCCACTCGGTGCTGCGCGTGACATAGTGCCCGTTTGGCAGCGCCCACGCGCCGGCGCCGACCCGGTCCAGGAACGCGCTGCCGACCAGGCTGTTGGTGACAGAGATGGGTCCGGTGATGCCTGTCGTCCCGTTTCCCCATGTTGCCGCCCCGGCATCCACCACCGTGCCGTTGTTCCAGTAGGGGCTGCACACCACGTAATTGCCGTTTTTTAACGCCGTCACGCCGTTGGCGCCAACCCGGTCATAGCTCGAACCGCCGACCAGGCTGTTGGTGACGGAGACGGGTCCGGTGATGCCTGCCGATCCATCCGCCCAGGTGGCCGCTCCGGCATCCTCCAATGCGTCATTGTTCCAATAGGGGCTGCGCACGACATAGTTGCCGTTGGCCAGCAGCGTCACCCCGTCGTAACCGACCTGGTCATCGTCAGACCTGCCGACCAGGCTGTTTGTTTCCGTCACTGGGCCGGCGATGCCCGTCGTCCCATCCGCCCAGGTGACCGCCCCGGCATCTGCCGCCAGGCCGTTGTCCCAGCCAGGGCTGAGCACGACATAGCTGCCGTTGCCCAGGGCGACGACGCCGCTGCTGCCGGACAGGCCATAGCCGACCCGGTCGTTGGCCGAACTGCCGACCAGGCTGTTGGCGATGCCGACCGTGCCGGTGATACCCGTCGTCCCATCCGCCCAGGTGACCGCCCCGGCGTCTGTCGCCAGGCCGTTGTTCCAGTCAGGGCTGAGGATCACATAGTTGCCGTTGGTCAACGTGATCACGCCGCCGCTGCCGACCTGGTCGCCGGTCAGGCTGCCGGTGAGCATGCTGATCAGCTCGCCGCTCGCGCCGTCATAGAGATAGACCGCCCCCGCGTCGGTGGCGTCCCAGTTGTCGTACCCGGGGTCGGTGACGACGATGTTGCTGTTGGGCAGGGCGGTCACCGTTTTCCCAAATGCCTCGCTTTCCGGCGGGCCGACGAGGTCGATCTGGGCGATGGCGAGGGCGATCCTGACCGACAAGATCGCGGCTGACAGCCCCAGGGTGATGGACAGAATAGATGCGAATGCGCGTTTGTTCTTCATCTGTGTTCATCCTTTCTTTTGGGGGTCATTGAGGTGGTTCCGGCCGCTCGGGCCAGTCCTCGTCCGGGCTGACCGGCGGGGGTTGATCCTCTCCCAGGTTATCGGTGTGGATGTCGGCGACGATAAAATTCTCGGGCGGGACCGGCGATCCGGCGAGGCGGCGCAGCATGGCCAACTGGCCGGCGTGGGTCATGGCGTCGGAAAAGGGGCCCTGGAGCATCTGTTCCGGCGTCGTGCCGGTGAACGGCGTGCCCCGTTCGAGGTGGCGTCCCAGTGCCGCCAGCTTACCGTGAAAGCGGTGGATCTCGGCAGGCAGATCCTCCAGCCTGGGTTCGTGGTATTCACCGCCCTCAAAAAAGGTCAGCGCGTAGCCGAGCACGCTGTCCATGTGGGCCAGCAGGGCGCGCGGGGTGCGAACCTGGTCTGCCGCCCGGAAATTGCCAAAGCCAGGCGGCACCCCGCGCAGCGCTTTCTGCGTCCGGTAAGCCAGGGCAGCCAGGAAATGATGGAGCATGGCGCGTTTGTCGTCCATTTTTTATGTCCTTTTCTCTATCTCAGGCTTTCCAACAGTTCGCACGTCGCCGCGACGATCTGGGCTTGTTGCGCCTCACGGTTGATCGTTGCTGCGTTGTCGCCGGACTGGCTGCCGTACCAGCCAAACTGGGCGTGATTACCGCCCTCGATCGCCACCCACGTGGTCGTGTCCGGCAGCAGCGTTCGCGAGGCCTCAATCTTGTCTATTGTCGCCAGTCCATCGCGCGTGCCGTAAACACTCACTACCGGCAGGTCACGCGCCGAGAGGTCGTTGCTGTCGGCCGGATAGGATGCCCACAGCACCAGGCCGGCAATCTGTTCGGGGTATGCGTGGGCATAACGCGCGGCCATCGCTCCGCCCAACGAGTGTCCGCCGATCGCCCAGTGTCTTACCTGATCATAGTGTGCGATCACGGCTCCGGCCTTTTCAGCGCCAAACACAGCCAGGTGCAGGGGCATGGGCACGATCACGACCAGGTAGTCCTGCTGCGCGATGTCGCGCGCCAGCGGCGCGTAGGCACGCGGGTCCACCCGTCCGCCGGGATACAAGATCAGCCCGGCGACTGGTACTGTCTCTTCAGGTCGGAAGACAAGCCAGACCCCATCGTCTACCTGAACCTGTGTGTCGCTCTCCAATGCGGCGATGGTTTGTTCCATCGGCGCCGGTACCAGGGAAGCCCAGGCCACAAAGCCGACCACGGCAAGCGCGATTGCGATCCCCGGCACAAGCCACCAACGTCGTTTCAGGAAACCAGACATCTAGCTCAACAACCTTTCTACGAACGGCCGCAGCGATTCAAGACCAAAGGCCACTGCATTTTCCCAGCAGTGCACTTCGGTTGTGGCCATGCCGGGCACCGGGGCCGGGCCCAATCCGTAAAACAGGAACGTGCCCGTCTCTTGGGCCAGGACCATGTGCCGCTCAGTCAGCGCCTGGTGGTCGCCCCGGATGTACAACTGGAACATGTTGCTGTGCGGCGGGTTGGGCCGGATCGCGATGCGCTCGAACTCGGACAGGACGGCGGCGATCTGGCGCGTTTTTTCGACCCAACGATCGATCTGCGGCAGAACCCGTTCCAGGCCCAACCGGGCCGAGAGGACAAACGGTCCCATTGTCTTGAGCCGCCCGCCGTGCCGGATCTGCCACACGCGCGCCTCCTCGATGAACGATCTTGAGCCGAGCAGCATAGCCCCGCACAGGCCGCCGAGATCCTTGTAGAACGAGACGTACACACTGTCGAACAGGTCGGCGATCTCGCGGTAGGTTTTGCCGTAAAATGGCCGGCACGACCAGAGGCGGGCGCCGTCCAGGTGGAGCGGCACGTCACGTTCTTGAGCCCAGGCGCGGATCGCCAGCAGTTCATCCCAGGGTGGCAGTTGCCCGCCCAGCGGGCGGTAGGGCAGTTCGAGCAGGATCGCGCCGGGCATGGTGCCCAGGGCCTCAAAATCGTGCACGGTCAGCATGCGCTCGCCCAGGAACTCGGGCGCGCCGAATTGCAGGCGCTGGATGTGATGCAGAAAACGATAGCCCTGGTGTTCGGCAAATTCGGGGTGTGCCGTGGGGTGCATAGCTGCCGTATAATTGTCTCTTCTTGAACACCAGATACGCAGGGCGATCTGTTGGGCCATGGTGCCGGTGGGCAAAAACACGGCGGCCTCTTTGCCGAGCAGTTCCGACACCTCGGCCTCCAAGTCGGCGATCGCCGCGCCCGATCCATAGTTGTCCGGGTAGTCGTTGTCCGTTACGGCATCAGCAAGCGCCTGCAAGATCGCCCTCATCGATTCTTCCGGGCCGTGTCCCGGAAGCACGTTGTTGCATCGAGCCAGGATATCTTGGATATTGCTCATCACTGTTTCCTTTCTGCGTTTGCTGCCGCGACGATTTGTTCGAGGTAAACGATCGCTACTCCCAATTCGCGATAGTCGAGCAAGGCAGGCGTATCATTTGGTTTGTCGGTCATATCGATGGTCCTGTTTTGTGATCCCTGCGCGAGTCGTGCGATTGGCCCAATTCCAGTTCTTGCCTGACGACGCGATAGAATGTCGCGCGTGCCTGTCGTTCGATCCACGGTGTATGCCCGCAGTGTTCGAGCAGGACAAACCGGAACTGCGGGACGATGGCTTCTAAGGGTGCTTTGACCCCCTGTGCCGGGTGGGGGTCATAGTCGCCGTGGATGGCCACCACCGGGCAGGCAATGTGCTGCGCCAGGGCAAGTAGGGCCCCGCTGCGCCGCATTTCGGCAGCATCGTTCCACACCCCTTGAAACACGTCGCCTCCGCCGCCAACCCCGTCCGGCGCGGCAGGGTCCGCCGGGATCGGATCATAGGTGTCGGTTTTGGAGGCGAGCGCGCCCAGCCGGGCCAGCAGCGCGTCCTTGTCCACTTGTGTCTTGGGATCGCCCAGGGTTTGAACGGTCAACTCGAACTCGGCCCTCTCCCGTTCGTCGAGGCGGCGCATCCTGGTTTCGTGTAGCTGAGCGGCGTACCTGGCCTCGAACGGGCCGCTGCTGACGAGGACCAGCTTGCTGACAAGCGCCGGATAGCGGGCGGTGACGATGAAGCTGAGCCAGGCCCCCCAGGAATAGCCGATCAACCTGACCGGCGGATCGCCGTGGGTTTCCAGGGTCGACCGCAGTTCCTCAACCTGGCCTTCCAGCGTCGTCGCCGTCTGGATCGGCTCCAGGATGCCGTGTGCGGGTACCAGCCCGGGTGTGATTTCGCGCGCCAGTTCGCGCGCCACCGGGGCCATTTCACCGCCCGCGCCCGGGCCGCCGTGGATCAGAGCGACGTCAAAGGGAGCCTGGCCGTAGGTTCTGAGTATGTGGGTCATGTGTTCTACTCGATACGTCGATGCAAATGCCGGTATATATGTTGCCGGAAGCGCTCAACAACGCCGCGGCGACATAGCCCGCTGAGGCGTTATCCGTAGCCAGCGGGAATTCGCCAACGATTTCTCGTGCTTGGTCGATCAAGACCTGGGGATCGATCATGGTGTCCCCTTGCTATTTTAGCAGCACCTGGGATGGTCCGGTTGATCTCTTTCCTTGCCCAATTGTCGCAAGGTTGTTCCTGGCTAGATCGCCAGCAGCGCTTCTTCGTTCTTGAGCACGTTAGTCAAGGCGATGCCCAAATACTGCACGTCGACTCCCAGCGCTTCCAACGCTTCGCTGACCCCCAGTTGGTCGGCGCAGGCCTTGCAGGCGGTGATGTATACGCCGACCTCTTGCGCCTCTTTGATCCGCTGCTGGATCTGGGCGTTTTCGCTCGCCAGTTGGGCCGTCGCGCCCCAGATCACCAGGGTCACCTTTTCCCACCAACCGTGCTTGAGCGAGTTGATGGTGTACATAAAGACCATCTTGTCTGCCGTCACCGGGTTGTCGTTTGTCCACAAAACGTAAAGGTGTGTCTTTTCGCTCATTGGTTCCTTTCCTATGCTAGAGTAGCTTTTGCCCGATCGCATCAAAAGCCTCGATCTGTGCCTTTGCCGACGTGCTGGCCGGGTATTCGTCGCGCAGCAGCGTCCAGATCATCGTATCGCGCGGCGCGCCGTCCGTGCTGCGGGTGCGATGCCGCAAAGTGGCCTCACAGACATAGTCCAGTTTTCTG
Source organism: Anaerolineae bacterium (assembly GCA_016929205.1). The sequence continues at coordinate 5,580 of JAFGJF010000247.1, forward strand.
GGGATGGCCGCGCTGCGCACGTTAGCCGGATCGCAGTGGATCTCGACCCGATCGACCTCATTCACTTCCATCGCGACCCGGGTCAGCGCCGCTGCTGTCTCTGTGGCCAGACCGCGGCCGATGTGGGCAGCGTGGATCCAATAGCCGATCTCCAGCGCGCCCTCTCCCGCCCGGGTGTGCAGGCCGGTGCCGCCGATGACCTCGCTCTCGTCCGCGTTCAGGATGCCATAGACGTAATCACGGTCGAGGTCAAAGTTGGCGCGAAACTGGCGCAGGCGCGCGATTTTGCCCTCGATCGCTTCCGGTTCGCCCTTTGTCCAAGGCATCCACGGGCGCAGGTGATCGAGGCTGGCGTCGATTGCTGCTTTGAGCAGCGGTGCGTCCTGCGGCTGCCAGCAGCGTATGACCAGACGTTCGGTGTGAATCCGGTAGGCGGGACCTTGCATAGTTGTCCTTTCTATGTTTGTCAAAACCATACAGGATGGACAGGATTTCCAAGATGAACAGGATTTATGATGAGTGTGCCGATTCAGCGCAGCCAGTTGATTGGTAGTCCAGTGTTTCTATTCCATCCACATTCACAGGCAAGATTCGTATTCATCGATCTTGTCCAACAGCCTCTGGCCGAGATAGGCACTGGCCTGGTGCAGGGCGGCGTGGATGTCGCGTGCTTCGTCTCGATAGTGTGCTCGCTTGTCCCTGGACCAATAGTGCGGTGGGGGACTCAAGTTGGCAATCCTGTCGGCCAGCTTGACCATCCACACCTCAACCGGCCGCTGCACAATCCGTTGCAGGCTGTCCTGCATCTGCTGCGCTTTAGGCAGCGTGCCAT
>JAFGJF010000248.1 GCA_016929205.1 Anaerolineae bacterium
ACATTGTTTGTCGATGCGTTCGATTTCTTGGAATGCCTCGCCCCTACAGAATTGTTACCCTATTTTCTCTGCAAAATGAACCATCCCCTTTGCACCGTCCACTCCACCGAGCACCTTGTTCACCTCCTCGAAAAAGATCTGCACCCCGTTCTTGAACCCGCCCGAGTTGAGTTCCTCACGCCTGCGACGCACGGTATCCGTGTACAAATGCCTCCGCAAGGATTGCGGCGCTATCATCGACAGCAGGGTTACCCTGGCGTACTCGTCCAGTTCGACGCCGCCGAGAATTGAGCAGACACGAGGGCGGTGACGGGAGATAGACACGATTGGTATCACTGTTTTGACACAAGAGGAAGATAGATGGACCACATCAGAAATTTACAAGGTGCACTTGTGCTCCAATTGCCAGCCTCTGCGATATCCCGTATCCCAAACTGTAGATATCTATCCTCTGAGGTCGTTAGCGCAAAAGGGATGTTGGCCGCCGTTACTGTTTCCCAACGGCGCGACCCATCGGTACCGCTGCAGGTCGCCGAAATCCATTCGCTCCATGTCACACCACCATCAGTCGAATAATGGTATAGGGCGCTGTTCACGCTCAGACCAGCAATGACGTCATACACTTGCACCGTGCAGGTCGATCTAGTGCAACTGAACTCGCGCCACCCTTCTGGTGGGTCCATGTCGGTGATGGCAAGTGTCAAAGGCACGCCGGCCGAAACATTTTCGGCGCGATCGACAAAAGCTGCCGTCACCGTGACAATGCCCTCTCGTGCGGGCAGCGTCCAATCTGCGCGAGGAGAGATGGTTTGTGGATAGCTGAAAATCTGTACGCGATCCAACCATAGATCGGTCAAGCCATACGATTCGACGCGGAACTCGTTCGGTATCTCTGCCGACAACAGTTCAAAATCAACGGCAATCTCTTGGTACACGTCTCCGGCCCGAAAGTCTGTTCCACGTACGTAGCGTATCCCCAGCAGTTCGCTGCCGTCACCGCTTGTCACGTCGAGTTTGAGCACTTCTAGCGAATTTGTTATCGTCCCCGTTGGGACCTTGAGACGAAAATAGGCACGATACTGCCCTGCAGGCAGAAGGGGTGTATCGGATCCAAAGAGTGTCCCGTGCTCACCTTGGGCAATGTACCACGCATAGCCGTCAACCGCAGTGCTATCGGAAATAATTTTGCCGGCTGTTGTATAAAAATCGGTATCCTGCCACTGCCAATCGTCATTTCTCAGGCTAACCCGCACCTTACCTCCAGGCGGAGGATCGGTGGCGGTCAGCTCGACTGACACCGAAAGCGTTGTCACAGTACTGGGCGAAATTGTCACCGTCCCGGTGGGTGCAACACGATCCAGCCCGATTTGACTGATTGTGCTCGTCACTGCCTGTCCGGCAGGGTCGACCAGTGTTAGCCGCAAGCCGATCGAAGGTGTTACGGTATCGCTGTAGGTGGATACAGGCCACACATAGCCCCGGCTATTGTCCGCGGCAACGTCGGTATAGATCGTCGTCCAGGTTTTTGAAATGCGTGCAGAAAAAGTGACGGTCAAAGGCGTGTTGGCGCCAGACGCTTGGGCTTGCAAGGTAACATAATCGGTATTGAGGGTGACGTTGTTCCATGGCAAAACAATCGTGCCCAATGGCCGTGTCACGGGACTGGCATATTCAACCGTCGCCAAGCTGTAATAGTGCTCCAGAATTTGCTGGTAATTCCATTCGTACAAAGAGGCCCAGCGCTGCATTCCCCATTGAGACATTCCCCAACTGTGTCCATCCCGCGTCTGCCACAAACTAACCGGATCGTAAATGGGGCGCAAATACGGTGCGAGATCGAGGTTAAACTCGTTCTTATAGTTCGTCGGTGTGCCCGTCTCGGCGCAGAAAAAGGCATAGATGACGTTGCCGTTGTATGAAACGTACTGGCCCTGTGTCTCATCCACGGCCAGGTTGGTACGAACGTGTGTGTCGTCACACATGTACTGGCTCTTGCCCGAATCCCAGACATCAAATTCATCGCTGGCATTCTGTTGGATCATTTTCCAGGCGTACGTGCGCGCGGCAACGGCTTGTGCTTTGAGCGACTCGGTATGCCAAGACGAAGCATAGACTTCGTGGGGAACGACTTGTTTGACGTATTGCTCCAGGGTATAGACGTCAATCTGGCCAAGAGGAACATCTCGACACCAGTTGTTCTCGTCGTGCTTGACGCGAATGGTCAATGGCGCGGACAGATTCAAAGGGGTGGCGGACGGCAATGCGGTTTCTAGATCATCTTGGCGCAAGATTGGCTGAATGGCTGCCCTGAGTGTTGCGTCCAGGTCCGAATTGCGAAGGTTGGCAAGCCACACATCCCCGGACAGCGAAAATGCCAATGTATGCCCATCTGGCGACCAGACAGGCGAGCCCTCATCGACAGGCGTTTGCGCCATAGGGCGTAGACCGGTCCCATTTGCATAGACCAACCAGATATCACCTGCTGCGTTGAGGCCGTTGCCGGTGGCGTGACGGACAAAGGCGATCCGATCGCCATCGGGCGACCAGACAGGTTCATCGAGGTGGGCCATCTTTTGCCTGGCCAACAACGACGATTGGCTCATTTCTCGATCCCATACCCACAACTCGCAAGTGGGGCCATCGAGCGAGAGAATATAAGCCAATTTGTTTTCTACAGGCGACCAGGCGAAACCCAATATATGATCGGCTGTGGTTACAGCACGCCTGGTCTCATCGTCGTCCACCCACAAAGTGTGACCATCAGTTGTAGCAACAAACTGTCCGTCACTTGATAACCGGGCGCGCATTTGGCCGAGAGGCCGTTCAAAAACTCGGGCCGTTTCGGGTTTGTCGCCATAGGCAGTCAGTCGCCCTGTTTGCTGCGCGATAAGGACGTTTTGACCGACCCAGGTGGGTGGAAAACGCCACTGTGCTATGCCCAGCCATATCTGCTCGCTTGGTGTCAAGGTAGATACCGCCGCAGCCCACTTTTCTTGCCCTGCAAAGTAAAGGTAGGCGACATGCTCGTCGTGAATGGAGGGATAAGCGGCGTTATCCGATATTTGCCACTCGCGCTTGTCTTGTAGTGACAAAGCCCACAGCTCGAACAATTGCTGGCGATCGACCACGCGTCCAGGGCGTTGTATGAGCAAAGTTGTTCTATCGTTCGTCCAGGCCAACGGAACAGATCGACCATCAAATGTCAATCGTTGGACAGAATCAAGTTGATCTGTGACTGTATAGGGACCAAGTTGTCCAGCTGTGTTTTGAGCGGTCGCGCCCCGGACAGTGGAGGGTAGAGCAGCAGCACGGAAGCAAAAGACGAGCGCAGCGATCGCCATAGCTGCTAACAGATGGGTGAAAACAAGCACTGTGATTTTTTTCACAGTGCTTCTCGAATGTTTTGGGCGACCTGGCGCGTCATACCTGGCACGGCGGCGAGTTCGTCGATGCTGGCCTGGCGGATACCATCGATCGAGCCAAATGCTTTGAGCAGTGCTTTGCGTCGCTGTGGGCCAATGCCTGGCACGGCGTCTAGCTGTGAGGCGAGTCCCTGCTTGTCTCGAGCTTGTCGGTGAGCGGTGATCGCAAAACGATGTGCCTCATCGCGAATGCGTTGGATGAGATACAGGCCCTGCGAGTCACGCGGCAGGAGAATCGATGACTCGCGACCAGGAACAAAAATCTCTTCTTCCTGTTTGGCCAGACCAAAGACCGGCAGATGATCGAGACCGTACTCACTCAAAATTTCGAGTGCAGCGCCAAGCTGCCCTTTTCCACCGTCGATCAATACCAGATCGGGCATAATCGAAAACGAAGCATCCTTTTTTTTGCCTATACTTGTCTCGTCTTGCTCTGAGGCAAGACGCCGAAAGCGACGGCGCAGGACTTCTTGCATCGAAGCATAGTCGTCGGCATGCCCGATAACGGTCTTGATCTTGAAGCGGCGATAATCGCTTTTGCGGGGCACGCCATGAACAAACACGACCATACTGCCAAAAGAGGCCGTCCCATGGAATGTTGAAATATCGTATCCCTCAATGCGTGTTGGTGGTTCAGATAGTCCTAATGCGTCTTCAAGTTCGCCCAGCGCCTTCATCTGCCGGTTCTGGTCTGCGTCCCATTCGGAGCGAAGAGCCGTCAAGGTCTCGATCGCATTCTCTGCGACCATGTGCACCAACTCTTGATCGGCCTCATTTCTCGGCATGTGAAGAACCACACTATCGTCCCGCTTGCGACGCAGCCAACTCTCAATGATCCGTGCCTTGTCTATCTCGTGAGGCAGCAAGATCTCGGCCGGCACGTAGGCTGCCTGATCGTAGAATTGCTCAATAAATGCTTCCATAACCGATTGATCGTCTTCATCGCTAGTGCCTTCAAGTACAAAGTATTCGCGACCGACGATTTTGCCGCTGCGGATGAAAAAGACCTGAACACACGCCTGTCCATTATCGCGGGCAAAGGCGATGACATCTTGATCTGTACGTGCGACGGAGACGATCTTTTGCTGCTCGGTGACGATCTTGACTGCACGAATCTGATCGCGCAGAACGGCGGCCTTCTCAAATTCGAGGTTGGCGGCGGCTGTCTGCATCTGGGCTTCTAGATCGGTCAAAATGTCGTCGGCACGACCTTGAAGGAATTTGCACACCAGGTCGATAACCGACCTGTATTCGTCTTTGTCAACTGCGCCAATGCATGGCCCGAGGCAACGTTTGATGTGATAGTACAAACAAGCTCGTTTGTCGTTCCCCGTGATCTCGCGATTGCAGGTACGGTAGGGGAACAGTTTGCGTAGCAGATCCATCGTTTGGTGTACAGCACTCACCGAGGTGTACGGACCATAGTATCGTGCATTGTCTTGGGTCATACGGCGTGTGGCATAAATGCGGGGAAAGTCTTCATTCCAGGTGATCTTGATATACGGGTAACGCTTGTCATCCTTGAGTCGTACATTGTAACGAGGTCGGTGCCGTTTGATCAGCTCACATTCGAGGATCAGCGCTTCCAGTTCGCTGTCAGTGACAATAAAGTCGAGATCGTGAATATGTGACACCAACTCGTGCGTCTTGCGATGGTGCTGTGCCGACTCGGTAAAGTATGAGCGCACGCGATGGCGCAAAGCGACTGACTTGCCAACATAAATGACTTTGTTGTCTTGGTTGCGGTAAATGTAGACACCAGGCTTTATCGGCAAACTGTCCAGTTTAGCCTGTAATTCGGGACGTATTTGTACCACATTGTTCTGTTGACCATTGGGCTCGCTTTCCATCACAGCCTGTCCTAGTTCTCTTTATCCTGGTACTCAGTCAGCCGCATACAAAATTCGGTCACACCCATTACAATAGATCAATTCGTCCGTGTCTCTGGCTCTGTCAATGAGTCGTGCGGGCACTTGAACGTGGCAAGCCTGGCAGATGTGATTTTTTACGGCCGTCACCGCAACACCCTTCCTGACTTTGCGGAGCGAGTTGTATTCTTCGAGATCGAGATCGGAAACGTGCGTGGCAAAGTTTTTGCGTTTGGCAATCAACTGTGCCAGCTCATGTTTGAGATCGTCATATTCTTGAGCCAGGTCTGCATTCTCTGCGCGCCACGCCGTCTCGACAACGACATATTCTTCGTTCGCAACAGCGGTCTTTTTGACCAGTTCTTCGACCTTGATCATCGCTTCGAGTTGCTTTTCCTCCAAGGAAGCTCTACGACGTTTCAGATATTCGCTTTCTTTTTGCAGGTCGCTTAACTCTTTGGGATTTCTGACCCGTCCCCCGTATAACAGATCTTGCGTCTCTTTTTGTTTGGCGACCACGGTAGTAACGTCTAGCTCGCACTCATGCAGCATCTTTTGCCACTTGGCTAGCTCGGCTTGTGCGGCTTTGAGGGCTGCACGCGTTTTGAGCAATGCCTCACTCTCGCCCAGGTTGGCTTTGATCTGGTCATGGCGTCGTTTTCTGATTGTGATTCTTGTATCAAAACGTTGTAAACGGTATAACGACTCAGCGCGTTCCGACATAGATGAGCTCCTCCTTTAGGGCATTACAAAAAAAGCTCGTGCCTGAGGGCACGAGCCTATCAATAGCCGCGCAAACACTAAACTCACTTGGCGCGCAGTGTAATGTCCAAGTTCTTTGTGCGCCGATCAAGGAAAACGTGGCACACTTGAATACACAGCTCAAGATCAAAGCCAGACAATACCGGATGAAAAACAGGTCTGACCTATTCGAGCAGCCAGTGCAAAACACTGCCTTTACTTGCAACATTTTGAGTCCAAGAGGTGTTGGTTGACCGTTCAGGCTGTGCCCGTTTGGGCCAAAGCGTTACTCGCTTCTTGGTCAGCAGGCAGTGGAATCTGAATCGCCTCCTTGTATTGTGTCTCAAGCTCCTTGCGCCGTTCAACACGAGCCTGTTTGCCTGCCTGAATGATCTCGTTCACCTTGTCAACGATCGTTTGCCTGGCATCACTACCAGACTGGGGAGCCAAAAGTGTTCCAATCAGTCCCCCGACGACAGCTCCACTCAACAAACCAGTAGCAAAGCTGATAACCTGGTATTTGTTCATCGTTTTGTCCCCTCAAGATAGAAAAATCGTGTGTGGATATTGTACTTGAAAATGTTGTTGAGAGCAAGTACCCAAGTGTAACCTGTCGTCGCCGTGAGGATTAAAGGCTAGGCAGGTGAGAGAACGTGGTGTATTATCTAAACTTGACATAACGACCTTAAAATTGCGTGAAAATTACGTGAAAAGGGCTAGTCAAAAAACAGATTTAGTGGTATAATGTGTGGTATAAAGAGGTGAAAAGTGGGGCCAAGTGGGAGAGAATCCCTGTAAATTAACACCAGAACAATTCCGGGTGGGGCGACTAGAACATTCGTTCTAATTTTGTTAATGTGCTTGAGCAATCACGATGAATGCTGAATTACCATCAACAATTTGGTCAGCTTGTAGAGGCAAAGAGGTGATGCTGATGGCGCCCTGGTATCATTATCGACGATCTTGGTCGTTTCGTCAAAATCGGGCATGGCCCAAGATCGTATGTAAGAAATAATGCATTTGTCTTGACTGTTAAAGAATAATCATCTAGCTAGATTGAACGCAAAGGCAGACAGGCCGGTACATGTTTCTCGGTGAGTATGTACACACCCTAGATGAAAAGGGCAGGCTAACCATTCCTTCCAAGTTTCGCGCTTATCTGGAGCGCGGCTTGGTGATTACCCGTGGCTTGGATGGGTGTCTCTTTGCGTTTACGCATGAAGACTGGCTCGAGTTTACCACCACATTGAAAGAAAAAATGTCTTTTACTCAAAAGTCCGCCCGCGATTTGGTCCGCTTTTTTTTCTCGGGTGCTACAGATACCACGGCTGATCGTCAAGGGCGTATTCTGATTCCAACATTTTTGCGCGAATACGCAAATCTAGAGTCAGAAGTCGTGATCATTGGCTCGAACACGCGGTTTGAATTGTGGAATCCTGAACGATGGAGAGAAGCCCTCAAAGAGGTTGAATCCAACGTAGAGATGATTGCTGAACAGTTTGGCAATATCACCTTCTAAGATCAAGATGAAGGGGGGCGACATGGAGCAAGATGCTCCCCATATTTCTGTTCTTTTAAAAGAGGTTCTGGTAGGACTAGATGTTCAGCCCGGCGGACACTATATTGATGGCACGATTGGGGCTGGTGGGCATGCCAAACATATTCTTCAAGCCAGCAAACCAGGCGGACAGCTTCTCGGGCTAGATGCCGATCCTGAAGCGTTGGCAATCAGCAAGAAACGACTGGCGTGTTTTGGCGATCGCGTTATCCTGGTTAAAAGCAATTTTGCCTACCTCAAATCACAAGCGGATCTGTACAATTTTCATCCAGTAGATGGGATTTTGTTCGATCTGGGTCTGTCTTCGATGGAATTGCAGAATCCAGAGAGAGGATTTTCATTCCTTCTAGATGGCCCACTGGATATGCGCTTTGACCCCAATACATCCCGCACAGCCGCGGACCTGATCGATGCTCTGTCTGAACGCGAGTTGGCCGAGTTGATCTATCGATATGGCGAAGAACCAGCTTCACGGGTGATCGCTCGCGCTATTGTCTCTGCTCGGCCTCTGCATACAACAACTGAATTGGCTGCAGTCGTCGCAAAAGTGGTTCGAAAGAAGGGCAAAATTCATCCAGCCACACGAACCTTTCAGGCGCTTCGCATTGCCGTCAACGACGAGTTGCGCGTTCTAGAACAAGGCCTATCAGCGGCAATCGAGACACTTGGCCCAGGTGGTAGACTGGCCGTCATCTCGTTTCACTCGCTCGAAGATCGCATCGTCAAGCAGTTTTTTGCCCGGGAAGCGCGGGATTGCATTTGCCCACCCGAGTTTCTCACCTGTACGTGTAAACATCAAGCGGTGCTAAATATTGTGACGCGGAAGCCCATTCGTCCAAGCGAAATAGAAGTCGATCGGAATCCGCGCAGCCGTAGTGCCAAATTGCGGATCGTAACAAAACGTTGAACAAGGATGGAAAAGATGGAAACTATCTCGCATTGCATCAAGGAAAAGCAGCAGCAGTTTGGCAATCGAGCGATGTTGGGAATATTGTGTATCCTCGCCGCATTTGGCCTACTAGGGTGGATCTATCTTTCTCAAGCCAGCTATGTCACCATGACAAGCCGGCACGTGCAAGAATTGGAATCTGAAAAGGCGCACTTGCAGGAGCAAAACCTGCACCTGATGGCCGAAATTGCCGATCTGGAATCAGTTGCGCGATTGGCTGCTCGTTCGGAAGCGTTGGGTTTTGTTAGCGTTTCGGTCAATGATGCCGAGTTTTTGGTCATTGCAGAGCCAGCGGATGCAGATATCTTGTTGGCAAGCACGTCGCCAACAGACAGTTGGTGGAATAAAATGGCAGATCAATTCATGGCCTGGTCGCAGGCGGGATCGCAATGAGACGGCCGCCTGTTACCGCGATTGATCCCCCTCCGCCGCCAGAACAGCCCGACATGAGGCCGTTTCGGCGGATGATGCTTTTTTTGGCTGTTATCGTTGGCTTTGCATTTCTTATCGTAGGACAACTTGTTCGGTGGCAAATTATCGAACGCGCCGAATTGGTGGAGGGATTAACCACCATAGCGGGCTATCGCCGTGAAATCCCTTCTCAGCGCGGGCTAATTATGGATCGCAACCGGAACTTTTTGGCGCTGAATAACTATGATTATGTCATCGAAGCGGCCCCAAATATGATCCCAGAGCGAGACAAAGAACAGGCTTCCATCCAACTTGCTGCAGCGTTAGGTCAACCGCAAGAGGAACTGTTTAACAAGCTAGAAGGAAGTGCACTATACGCTCAAATTGCTCGTCAGGTGCCACGCGAGGTTGGAGAGGCTGTCATCGCGCTTGGCATTAAAGGCATCTTTGTCACACCCCTGGCTGTTCGCGTCTACCCGGAACACGAACTTGCTGCCCATATGCTGGGATTTGTTGCCGGAGATGCCGAACAAGGGAACAAGGGATATTATGGCGTTGAGGGGTTTTATGACAAAGCGCTGAAGGGAAAATCGGGCTTGCGAAGCGAGCGTTGGGATCCCTGGAAACAGCCTGTCGCATTTGCCGATCGACGAGCAGAGGGATGGACTATCCCTGAAAAGGGACGCACACTGGTTCTGACCATTGACCGGACCATCCAATATCTGATCAACCAGGAACTGGGGGCCGCTGTCGAGCAATATGGCGCAGAAAGCGGCTGCATCGTGGTTATGGATCCCAAGACCGGCGCCTTGATCGCTTCCGCCAGTTATCCATCTTATGATCCGAATCGGTTTTCCGAAACAGATGATGCATTGTTTGTCGATCCCGTTATCGGCAGACAGTATGAGCCGGGCTCTACTTTCAAAGTCGTAACGTTTGCCGCCGCTCTAGACGCCGGTGCAATCAAGCCCACAGATCTGTACAACGATGTGGGGTACATCGAAGTCGGCGGGCGAATTCTCAAGAACTGGGATGAACGAAACTATGGTACTGTGTCGATGATAGACGTCTTGGTGCGTTCGTTGAACACCGGCACAGCTTACGTTAATACACAGTTGGGACCCAATACGTTCTATAATTATGTGAATCGTTTTGGGTTTGGTCGTACGACCGGTATCGACATGGAAGGTGAAGCCAGCGGCCAAGTACGCCAGCCAGGCGATCCCGAATGGCACGAATCAGATTTGGGCACAAATGCATTTGGTCAAGGATTGGCAGCTACGCCATTGCAGATGGTGGTCGCGGTCAGCGTGATTGCGAACCGGGGATTTATGATGCAGCCGTATGTCGTCGAGCAGTTGGTTCGCGGCGACGAAATGGCAACAGTCAAACAAGTCACAGTGCGGCAGGTAGTTAGTGAAAAGACCGCCCGCGTTCTGACTGAAATGATGGTCGAGGTGGTCGAGCGAGGAGCGACGCTGGCTCAGGTACCAGGATACCGGATTGCAGGCAAAACAGGGACGGCACAGACACCGATTGTTGGGGGGTACGATCCCAACTTGACGATTGCGTCTTTTGTCGGCTTTGCTCCGGCAGATAATCCGCAGTTTGTGGTCCTTGTCAAGCTGGACAAGCCAACCCTGTCTCCTTACGGGTCCGTTACTGCTGCGCCAACATTTGCGAATGTTGCCCAGATCCTGTTTACGCAGTTGGGTATTCCACCAAGCCAAAGCAAGATTGCCAGGGAACATGGTCAGTAAAAACGCCTTGACACTCAACGGTATATTGTCTGCTTTGAAAAGCAGTTCGTCGTTAGGCGACGCAGGCGCGCGGCAGATAACAAGCGTGGTGGTCGACTCGCGCCAGGCTGTGTCAGGCAGCGTTTTTGTTGCCTTACCGGGTGAGCGAACAGACGGTCATCTGTACGTGCTAGATGCGTTTGAGCGTGGCGCTGTTGCCGCTATTGTACAGGAAAAACCGGATATGCCTGGTGATCTGAACCAGCCACACAACCAGCCTCCCCCCCTGTCTTCTTCTAGCTTGCGCAGGGAAGACGCTGCTCAAGTGAAAGAGCAGAAAAGGGGGGGAGATTTCTCTATCGTGGACGTGGGGCAAGATCAGGTTCCGGAGCCCATCTCGTTGCCAGTCTGTCTTTTGGTTCGTGATAGCCTGGTCGCATTACAGAAACTGGCTATCTGGTGGTGCGCGCAGTTTGATGTCCGCGTTGTGGGTATTACAGGCAGCGTTGGTAAAACGACAAGCAAAGAGTTGATCGCATCTGTACTGAGCCAGCGCTACTGTGTGCTGAAAAGCAAGGCCAGTTACAACAATGAAATCGGTCTGCCACTGACTTTGCTCGAATTGGGTAATGAACACGAATACATTATCTTGGAGATGGGCACATACGGACCAGGTGAAATTACCCAGTTGGCCAGCATTGTTCGACCCCACATTGGTGTCGTCACGAATGTAGGCCCGGTTCATCTGGAGCGGATGGGAACAATCGAATGTATTGCCGAAGCCAAATCAGAGCTACCACAAGCACTTGCTGAAGATGGTGTGGCCATTCTTAACGGCGATGACAGGTGGGTGCGCCCAATGGCCCACAAGACGCAGGCCCGGGTATTCTTTTATGGCCTGACGCCGGAATGCGATTTGTGGGCCGATCAAGTAGAGAGCCATGGTCTGGAAGGACTGCATTTTCGATTCCACTACCAGAGCGAGACGATTCACGCCCAGGTGCCGCTCCTGGGACAGCACAGTGTTCACACCTCTTTGCGTGCAGCGGCGGTGGGGTTGGTTGAAGGATTGTCCTGGGAAGAGATTATTCGCGGACTGCACACAGGAGAGCAGCTTCGCCTTGTTGTCGTGCAGGGGATCAATGACTCAACGCTGCTCGATGATACGTACAATTCCAGTCCAGATTCGGCAATCGCAGCTCTGAACTTGCTGGACGACCTGGAGGGGCGCAAGATCGCGGTCTTGGGCGATATGCTTGAATTGGGCGGCTATGAAGTAGAAGGACACCGCCGTGTGGGCCGGCGCGCGATGGATGTCGTTTCAATCTTGATCACCGTAGGTGAATTGGGGCAGTTGATCGGAAAATGGGGATTGCATTATGGTATGCCGCCGGAAAAAGTCATTCACGTGCGTGATAATGAAGCGGCGATTGTTTGCTTGAAGGATCTGATTCAAAAGGGTGACGTTGTGCTGATCAAGGGCTCGCGAGGAATGCAGATGGAGCAGATTGTCGACGCGCTGACGAGTTCCCTGTCCAATGGTTCGTCTGGACAACAGGCAGGAGATTGAACAATGCCATTGCTCGATCTGTACCCCTGGTCAGTTGCTTTGACGTTGGGCACGATCACATTCTTGTTCACCGTGATCTGGGGACAACCGTTTCTGAATCTACTCAAACGATGGGGCATTGGAAAAAAGATTCACGTTGATGAGCCAGGTGTTCACCAACTCAAGATGGGGACGCCGACAATGGGCGGATGGCTATTTATCTCTGGTACCGTGATCATTACGGCGACGATCAATGTGATCAACTTGATTCAGCGCAACAACGTGGGTAGATCGATTCTCGTTCCGCTCGGTACGCTCATTGTCTTTGGCATCATGGGTGCATTAGATGATTGGGAGGGCGTCCAGGGCAAAAGTGTCAGCGAGGGAATGACGGCTCGCGTCAAACTGGTGATCCAGCTTCTTTTGGCGGCGGTCCTTGCTCTGATACTGTATTTCGGTCTCGATATTCACAGTATTGCCTTTCCCGGCGTAACAGAGCGAATTGATATTGGCCTGGTTTACATCCCGATCGCCATATTTATCATCATCGGTATGTCGAACGCCGTCAACCTGACCGACGGTCTCGATGGGCTGGCGGGAAGCATCTTGCTCGTTGCTTTTGCTGCTTATGGTGTCATTGCTTATTTGCAGGGGCCTTGGATTTATCTGGTACAGTTTTGCTTTATCATGGTCGGCGGCCTGATGGCATTCTTGTGGTACAACGTCTATCCCGCTCAGATGTTTATGGGAGATAGCGGATCGCAAGCACTTGGAGCGACATTGGGCGTTGTCGCATTGATGACCGGTCAGTGGTTGCTTTTGCCACTTGTGGCCCTGATTCCGACGGCTGAGACACTATCGGTGATCATCCAGGTCAGCTATTTCAAAATAACAAAACGAATCTATGGGCAAGGACGACGCATCTTTAAAATGGCACCCATGCATTACCATTTTGAAATGCTGGGTTGGTCGGAGACCCATGTTGCACAACGATTCTGGCTGGTCAATATTTTGGCAGCGATGCTGGGTATTGCCCTGGCATTGCTCTAGGTCGGACATAAAATAAAATGATTTCCAGACAAAAGCATAGTGGGGGCAGACTGATTTATTTTTGGGTGACCGCCAAGGTTACCTTTACCCCGGGACGTTATGCCAGTTCGAGTCAGAAACATACAGATAACCATCGGGATGGATGTAAAGGAGAAGGCACATGAATGGGTTGTTGGCCATTGGTATTGCTCGCGATGGTATCGCGGAAACAAGTGGTAAGGATCGAGAAAAGTTTGACCAGATTCTGGACATGCTTCTTGGCTATGAAAAAGCACCGGCAACGCTTTGTTTTTATGGAGAGGGCATCCGCTGGTTGACAAAAGAGTCGCCTGTGATCGACAAACTTGAACAAGTCTGCACTCATGGTGTAGAAATTGTTGCTTGCCGCCACTGCATGGCCGAAGCCGGATTGTTGGGAGATATGGCTGTCGGCAAGCTGGCGACCGAAGATCACGTCAACCACATTTTGCGCCACGCCGAACACGCGATGGTTTTGTAAACACGGCGACCTGGTGGGTGAGGATAGCCTGGTGCATCGCGCTAGCCGTCGACGCGTCGTCATTGTAGGTCTTGCCCGGCAGGGCAGCGCATTGGCCCGCTATTTTTGCGAGCAAGGAGATCGTGTGGTTGTTACGGATCTCCGTCCTGCATCGGCACTTGAGAAGCAAATAGCCAGCCTGGCCGGAATGCCTGTTGAATATGTATTAGGCGGCCATCCTTTTACTGTGTTGGACGAGTGTGACTTGCTGTGCTTGAGTGGTGGCGTTCCGCCAGAGACACCTTTGCCGCAAGAAGCACGAAAACGAGGCATCCTGTTAAGCAACGATAGTTTGCTAACCTTACGTCTGTCGTCTACGCCAGCGGTCGGCATTACAGGCTCTAGCGGCAAAACGACAACGACGACGTTGGTTGGCAATATGCTCAGGACATCGGGTTTCAAAACGTGGGTGGGTGGCAACATTGGACTGCCCTTGATCGACAGGTTGAGCGATATTGGTCCCGAAGACAAGATGGTGCTGGAATTATCCAGTTTTCAGCTTCAGTTGTTTTCAGAACCGCCACCAGTCAGCCCACACGTTGCTGCGGTACTAAATGTGACGCCTAACCATCTTGATCGACATCCGTCGATGGCTCACTACGTGGCTGCCAAAGCGAACATTTTACGCTTTCAATCCCGGTCAACAGATGATGTTGTTGTCCTCAATGCAGACGATATGATCGTGGGAGAATGGTGGCGCAAAGGACAAGTAAATATCGAGCAAGATACCGGGCAGGACACACTCAAGTTTCCAATCGTTGCCCGGCGAGTTGGTTTTAGCATGACGCAAGACGTGCCTGAAGGCGCATTTTTGCGGCATGAGCAGATCATCTGGCGTCAAGGTGGGCACGAGACGTGCATATGTTCCACCGGCGAGATCGTGCTTCGTGGGAGGCACAACGTGGCGAATGTCCTGGCGGCGTGTGCGATCAGTGGTGTGGCAGGCGCAACGCCGGAAGCGATGAGACAAGTGGCGACAACGTTTGCCGGCGTGCCTCATCGGCTCGAATTGGTGAGGGAACGGAATGGTGTTCGATGGTACAACGATTCGATTGCGACAACGCCAGAGCGATTGGCGGCAGCACTCGAGTCGTTTAACGAACCACTCATTCTTTTAGCTGGTGGGCGTGACAAGCACTTGCCCTGGCAAGAGATGGCCCACTTGACATTAGCAAAGGTGCGCCACCTATTGTTGTTTGGTGAGGCGGCAGAGTTGATTGCAAAAGAGATTGATATTGCGCGGGAGTGCTCATCCAGTCCAAGTCCGCTCCAGGTTCGCCAATGCGGCGAGCTCGCAACAGCAGTCGAAACGGCCAATCAACTGGCCTGCGCAGGTGACGTGGTTTTGCTCTCACCAGGGGGAACGAGTTTCGATGCTTACGCGGATTTTGAAGAACGTGGGAGACATTTTCAGGCATTGGTCAACGCGCTAGAGAGATAAACAGATGATCGGTGAAAAAGTGACAAATCGGCAGGAACGAGTCATACACGCGCGTACGGATTATGTGCTGGTGGTCGTTGTTGCTGCACTATTGATCTTGGGACTGATGATGGTTTACAGTTCTACGTTCGATATGGCTTATCTAGAGTACAATAACCCAAACTATTTTTTTTACCGTCAACTCATCTGGCTGGCTCTGGGCGTGGCGGTGATGATTGTCACTGCCCGGATCGATTATCACTTGTGGCAGCGTTGGGCGATATTGATTATGGCCGGTACGTTGTTGATGTTGGGATTGGTTGCTGTAGCCGGAAGCGAAAAATTTGGAGCTAATCGTTGGTTGTGGAATGGCTCGATCCAGCCCAGTGAGGTGGCCAAAGTATCTGTTGTCATTTATATCGCTGCCTGGGTCGCATCCAAGGGAACCAAGATTCGCAAAATCAGCTACGGGCTGTTGCCTTTTGCGATTTTGATCGGCCTGGTCACGGGCCTGATTCTACTTCAGCGCGACCTGAGCACGGCGTTTCTGATTGCAATCACGTCAGGCTTGATGTTCTTTTTCGCTGGCGCTGATTTATTGCAGTTGTTTGCCAGCCTGGTCTTTGGAGCGGCAATGTTTGTTTTTATGATCGGACAAGAACCTTATCGCCTGGAGAGAATCAAAACATTCATAAATCCAATGGCTGACGTTCAAGGCAGTGCCTTTCAAGTCAATCAAGCGCTTATGGCGCTCGCTTCCGGCGGCATTTTTGGACAAGGGTTGGGTGCCAGCAGACAGAAATTTGGCTATGTACCGGCCTTGCATACTGACACAATTATGGCGATCGTGGGAGAAGAACTAGGATTAATTGGCTGCCTGGTTTTACTCGGGCTATTTGTGTTTTTGGCCTATCGCGGATTCAAGATCGCGCTTGAAGCACCGGATACATATGGAACACTGTTGGCAGCCGGATTGACCTGTTCGCTCATCGTGCAAGCGATGGTCAATATGGCTATGGTGACGGCGACGTTGCCTTATGCTGGCATTACATTGCCTTTTGTCAGCTATGGTGGCTCATCACTCCTCACCTCGATGGTAAGTATGGGGTTATTGCTCTCTATCTCGCGTGGACGTCGTATCACAAGTGGGCGTTCATCCGCAAGGACAAAGCATGCGAATATTGATTTCTGGCGGCGGAACCGGCGGGCACGTATATCCCGCGTTGGTCGTCGCTGATGCTTTAAAAACCATATATAAGGATGCTCAGATTTTGTACGTCGGCAGCTCTGATGGAATGGAAAAAGAGATCGTTGCCCGCACCGATTTGCTTTATCGTGCTGTAGATGCTGGGCAAGTCAGAGGAATGTCGCCGTGGACGCTGTTTAAAAACTTGGGCAGGCTATGGCAAGGATATCGCCAAGGGCACAATCTGCTAGTAGAGTGGCCGGCTGACGCGATCTTGGTTACCGGTGGGTATGTGACTGTGCCTATGGCGCTTGCTGCCTGGCGGCGGCACATTCCGGTCATGATATATCTACCTGACCTCGAGCCTGGATGGGCCATTCGGTTTATGAGTCGGTTTGCAGATCGGATTGCTGTCTCATTCGACGAGGTGAGTGCCTGGTTCCCAAAGCACAAGGTGTGGACGAGCGGTTATCCTGTACGTACTGCATTGTTTGATGCCAACCGGAACAGTGGATATGAGACATTGGGGTTGAATCCGGGGATTAAAACGTTGCTGGTTTTCGGCGGAAGTCGGGGGGCGAGATCCATTAATCGAGCTGTAGGCACTATCTTGCACGATTTGTTGGCGCGCTACCAGGTCATTCATGTCAGTGGACAACTGGATTGGGTGTGGATAGATGAAAAACGGCGCGAACTGGCTCCTGAACTGCAAAAACGCTATCGGGCGTACCCGTATCTGCACGATGAATTGCCGGCGGCGTTTGCCGTTGCAGATCTGGTGGTAGCACGGGCGGGCGCGGCGACGTTGGCCGAGTGGCCGGCTGTAGGTCTGCCAAGCATTCTGGTACCCTATCCATATTCAGGTCAGCACCAACAAAAGAATGCGGATTTTATGGTTGCACACGGCGCGGCTGTATGTGTCAATGACTCAGAATTGGAAACACAACTCAAATCAGTCATAGATGGCTTGTTGGAAGACGAGTTGGCATTGCAGAAAATGGGAGAAAGGGCGCGCGCCCTGTTCAGGCCAGATGCAGCTCGCAAGCTGGCGTCAGAACTCGTTCGCCTGGCACACTTGAGGGAGGAACAGCACAATGATACTGCCAATTGAGTACTCGGATGTCATTACCCTGATATTGGCCATTTTTGCTTTTGTCGGCATTATGCGAGGCTGGTATAAAGAGGGCATTACCTCGCTATTTGTGGCTGCTCTGGCCATCTTGGTGTGGCGGCCTGCGCTTGCAAATGAGATTATTGGCATAATCAATGGCGTTATCAAACTTGTGCTTTCGTTTTTTAATGCCAAGTTTAGCCTCGATCCATCCCAGTTGAGTGCTGCCGCGAAAAGCGTTGAGCCCGATTTGCTCTTGGATCCCAACTCGTACCGCCTGTATATCGTTGTGATGGTCTCCTTGCTCATCGTGTCCTATTTTATCGGCGAAGCCAATTTCAAAGGCAAAGTCACGCCTTTGGGGCGGTTACTGGGTGGGCTTTTGGGCCTGTTCAACGGCTTTGTCATTGCGACGCTGCTAAAACAATATCTCTTGAATTATTTGGTGTCCCAGAATCAATATGTGGCCTGGTCGAATCAATTATCAATCCAGATGACCGATGTGCCTACGGACAACTTTTTTGCCGGGTATGGTATTATCTTTATTCTGATTGTCCTGGTCGGCGTCATCGCATTGATGATTGCCGGCGACAGACTCAAGCTACCCTTAAAGTAGGGATGAAAGAAATGAAGCGCGTACACTGTGTTGGCATCGGCGGAATCGGTATTTCAGCGATTGCGCGCGTGTTACTCGAACAAGGCATCCAGATCACAGGCTCCGATCTAAATCTATCGCCTGTGGCTCTGGCTTTGATCGAATCGGGAGCAACTGTTTATCCCGGTCACGATGCTTCCTATGTAGGCGATGCAGATGCGGTGCTCATTTCTTCGGCAGTTCCAGAGCATAATCCCGAAGTCGTCCAGGCCCGGCGCGAGGGCATCCCGGTTTTCAAGCGTGACGCGTTTCTCGGCCAATTGATGACAGACAAAATTGGCATCGCTATTGCCGGCACACATGGCAAGACGACGACGACCAGCATGTTGACAGTTATCCTGGTCGAGGCGGGACTTGATCCGACTTTTATCGTTGGTGGGATCGTGCAGCAACTTGGCACAAATGCGCATGCCGGAAAGGGGGCGCACTTTGTTATCGAGGCCGACGAATACGATCGTATGTTTCTTGGCCTCAAGCCGGCCGTGGCAGCGGTCACACATCTGGAGCACGATCACCCGGATTGTTTTCCGACGTTTGCCGACATGCAAGATGCGTTTGAGTCGTTCCTAGACCTTGTGCCGGCGGATGGATTGATCGTTGGTTGCGGCGATCATCCTGCTGTGTCCGCACTTTTACAATCGTATCGCACGATAGCTGTGCAAACTTGCGGCCTGAGAGACGAAAATGATTGGCACACGGCCAGGGTCAAGTCTAATTCGTTGGGCGGGCATAACTTTGAGATTGTACGCCGGGGACAGGCTTGGGGATCTGTTCGTCTCCAGGTGCCAGGCGTTCACAATGTGCAAAATGCCTTGATCGCCATTGCCATCGCCGATTGGCTGGGGATCGATCAGAAAACAATATGTCAAGCACTGGCCGCGTTTTCTGGTACACAACGCCGGTTTGAGGTCCGTGGTGAAATAAATGGCGTCGTCGTCGTTGACGATTACGGTCATCACCCGACTGAAATCAATGTGACGCTGGGCGGAGCGAAGATACGATATGGAAACCGTCCGCTGTGGGCCGTATTTCAGCCACACACGTTTAGCCGTACAAAAGCGCTGTGGAAAGCGTTTCTCGCTTGCTTTGAACAAGCAGAACACGTGATCGTGCTCGACATTTATGCCGCTCGCGAAAAAGAGGCCTGTGGCATTTCTGCGGCCGACCTGGCAGCCGAATTGACGAGACAAGGGCATCCTGATGCCCACTATATCGCCGATTTTGACGCCGCTGCCGAATACATTGTCCAGCATGTAGAACCAGAGGCCGTCGTTATCACCCTAAGTGCTGGCGATGGCAATCAAGTAGGGCAAAACGTGTTGTCCAAGATCGACAAGCGACGGCCGGTCCAAACTGCAAACACTGAAAACGCGACAAGCGGATGATAATGGAAACTCGAGATCTAGCAGCACTTGAATTTGAGCTTGAACGAGCCGGGCTCACGACCTCGCGCAACGAGCCGATGAGCGCCTATACGACTTTTCAGATCGGTGGTCCTGCAGATCTCTTTGTGGTTGCTGAGAGTAGAGACCAGATGATCCTGGCTGCTCAAAAGAGTCGACAGTACGGTTTTGCACCTTTTATCTTGGGAGGTGGCGCCGAGATATTGGTGGCTGACGCGGGCATTCGTGGTGTTGTGATTCATTTTACAGCCTCCCATTTGACATTTCAGGATCAAAATGGCGAAGTATTGATATGGACGGAAGCGGGAGGTGCATTTCAAGAGCTAGCGCGCGAAAGCGTAAGGCGTGGATTGCAGGGCATTCATTGGGCCGTGGACATACCAGGTTCGATCGGTGGGGCCGTTGTAGGGAACGCTGGCGCATTTGGTGGATACATCAGCGATTGCCTTGTCAAGGCAACGGTGATGCAGCCTGATGGAACGATCGAGACACTTGATGGTAATGACTTGGAACTCTCTTACCGGAGCAGCAAGTGCAAACAGCAGTCTTGTGAAGAACGGCCCGTTATCCTGGATGTCACACTGGTTCTACGGCCTGGCGATCCAGTGTGGCTGGCCGAGATGGCCGAACAATATACACAACGTCGTTGGGAACGCAATCCACGTGAACCCAGTTGTGGTTCGGTTTTCAAACGAACTTCTAATTATCCGGCCGGGTTTTTGATCGATCAGTGTGGTTTGCGGGGCGAACGGCGTGGTCAGGCTATGATTTCGCCAATACATGCCAACTTTATCGTCAATTTGGGCGGGGCCAAGGCGGTGGACGTCAAAGCCTTGATCGAGTTGGCTCAAGCGTGCGTCAAAAAACAATTTGGCGAAGACTTGGAGCCAGAAGTCGAACTGGTTGGAGAATGGTGATCCACTAATGAACAAGATCAGCATAGGTGTACTATTTGGTGGCAGGTCGGGTGAACACGAGGTTTCCTTGGCTTCAGCGCAATCGGTGATCGATGCTATTGACAAGAACAAGTACGAGATTGTGCCTATTGGCATCGACAAAAACGGACAATGGATCGCTGGAAACGATCCAATGAAAGCATTGACCTCTGGTTCATCTGCCAACAGCGAACCCGTTGCACTGCTGGCCGATCCGACCCATCACGGCCTGATGCGTCTACAGGAACGCGAACAAGCACTTACTACGATCAAGTTGACTGAACTCGATGTAATTTTTCCCGTGTTGCACGGTACCTATGGCGAGGATGGCACTGTGCAGGGTTTGCTCGAATTGGCAGGCGTGCCTTATGTCGGCGCAGGCGTCATTGGCTCGGTGTTGGGGCTGGACAAGGCTGCTTTCAAGGATGTGATGAAAGCCCACTCGTTTCCAATTGTCAAGCATCTTGTGTTCAAGCGCAAAGCGTGGAAGGCGGCGCCGCAAGTGGTATTGGATCAAGTCGAAGCGCAGATTGCCTATCCAGTCTTTAGCAAACCGGCCAATCTGGGTTCTAGCGTAGGCATTGTCAAGTGCCACAATCGGGCCGAACTGGCAACTGGCCTGGATGAAGCCGCACGTTACGATCGCAAGCTGGTTGTTGAGAAAGCTGTATCTCAAGCACGCGAGATCGAGGTCAGTGTGCTGGGCAACGACGATCCGATTGCCTCGGTACCCGGCGAGGTTATTCCCAGCCGTGAGTTTTACAGTTACGAATCCAAGTACCTGGATGAGGGAGAACAGGCCTCCAAATTGCTGATCCCTGCGCCGCTTGACGCCGAGATGACAGATCGAATACGCAAAATGGCACGACAAGTTTATTTGGCCATCGATTGTGCGGGGATGGCGCGCATTGATTTTCTGCTTTCGGGTGAGACCAATACGTTGTATGTCAATGAGGTAAACACGATTCCTGGCTTTACCAAGATCAGTATGTATCCCAAGTTATGGGAAGCCACCGGAATCAGCTATCCGGAACTCATTGACCGGTTGATCGAGTTAGCTGTGGAACGGTTTGAAGACAAAAACCAGTCGGAAACGTGTTACAATGCCCAAGGCGAATAGTGGGCCAATTCAGCAGAATGGAGTATACTCGGTGTTGAATAAACGTCGTCCATACAAACGATCCCAATCATCGCCATCGAGGACGTCACAGCAAGGTCCAACAGCCCAAAACGGTCGGCGCGGGCGGGCGACGGGAGAGAAGACACGGCGTTATCAAAACACGGCGCAGGCCTACACCTGGCACCGGACGGGAACCAGGCCTGTATCCGGTGTCGATCTGTGGAAATGGCTTGAGCAACTGCGCAAACCCAAGAACCGTCGTTCAAAAGCGCGGCTGGGCAAACCGAAACGAATGGCGCCCAATCTCAAAGCCACGGTTCTGGCGCCAACACAATCTATGCTGCGCAGTAAAGGCCAAGTGGTTCTGAATGTCCTTTTCTTGGCTCTGGTTGGTTGGGCACTGATCTGGTTCTTTACAAACGAGGAATTTTACGTTCAGCAGGTCAACATTACAGGCAACGTGCGTGTCTCGAGTGAAGCCATTCTCGCCGCCAGCAGTTTGCAGGGATATAGCATCTTTTGGATCAATGCACAACAGGTCGCAACCAGTATTGTAAAGGCTTTGCCACCGATCAAACATGTGCGTGTTCAATACGGACTGCCCAATGTCGTCAATTTGATCGTTGAGGAGCAGGGTGGGCAGATCATGTGGCAACTCGCGGGAAATCGTTATTGGGTTGATGACGACGGCATGTTGCACCTTGCTCAAGTTGAAGCAACCCCAAGCATATTGGTCCAAGATATCCGTCCCGGATTGCCCGATCGGGTGGACCCGGAGGCAGTTGTTGCGGCGCAACAGCTCTTGACGCTATTACCCGACCTGCAGTTCATTGAATATGCGCCCATCACCGGCCTTCGATTTGTACACCCCAAAGGGTGGTTGGTCTATCTGGGCACAGGCAACGATATGGAATACAAGATGAGTATTCTGCATGCCATCGAGACTCAATTCGCCGACGAGGAGATGACCCAACCCTCATTGGTCGATTTGCGCTTTCCGGATAGTCCTTATTATCGGTTTCCCTCGGCAAATCAAGAGGAGAACTAGCGATGTGGTTGCCGTTCATCGGTCTGTTAATCGGCTTGATTATCGGTTCGATCTTTTCGATCGTGATTCCTGCCGAGTACACACGCTATACGGCACTGGCCATTTTAGCCTCGCTGGACTCGGTCTTTGGTGCGTTACGAGCCGATATGGAGGGCAAGTATGATAACTGGGTGTTCATAAGTGGTTTTTTTACGAACGGATTGTTGGCTGCGCTGCTCACATTGCTGGGCGATCGATTGGGCGTCGAGCTGCACTATGCGGCAATCGTTGCTTTTGGTGTACGCCTGTTTACCAATTTGGCCATTATCCGCCGTTTGTTGCTTGTGCGCATTTCAGGTTGGTGGAAAGAACGAAATGGTCAGACAAAAGAATAGGATCGTTCAAGAACACTTTTTTGCGAGGTCTCTGTGGAAAAAACCATTGCCTCTATAGACGTAGGCACAACCAAGGTCTGCACACTGGTCGGTGAAATCAATGAACTGGGTGTTTTGCGCATCATTGGCGTTGGCGTAAGCCCGTCTCGTGGCCTGCGCAAAGGCATCGTCGTGAATGCGACTGAAGCAGCCGATGCGATCGCGGCTTCGGTAGAACGTGCGGAACGCATCTCTGGCTATCAGATCACACGTGCCTATGTGGGCATCGCGGGCGCACATATTTCGTCGCTGAACAGCCGGGGCATTGTCGCCATTCCCCATGGAGACCGTGGCATTGCGGATGAGGACATGATTCGTGCCCTGGATGCTTCACAAGCTATTGCTATCCCGGAAAACCGCGAGATTATTCACCTTGTTCCACGCGGGTTTTCGATTGATGGGCAAGAAGGTGTCAGCGATCCACGCGGCATGCACGGCGTGCGCCTGGAAGTCGAATCGCACATCATTACCGGGGCTACGCCGACCATTCAGAACTTGATCAAGTGTATCAATTCATTGGATATCGAGATCGATGAACTGGTTTTGGCCCCGCTGGCTTCGGGCGAGGCTGTCTTGACCGACACCGAGCGCGCGATGGGAGTCGTCGTGGCCGATATTGGCGGCGGAACAACCGATATCGCCATTTTCATTGAAGGAAGTGTATGGCATACCAACATCCTGCCGGTTGGCGGACATCATCTGACCAACGATATTGCCATCTGTTTGCGTACACCCTTTGAAGCTGCGGAAGAAGTCAAGAAAAAACATGGGCATGCCTCACCTGAAGAAATAGCGGATGATGAAAAGCTGGATGTTGCCGCCTTTGGTGAAAATGCACACCAAAGCATTCAGCGCAAGGAACTGTGCGAGGTATTACATGCGCGTGTTGAAGAAGTCTCTTCTTTGATTTTGCAAGAGATCAAACGGTCTGGATATGACGGACTGCTTCCGGCCGGTGTCGTACTTTGTGGTGGTACATCCGAGTTGCCTGGCATTCGCGACGTTGCTCGTCAGGTGATCGGACTGCCCGTGCGCATCGGCCATCCTCACGATCTGCAGGGGCTTGTCGATAAATTGACCAAACCAGCCTTTGCGACAAGTGTAGGATTGTTGATGTGGGGACAACGCCAAAAACCTTCTGTGCGTCCGCGTTCCCCCAAAGTGTCGTTGCCTGGGCGAATGACCCAGTGGTTTCGAAACCTGCTTCCAGGTTGAGAAGCATAGAGAGATAAAAACCTTTTGGAATAAATCAGGGGGTGTGTACTGAAAGGAGCCAAGATGGAATCGAGAACTAATATGCCCGAGAATTTTGCTCGAATCAAAGTGTTAGGGATGGGTGGTGGTGGATCAAATGCGGTCAACCGTATGATTGCTTCAGGCATCCAAGGTGTCGAGTTTGTGGCCATCAACACCGACTCACAGGCGTTGATGTTGTCTAATGCGCCACAGCGTGTTCACATTGGCGAAAAGCTCACTAAAGGGCTTGGCTCTGGTGGCAATCCAGAGATTGGTCGCAAAGCGGCGGAGGAATCAAGTGACGAGCTATACGAAGTGCTTCGTGGCGCCGATATGGTCTTCCTGACCGCTGGGATGGGGGGCGGCACCGGTACTGGCGCTGCGCCTGTTGCGGCTAATATCGCTCACGAAGTCGGCGCGCTTGCCATTGGTGTGGTCACTCGGCCTTTTGCGTTTGAGGGCACCAAGCGCAGCCAGGTCGCTCAAGAAGGCATTGATAAGCTTAAGGAAGAAGTGGATACGCTGATCGTGATCCCCAACGACCGCTTGCTGCAGATCGTAGATAAGCGTGCCTCGCTGCAGGAAGCGTTCCTGACTGCTGATGACGTACTTCGCCAGGGCATCCAGGGCATTTCAGAGTTGATCACCGTCCCCGGCCTGGTGAATCTCGACTTTGCAGATGTACGCTCGATCATGAGTGAGGGTGGTGCGGCGTTAATGGCCGTCGGCCGTGGCAGCGGAGAGACCCGTGCGGCCGATGCGGCAGCACAGGCTATTTCCAGCCAGCTTCTCGATGTCACGATTGACGGTGCGCGCGGCATTCTGTTCAACATCACCGGCGGGCCTGATATGAGCCTATTTGAAGTGAACGAGGCTGCCGAAATCATTCGGGCCACAGCACATCCTGACGCAAATATCATTTTCGGTGCTGTCATCGACGAGAATATGGGCGATGCGGTTCATATTACCGTTGTAGCTACGGGGTTTGACACAACAATGACGCCTCCTATGCCACAACGACAGCAAACCACGACGCGATCTCATACACCAAGCAGCAAGCCTGCTGCGCAGACGCAAACACCCGCGCAGACGCGACAGCCAGAGCGCGCAAAAACTGAATTTCAGGTTCCACAATTTGCGGGCAGCGATGAATTGGACATTCCGCCCTTTTTGAGGCATCGGCAATAGGTCTCAAGAGGCAAAGGTGCTCCCCACTGCAAGTGGGGAGCACCAACAAACCTGTTTGTTTGATGCGGTTCCTATTTGGCAGGTGATACGCGGATAGTCTGTTCGTGTCTGTATGTAACCATGCCTGGTCTGGTGTTTTGGATTCGCCTGACGTATTTGCGTGGTGTGTATGCGACCAGGACCCTGTTCTCTTGGCGTTGTGCCGAATAATATGCCGCCAGTGCGGCAGCCTGTCGCAGTGTTTCTTCTGAAACGGTTCGTCCTCCACTTTTGACGATGACGTGTGATCCGGGCACGTCGACCGCGTGCAGCCAGAGATCGTCTGGTGCAGAACGCCGGAAGGTAATCTCGTCATTCTGTCTCGCACTTTTTCCAACCAGAATGGTCATTCCTTCTCGTGATACGATGCGCAAAGGTTGCCCACGCTGTGTCTTACGTTTCTCCGATATATACCCCGCCTCAGCAAGCGCGCTTTTGACCTCCTGGATCTCGGGGTGGTTTGATGCCAGATCCAAATCCGTCGCCAGTTGATCGAGATAGGCCATCTCTAGCTTGGTCTGTTTGAGCAATCTGGGGATATCTGCTGCTGCTGATTTGGCCTTTTCATATTTGGCAAAGCAAGCTTGTGCGTTCTCGACTGCTGATAAGTGTGGATCAAGGGCGATTTTGAGCGGCGGGCTGTCGAAATCGATCTGTGCCTCCAACTCACTTTGACCTTTTGTAATGGTATGCGCATATGCCAGGATCATTTCACCGTCGGTGCGCCATTTTTCCATTTCTTGCTGAGAAACGAGCTGTCTTTCAAGCGCTTTATGCCTGCTGTTGGCGCGTTCGTGCGCTTGATCGAGAATGGCCCGCACACGGTTTTTGGCCGGTACATAGGCATCTAGGTTCGTCGTCGTGCCGTGATAGTGTTCGATGGCCGCACTTGTGGAATGCGCTTCGGTCCATTGGTCGTATTGGGTTAGTTGGTAGGGAGCAAACGCAACGACAAAACCATCTCGCAGCGCAATGCTTGGTTTCCATCGGTGTAGCTTGGTTTGCTGCAACATGTCACAAAAGGTACTAAACAACGGCACAGTATTTATGATCTCGTTTGTCAGTACGTTTTGACTGCCTAACGCGCGATGGACAATTTCCTTAGCCAACAATGGGCTTGTGCCGCGCAGGCTGCTGACCAGGACGCGCCATACAGGTTGCGCCGGTTCAGCATCCTGCACAAAATCGTCCAGGCACTCTTGGGTCAGATCTGGCGGATCGAGCTTGGCTTGTGGAGGAGGTGGAACATATGATTTCCCTGGCAAGACAGGGCGTATTCGACTTATTTGTGGCCCGACACGTTTGATAGCATCCACAATGATGCCAGCAGCGTTCACAAGGATGATATTGGCGTGTTTCCCCATTGGCTCAATGACGAGCGTGTACGTTCCTCCAACGCTCTGAATTTTGATCTGCAAGATGCGCTCAAAAGGCGGATTTTGAACAGCAGCGATCCGACCACCACGCGCATATTTGCGCAGCAGCAGCAATAATGGCGATGGAACCTCGGCACCACGACGCAGCTTTGCACTGCACAAATGAACGCGCGCTCGCTGTGCGTGTGCAGAAGCAACCAGGTAATAACGCTGTTGGTTGGCATATACCTCAAAACCAACTTCCAGATCATCTATTTGGACAACCTCTTGGATCCGCCCACCGCATAACACTTGGCATTCATCGGCAACAGCAGCAGTAGTCAGCGCATCAAAATACGTCATGACAATCTTGGAACTCGTTATCCCTGCAAAAAAGTAAATTCTGATAACACCCGCTCTAGAATGCTGATCCAGAGCGCCGAATGCAAGAACAGCCAGCCTACGATCCACAAGGCGAGCAGCCCAAAAGCCAGCCCTACCATCTCGTGCACGCGGTTTTCACGTCTTTGGCCAGAGTCAGTTTGTGGGTGAACGATGCACGACCTCAAACCACCAAGCGTGCCAACGCAGATACCTGCTCCGGCGAGAATGAGGATCCACGCTGTCGACGAGTCGGATGTTAGCAGGTCTAGAATCAACGGCCAACGTGCTATTGCCCCGGGCGTCAAAGGAAAGCCTGCGAAAGAAAACAAGCCTAATGCTAAGGTTAGCACATTGATTGGCCGGCGATAGAGCAGTTCGCTGCAGTGCTCCAGATCGTCTTTTTTGTCTGTTGCTTGAAACAACGCCGACATACCGGCCCCGGTCAGCAGCAGGCTAAATGCCCGCCAAACCAGCATTTGCGTCGCCAGGGCCAGTCCCGTGTTGGTCCCTTGCCCGAGCGCAATCAGG
>JAFGJF010000249.1 GCA_016929205.1 Anaerolineae bacterium
GGCCTGCTGATGATGCCCATCTTGCCCTGGATCGAGGACACGGAGGAAAACATCACCCGTATCGTCGAATTGGCCGTCGATCACGGGATCGAGTTCATTATGCCCGGGTTGGGAGTGACGATGCGCGAGCGGCAGCGTGAGTATTTCTACCAGAAACTCGACGTCCTGTTTCCCGGGGTGAAGCAGAAATACCAGCGGCGTTACGGCTTGAGTTACGGCTGTTCGGTTCCAGACGCCAAGCGGCTGTATGCGCATTTTGAGGCGCTGCGCGTCCGCTATGGCCTGGCCAAGACGTCGCGCCACTATGTGCCACACAAGCGGACAGAGGCTCGTGGCGAGCAATTGAGTCTATTCTAGCCGCTGCACGATGCCTGTTGCGAGTTATCCAGAACGTAGACGCGCCACGCCTACAAAAACGACATCTGTCATTGCGAACGGCAGTGGTTTTTACTGCCGTGAAGCAATCTCCACGGCGTGTTTTATCCCCTCTGCAAACCCTATCAGCCCAGCGAGCTGCACCAGTCGTGGTACGCGCGTGTCAATAACAACGTGCGCAAAACCCTTATTCTTGGCTGGTGTTTGCACGTGTCATCATCCAGGCCGGAAACTATTGGCACGAGGCTAAAAGGATGATATAATCCAACTGTGAATACAGAGCAAGTCCTGGCGTCACGTTCCGAGGGGTGCTGTTGGCATGACGATGGGAACGACAGGCCGGTTTGTGGTGAGGAAAAGAGAGGTGCCGATAGATGAATGCGAAACAATGGTTGGCCATTACGCTGATTGTCATTCTAAACATTGTCATTTTTGGCGCATTGTTGGAACGTCGCGCTGCGCAGCCGGTGGAACCTACTCCCAGCCGCACCCCGATCGCGACGTTTACACCGATGCCGTTTCCCACGGCAACTGCGATTCTGATGCCTACATTTTCTCCTCTGCCACCCACGCCCACGCCGATCGTTCACGTCGTTGTTTTGGGCGAAACGTTGGAGATGATCGCCATGGTGTACGGCGTTGAGGTGGACGCACTTGCGGAGGCCAACGATTTGTCGATGCCTGTGGAGCTGAAACCGGGCGATCAGTTGGTTATCCCTGTTGGCGAATAAGCTGGAGACAAGTCGCGTTTACAAGGAGGTAAACACATGAAGCGAACTGTTTGCGCCCCAAGGGGCACCAAGCTGACCTGCAAAAATTGGCTTATTGAAGCGCCTTATCGTATGATCCAGAACAACCTCGATCCTCAAGTGGCCGGCGATCCGGAGAATCTTGTTGTCTATGGCGGGCGGGGCAAGGCTGCCCGCAACTGGGCGTGTTTTGATGCGATTCTGGATGCATTACGCAATCTGGAACCTGATGAGACGCTGATCGTGCAATCTGGCAAGCCGGTTGGGGTGTTCAAGACACACCAGGACGCGCCTCGCGTTCTCCTGGCAAACTCGAACATTGTTCCGGCCTGGGCCACGCAGGAGAATTTCGATCGCTGGGAAAAAGAAGGCCTGATCATGTATGGCCAGATGACCGCTGGAAGCTGGATCTATATCGGGACACAGGGCATCCTGCAAGGCACCTATGAAACGCTTGGCGCACTGGCGCGCCAACACGGCTGGGACAGTCTAAAGGGGCGATTCGTACTCACCGCCGGCCTGGGCGAGATGGGCGGTGCGCAGCCGCTGGCGATCACCATGAATGAGGGCGTCGGCTTGATCGTCGAGGTCGATCGCCGACGTGCGGAGCGGCGGCTCGATCTGCGCCAGATCGATGTCTTGACCGGCAACCTTGAAGAGGCAATGACGTGGGTCGAGGAAGCGCTGGCGAACAACGATCCCAGGTCGATCGGCCTGATTGCCAATGCGGCCGAAATCTTGCCCGAGCTGGTGCAGCGCGGTGTGGCACCCGATGTGGTGACCGATCAGACCTCGGCGCACGACCCGCTCTATGGCTACATTCCGGCCGGGATGACGCTTCTGGAGGCGGATGAACTGCGCGCCCGCGATCCTGGTGAGTATCAGCGTCGCTCGATGGCCTCGATGGCCAAACACGTGCAGGCGATGCTCGACTTTCAGGCTCGAGGCAGCGTGGTCTTTGACTATGGCAACAATCTGCGCCAGCGCGCGTTCGACTATGGGATTCGGGATGCGTTCAGTTATCCCGGTTTTGTGCCGGCTTTTATTCGGCCATTGTTTTGCGAGGGCAAGGGGCCGTTTCGGTGGGTGGCTTTGTCCGGCGATCCCGACGATCTCTTGGCTACGGACGAGGCTGTCCTGGATTTGTTTCCGCACGACGAGCACCTGACGCGCTGGATCCGTATGGCGCAGGAAAAAGTGGCCTTCCAGGGGCTGCCTGCGCGCATTTGCTGGTTGGGATATGGCGAACGGGCTCGAGCCGGGCTCAGATTCAACGAGATGGTTGCTTCGGGTGAGGTCAGCGCGCCGATTGTGATCGGCCGCGATCACCTGGACAGCGGATCGGTAGCCAGCCCAAACCGGGAAACGGAAAGCATGCGCGATGGTTCGGATGCGATCGCCGACTGGCCCTTGCTCAATGCTTTGCTCAACGCGGTGGGTGGGGCAACGTGGGTCAGCATCCACCATGGCGGCGGGGTCGGCATTGGCTACAGCATTCACGCCGGGCAGGTGATCGTCGCCGACGGGACTGCGGCAGCCGCACGTCGTTTGCAGCGCGTGCTCACGACCGATCCGGGGATCGGCGTGGCCCGCCACGCGGATGCTGGCTACCCGGAGGCAGTCGCGTTTGCGCAAGCGCACGAGATCAAGATCCCGATGTCAAAATAAGGTGATGGAGCCAGTCGAGTGAGTGATTTGGTGACGGTTGTCATTCCTGCCTGGAATGGGCGGCGTGATTTGCCTGCTTGCCTGGATGCGCTCTTGTCCCAGCAAGCAAATGTCGAGATCGTCGTCGTAGACAATGGATCAGGCGATGGGTCGGCAGATCTCGTCGCCGAATGTTATCCCCAAGTACGCCTGATTCGCCACCGCCGCAACCAGGGATTTGCCGGAGGATGCAATGCCGGTTTACAGGCTGCTCGGGGCGACCTGCTCATTTTGTTGAATCAGGATACGGTGGTGCAGGCGGGCTGGCTGCAAGCGGTTGCCAGCGCAGCCCAGGATCGGCAGGTTGGTGTCGTTGGCTGCAAAATCCTGGAATCTGACGGTAAAACCTTGAACCACTGCGGTGGCGTGATCGATATGGCGTCGGTTGAGACACAGCACATTGGGGCCGGTGAATTGGATCGAGGGCAATACGATGAGGCGGCGGACGTCGAATACGTGACCGGTGCGGCGTTTGCGTTGCGACGCGACGTGCTAGAGCAGGTTGGCCTGCTGGACGAGCGCTTTTTTCCGGGATACTATGAGGATACGGATTATTGCCTGCGTGTGCACCAGGCAGGATATCGCATCCGTTATGTGCCCGATGCCGTCGTGATCCACCACGTCTCGACCAGCACCCGGCAAGATTGGGTGCGCAGACGGTTTTACTATTATCGCAATCGCCTGATCTTTGCGCTCAAACATCTCGCCCCGCGAGACCTGGTGACTCGATTTGTTCCGCCCGAGTGCGAACGAGTGGGCACGTTGTCGCCTGCCGAGCTGTATGCCGTGCAAATTGCTCTGTACGACGTGCTGGCGTGCTGGCCTTTTTTGGCTGCAGAGCTGCATCCCAAGGCGGCATCTCGGGACC
>JAFGJF010000250.1 GCA_016929205.1 Anaerolineae bacterium
GATACCATCGTTGATGTGCTGGCGAGCAAAAAATGCGATATAGAGTTTGCCGCTCATGTCTGTTACCTCCTGTTTGAAATGCAGGCTCATTATAACCCCGTTTCGTTCCCGTGTCAAGCAAAATTTCTGAAATTCGAAACAAATTGTGCACTCGCACGGCCAATCAAACATAATGCGTAGAGGAATGATCCAAAAATCGTATCTTTCTTGACAGCCCCTTTGTTTGAGACTATAATAGGTGCGTACAAGATAGGGTTTGCGCCCCGGGGCAAACATGTAAGTGAGCGATTGGAGGAGGTCAGCGGTGACCGGCAATCATCATTTTTGAGGGTTGTCACGCGCTGTTGGCCTTTTTTTGTTTTACGGGAAAGGAGGCAAACTCGAAATACCCGGTTTCCGATCAGTTTGTACCTAACCTTTGAGTATCTTGAGGAGAAGACATGTTTAAAAAGAGTTTTTACCTGTTTGTGACCATTATCCTGATCATCTCGATGGTCGCCTGCAACAAGACGGCAGCACCGACCCAGTCTCCTGCCACTGTAACACCCCAAGCCGCAGCACCCACCGCGACGCCCAAGGCTGAAGCACCTACGGCCACCCCACAGCCGGCCGCACCGGCCCAGGATGTGGTCTACAAGGTCGGCACCAACGCCGAATATCCGCCCTTCGAGTCCGTCGACGCGGCAGGCAACATCGTCGGCTTTGACCCCGATGTGATGAGCGTCATCGCCGAAAAAGCCGGTTTCAAGTTCGAATTCGTCAACACCCGCTGGGACGGCATTTTCGTCGCCCTCCAGTCCGGCGAGTTTGACGCCGTGATTTCCGCCGCCACAATCACCGACGAACGCGCCCAGATCGTCGATTTCTCCGACCCGTACTTTAACGCCGGGCAGACGATCGCCGTGCGCATCGCCGACAAGGACAAGATCAAAACGGTGGCCGACCTCGATGGACTCAAGGTTGGCGTGCAGTTGGGCACCACCGGCGACATCTGGCTGACCGACAACACCAAGGCTCAAGTCGTCCGCTATGACGAGATCACCCTGGCCTTCCAGGCCCTCGCCAACAAAGATGTCGATGCTGTGTTCAACGACGGCCCCACCTCTGCCGACATCATCCAGTCGAACCCCGAACTGGGTGCGACGTTGGTCGGCGATCCGATTACCGACGAGTTTTACGGCATCGCCGTCAACAAGGACAAGCCCGAACTGCTCAAGCTGATCAATGCCGGCCTGGCGGCGATCAAAGCCGACGGCACCTACGATGCGATCTATGAAAAATGGTTCGGGATGCCCGAAGTAACCGAGCCGGTTGCCCCATCCGGTGAGCCGAAATCGGTGACGATGACCTTCTTTGAGGAACCCGATTCGCTCAACGGGATGTACACGGGCATGTGGTTCGCTACACTGGCCATCGACCTGATCAACCCCGGCCTGTGGTATTTCGACGACAACCTGGAAGTTGCACTGGAAATGGCCGCCGAAATGCCCAGCAAGGCCAACGGCCTGATCTCGGAAAATGGTCTGACCATCAAAATCCCCATCAATCCCAAGGCCACCTGGTCGGATGGCACGCCGGTCACGGCGCACGACTTTGTGTTTACCTATGAGATGATCGTTGAAGACAAAAACATCAACGTCAGCAGCACCTGGCCCTACGACACCTATGTCGCAGCCGTCACCGCCGAGGATGACAAGACGCTGGTGATCGAGTTCAGCGAGCCTTTTGCGCCATGGGCGAGCACGATGTTCGGGTTTGTCCTGCCCAAGCATATCCTCGAACCCGTATTTAAGGCCGAGGGCAGCATCGACAATGCCGAGTGGAACCGCAACCCCACCGTCGTCAACGGCGCGTTCACGCTCAAGGAATGGGAAGCGGGCAGCCATCTGATCTTTGAGGCCAACGCCAACTATTGGCGCGGGCGGCCCACGATCGACCAGATCAACATCCTGGTCGTTCCCGATGACGAGGCCCAAATGGCCGCAATCAAGACCGGCGACACCGACATCGGCATTTTCCTCTCCTACTCGGACATTCCAACTATTGAAGAATTGGACAATGCCAAGTACATCACGGTGCTCTCCGGCTATAACGAGAGCTGGTTCTTTAACCTGAACACCGACGAAACCGCCGCTGCCAACGGCCACGTCGCCCTGCAAGACGTGCGCGTGCGCCAGGCCATCGCCTACGCGGTTGATTTCCAGGCCATCTGCGACGAACTGCTTTACGGCGGCACCAATCCCCCGCTGACCAAGTGGGAAGAGACCGTCTACCAATACCCGGACGCCAACCCCTACGCCTACGACCCCGACATGGCCAAGTCGCTCCTGGATGAGGCCGGCTGGGTCGACAGCAACGGCGACGGCACCCGCGACAAAGACGGCGTCGAACTGGTGCTCCGCTACTCCACCACTGCCGGGCGCGAAATCCGCGAACAGACCCAGGTTGTGGCGCAGCAATACCTGACTGATATCGGCATCGGCATCGAAATCCTCAACTATTCGTCGGATATCCTGTGGAACAGCTTTGGCGAGGGTGGCCCGATCGCCCTCGGCCAGTTTGACATCGCCCAATGGTCGGATCGCTCCAACTTTCCCGACCCCAGTGAGTCGCAGTGGCTGTGCTCCGAGATTCCCTCGGACGAGTCGCCCGATGGCGGCAACTGGTACGGCATCTGCGACGAAGAACTGGACTCGCTTGTTCGCGGCCAGGAAACCGAAGCAGACCTGGAGACACGCATCAAGCTCTTCCACGACATCGGCAAGGTTATCAACGAAAAGGTGTACTGGATCGGCGTCTGGCACGACAACGACGTGTGGACGCTCAGCAACCGTCTGGTGAATGCCAAAATCTCAGGCGCGGACCCCTTCTGGAACGCCTTTGAGTGGGATGTCAAGTAATCCTCTGAGTCGTTGATTCATGGAGAGGAGGCGCAGTGTGTCCTCCTCTCCTTTTATTCGTTCATCCTTACGGAGAGACGTATGACCCGTTATATCATCCGCCGTCTTCTCCAGGCCATCCCGCTGCTCTTTTTGATCAGCCTGATCCTCTTTATCCTGGCCAACGAAATGGGCGATCCGATCGCCTCTTTTGGCGGGCGACAGCGCGTGCGCGCATCAGACCGGGAGCGGCTCACTCGCCAGTTGGGGTTGGACAAACCGATCATCGTCCAGTATGCGGTCTGGCTGGTCGGCAACGACTGGATGGACATCGATCTGGATGGCGATGATCTTCCTGACGTCAAGGGCACGCGCCGGGGCATCCTGCGCGGCGACCTGGGCACCTCGTTCATGGAAAAGCGCCCGGTCGGCGAATTGATCGGGGAGCGCCTGCCCAACACACTGCTGCTGATGATCACCTCCGAAATCGTGATCGTCAGTCTGTCGCTGCTCATCGGCATTTTTTCGGCGCTCAAACAATACTCGTTTATCGATAACGTGATCACGGCGCTGTCTTTCGTCGGTTACTCGATGCCTATTTTCTGGACGGCGCTGATGATGATGTTCATTTTTGCCGTCAAGTTCAAACAGTGGGGACTGCCTTATCTGCCCACCGTCGGCAAATATGACCTGACCGTCGGGCCAACGTTCTGGCAGGTGGCCTGGCACATGGTCTTACCCGTCGCCAGCATCTCGATCATCAGCGTTGCCGGGTACACGCGCTTTATCCGCTCCAGCATGCTCGATGTGATCCACGAAGACTATATCCGCACGGCGCGGGCCAAAGGACTGAGCGAATGGCTGATCCTGGCTCGCCACGCGTTCAAGAACGCAGCCCTGCCGCTGGTGACGATCATCGGGCTGGACATTCCCTTTTTGCTCGGCGGCGCGGTGGTGACGGAGAGCATCTTTGCCTGGCCGGGGATGGGGCGGCTGTACTGGAATGCTGCGCAAGACACCGACATTCCCGTGTTGATGGGCGTGTTGATGATGATCTCGATCGCCGTGATCCTCTTTCAACTGCTCACCGACATCGCCTATACCTATCTCGATCCGCGCATCCGTTACGAGTGAGGTGGCTTGATGGCTGAAGCAAAAAATCTTTCTCTCGAAACCCCCTCACCTCACGTCCGCCCGCCGCAGTCGCCGCTTCAATTGGCCTGGCAGCGCTTTCGCCACCACAAGATGGCGCTGGTCGGGGCGGGACTGCTGTTGTTGATCGTGCTGTATGTGACTGTCGGCGCACTCTTTTTCAGCGAACAATTTGCCAACCGCAACGATATGAAAGCCCGGCTCCAGCCGCCCAGTCTGGCACATCCCTTTGGCACCGACGGCACCGGGCGCGACATCCTGGCGCGCACCGTGTACGGCGGGCAGATTTCGATCATCATCGGCATGCTGGCCGTCATCGTGTCGGTGACGATGGGCGTGGTCGTTGGTGCACTGTCCGGGTTTTACGGTGGCATTGTCGATGCCATCCTGATGCGACTGACCGAAGCGATGTTTACCATCCCGCAGTTATTCCTGTTGATCATCCTCGGCAAAATGCTGGCCGGCAAAATCCCCAAGTTCACCTTTCTGGGGCGCTCGTTCAGCGGCAGTGTGGTGGTGATCATTGGCGTGATCGGTTTGACCAGTTGGATGGGCCTGTCGCGCATCGTGCGCGCCAATTACCTGGCGCTCAAGGAGCGCGAGTTCATCACCGCCGCGCGCTGCATCGGCACACCCAACCTGTACATTATGTTCCGGCACATCCTGCCCAACACCATCGCCCCCATCGTCGTCTCGGCCACCCTGGGCGTGGCTTCGGCGATTCTGTCCGAAGCGTACATCAGTTTCTTGGGGTTGGGCGTCCAGGCGCCCACGCCGACCTGGGGCAATATGCTCGAGCAGGCCTACCACCACCTGGAGTCGGAGCCGTGGATGTGGTTTTTTCCGGGCACGCTGATTCTGCTGACCACACTGGCAATCAACTTTTTGGGCGACGGCCTGCGCGACGCGCTCGATCCGAGATCGCTTCGCTAGAAAATCTCTTGCACATAGCCGCGCTTTCCATAGCGCGGTATCGAATGTACCCGGTAGAGGAAACCGCACCTACGTTAAAGGATATTTATGTCAGATCAACCCATTCAACCCCGGCGCGCCGCCACCGAGTCGATCTACCGGCTGCTCAACCGCATCCCCTGGTGGGGAGTGATTGTCGCCATCGTTGGCATTGTGATTGGCTTTGGCGTGCTCAGCAACGTCAAATACCTGGACGCAATCTATTTCCTGTTCGACCTGCCCTGGGACCGCGAACTGCTGGCCGAAATCCAGGTCGAAGGCGAGACCTGGAGCTTTACGCCCGATGTCAAGGTGCCGCTCAAACCGGGCACATACACTATTTTTGCCGAGTACAACCGGGCCACGGCCAGGGCCAGAGAAGAGATCGTTTTGCTCGCCGAACCGCACGCCGACGCAGCCCCGGGCGATACCCTGGTCAAGGATGAGCCGGTTTCGCTGGTCAAATGGCATCTGATCCCCAAGCAAGACCTGACCCTGCCGCAAAACTGGGCCTACGTGCAAAGCGAGGATGGCCGCGCCGGCTGGACGCTCGACCGAAACCTGAGCAAGCCCGACCTCAAACCGGCCGGCAAAAGCGACCGCTACCGGATCGAGGTGCCCGAGGGCGCAACGCCGGGCGACGCCACACCGATCGCCGCGCCGCCGGAACAGATGATGACCGTCCAGACCAGCACGCCGACGCTGCAGGGCCTGGTCGAGACGGGCGCGTATGTGCGCATCTATGACCGCTATGACCTGGGCGAAACGCTCAGGCGCATCTGGCGGGCCGGCGGAGTGATGATGACCCTGCGCGCCACGGTGTTCGGTTTTGGGCTGGCCCTGATCCTGGGCCTGATCGCCGGGCTGATGCTGGTTTCCAACAATGTCATTCTGCTGGCCATTTCCAAGCTCTACGTTGAGGTCATTCGCGGCATCCCCCTGCTGGTGATCATTCTCTATGCCGGGTTTGTGCTCGCGCCCTGGTTGCGCGACGCGACCGGCGGCAAGATCGACCTGGGTGGGTTTCCCGGCGCGGTGATCGGCCTGGGCTTTGGCTACGGCGCGTACCTGGCCGAAGTGTTCCGCGCCGGCATCGAGTCGATCCACTATGGGCAGATGGAAGCGGCGCGCTCGCTGGGCATGACCTATTTCCAGGCTATGCGGCACATCGTCCTGCCACAGGCAATCCGCGTCGTCTTGCCGCCGCTGGGCAACGACTTTATCGCCATGCTCAAGGACTCGTCGCTGATCTCGGTCGTCGCCCTGCCCGAAATCTTGCAGCAGGGCCGGCTGTGGGTCTCGCGCACCTTTCGCGCCTTTGAGGGCTATAACACGGTGGCCTTGTTTTACCTGGTGATGACGCTGCTCCTGTCGCTGCTGGTGCGCATGATCGAGCGCAAAACAAAACTGCCGGGACGGTCAGAGGAATAAATATGCAACAATCCCAAGAACCGATCATTCAAATTCGAGACATCCACAAACATTTCGGCACCGCCGTCCACGCCCTGCGCGGGGTCAGCCTCGACGTCCATCTGCAAGAGGTGGTGGTGATCATTGGCCCGAGCGGCTCCGGCAAAAGCACGCTGCTGCGCTGCATCAACCACCTGGAAAAGGTCAACAAAGGCCACATTGTCGTCGATGGCATCCCGCTGGACAAGGCGCAAAACATCAACCGCGTGCGCGCCGAAGTGGGGATGGTTTTCCAGCTATTCAACCTCTTTCCCCACCTCTCGGTGATAGACAACATCGTGCTCGCCCAAAAGGTGGTGCGCCGGCGCAGCCTCGACGAGGCACGCGAAATCGCCCGCAACCTGCTCGAAAAGGTGGGCATCCCGGAAAAAGAAAACGCCTATCCCGGACAGCTCTCCGGCGGGCAGCAGCAGCGCGTGGCCATTGCCCGCGCGCTGGCGATGCAGCCCAAGATCATGCTCTTTGACGAACCGACCTCGGCGCTGGACCCGGAGATGATCAAAGAAGTGCTCGATGTGATGCTCGAACTCGCCGAAGAGGGGATGACCATGGTCGTCGTCTCGCACGAGATGGGTTTTGTGCGCGCCGCCGCCGACCGCGTGGTGCTCATCGACAACGGGCAGATCGTCGAACAAGGCCCGCCGGACGACGTGTTCACCAACCCCCAGCACGAGCGCACCAAACGCTTTTTGAGCCAGATTTTGCATTAGCTTGTGCTTTGACGTAGAATATACGGGACGCAGATTGTGTTTAGAAACCCGGTTTTTGACAAAAACCGGGTTTCTTGCTATTTCTTTGCAAGGAGTGCTAGCCATGGCAACAAAAACTTTGAATCCCCAACCACGCAAGCGCCGGGTCTGGCCGTGGTTGGTCGGCCTGGGCGTGCTGCTGTGGGCTGTGGTCAGTGTCGGTTCGTGCGCGATGGCCGGATTTGCCGCTATGCTCACCGCCAATGGGCGGCAGGCTTCTTGGGGCTGGGGCGACGCCGTCGGCATGATCTATGTCGAGGGGACAATTGGAGCGACAGGCGGCGTGAACGCCGCAGAGGTGATCGATTTTATCCACCAGGCCGAGGACAACCCGAGTATCAAGGCCATCGTGGTCTATATCAACAGCCCCGGCGGCTCGCCGGTGCCCTCGGCCGAGATGTATCGCGCCCTGCGTGAGGCCACCAAGCCGGTCGTCGCGGTGATGGGCGACGTGGCCGCGTCGGGCGGGTATTACATCGCTGCCGGAGCAGACAAAATTCTGGCCCACCCGGCAACGATCACCGGCTCGATCGGCGTGTACGGGCAGTTGATCAACGCCGCCAAGTTGTTCGAAAAACTGGGCGTGGAAGGGATCATCATCCGCAGCGGCGACTCGAAAGCGGTCGGCAACTGGTTCGAGCGCCCCACCGGCGAGCAGCTTGCCATCGAGCAGGCGATGGTCGACGAGATGCACGCGATGTTTGTGCGCGACGTGGCTGAAGGGCGCGGGATGAGCGAGGATAAAGTGTGGCCGCTGGCCGACGGCCGGGCTTTCACCGGCCAGCAGGCGCTTGACCTGGGGTTGATCGACGCGCTGGGCAACTTGGACGACGCCATCGCCGAGGCCGCAACGTTGGGCAGCATCGATGGAGAACCGCAAATCATCGAATACTACCGCCAACCATCGATGCTTGAACTGTGGCTGGCCTCCAGGCAGCAATCCGACCCGCTGCTTGAGCAATGGCTAGACCATCAACTGACCCTGCCGCAAATGCTGTATCTGGGGCAGTAGAGAAAAGGCCAGCCGCTCTTCGGCGGTCATTGGCGTAAAGGACTCGGCGATGGCCAGGTTTTGCTCCAACTGAGCCATCGTCTCCATCCCCACGAT
Source organism: Anaerolineae bacterium (assembly GCA_016929205.1). The sequence continues at coordinate 8,310 of JAFGJF010000250.1, forward strand.
GACCGTGCTCACCGGCAGGCCAAACGCATAGCGCAGCGATCTCTCCACCTCGTGGGTCGGGCTGCCCAGCCCCAGCACTTTTATCGCAATGACGCCGATCCCCTTGGCATGGGCAGTGGGCAAAAACTCTTCGGCTTTGGACAGGATAAACAGGATTGACAGGATAAAAGGCCATCAAATCCTGAAAATCCTGTCGAAAAACATCAATAAATAACCTTGTTCAATGGATACTCGATGATCCCCTGCGCGCCTGCTTTTTTCAATCCGGGGATGATCTCGCGCACCACGTGCACGTCGACGATCACTTCGATCGCCACCCAGTCGGGGTCGCTCTGGCTGGAGACGGTCGGCGCGTGCAACGCGGGCAGTTGCGCCGTCACCGCGTCGAGGTTGGCCTTGGACACGTTCATTTTCAGGCCGACCTTGACCCCGGCCTCCAGCGCGCCGCGCAGCAGCATCGACAGCACCTCGATCTTGTCTCGCTTCCACGGATCGGCCCAGGCCTCCCGGCTGGCGATTAACTTGGTCGTCGACTCGGTGACGGTATCAACGATACGCAGCTTGTTGGCGCGCAGCGACGAGCCGGTTTCCGTGCCTTCTACGATGGCATCGACCAGCATCGGCGCTTTGATCTCCGTCGCTCCCCACGAATATTCCACTTCGGCTTGAACGCCGTAGCGAGCCAGGTAGCGTCTGGTTGCCTGCACCAACTCGGTGGCAATGCGCTTGCCCTGCAAATCCTGCACGGTGCGGATGTCAGAGTCTTCCGGCACGGCCACCACCCAGCGATACGGCTGCGAAGTAGTCTTGCTGTAAACCAGGTCTTGCACTTCGACTACATCGGCGTCGTTTTCAACGATCCAGTCCTTGCCGGTCAACCCCGCATCGAGGATGCCGCGCTCGACATAACGCGCCATCTCTTGCGCACGAAACATAATGCACTCGATCTCAGAGTCATCAATGCTCGGCATATAGGAACGACTGTTGACCGTAATTTTGTATCCTGCTTTGGCAAACAGGGCAACAGTCGAGTCTTGCAGGCTGCCTTTGGGAATGCCCAATTTGAGTTTATTCATCGATAATAGATTCCTTTCGTGTTTGATATCGTTTGCCACTGACCGCCGACGGCTGACGACCGACCACCGCGGTCTGCGGTCAATGGTCGGCTGTCGGCAGTCAGATCATTTCCAATTTTCCATTGCGAATGCGCCGGTAGTAGCAGGTTTTGCGCGTGTGGCCGTCGGCGTCTCGCGTGTGGCACACCCCCCCGCCAGCCATTCGCACCAGGTAGAGCAGTGAGTTTTGCTCGCAGTTTACCCGCACTTGGACGATTTCCAGGGTATCCCCTGACGTTTTGCCTTTGACCCATAACTCGTCGCGTGAGGTGCTCCAAAAAGCAGCGATACCGTGCTCCAGTGTGTAGCGCAGCGCTTCTTCGTTGGCATAGGCGATCACCAGCATCTCTTTGCTGTCCGCGTCTTGCACGGCCACCGGCACCACGTCGGCGCGGGCCTGGCCGACCTTTTCAAGTTTGCTCCAATCGAGCAGCAGTTCGCTGCCCTCTTCGAGTTGTGCACTCATTGCTTCAAATCCTCTCTTTTATTCTTGATTTGCCATCTTGTGCAGTTCAAACAGCTTGGTCAGCGCCTCGATCGGTGACATCGCATTCACGTCGAGTTGCTTGAGTTCGTCCACCACCGGGCTGGCGGCGCCAAAGAGAGGCAGTTGCAGGACTTGGACCCGCGGCCTGGCCCTTTTGCCTCCCGCCCGCGCCGGCATGGTTTCTGCAGCCTCTTTTTCCAGTTCGGCCAAAATCTCTTCCGCACGGTGGACGACCGGTCGGGGCATCCCCGCCAGTTGGGCGACGTGAATGCCATAGCTCTTGTCGGCCCCACCGGGCACGATGTGGTGCAGAAACACCACCCGGTCGCCCTGCTCCGACACGGCCACGTTGTAATTGCGCACGCGGGGCAAAATGCGCTCCAGGTCGGTCAGCTCGTGGTAATGGGTGGCAAACAAGGTCTTTGACCCCAGGCGCGGGTGATTGTGGACGTACTCGACGATCGACCAGGCGATCGAGATGCCGTCATAGGTGCTGGTGCCGCGCCCAATCTCGTCGAGGATCAGCAGGCTGCGCGACGTGGCGTGGTTGAGGATATAGGCCGCCTCGACCATCTCGACCATAAAGGTGCTCTGCCCGGCGCTGATCTCATCCTGCGCGCCGATGCGGGTAAAAATGCGGTCCACCAGGCCGATCTGCGCCTCGTCGGCAGGCACAAACGAGCCGATCTGGGCCATCAGCACGATCAACGCCACCTGGCGGATAAAAGTCGATTTGCCGCTCATGTTCGGCCCGGTGATGATGTGAACCGCCTCATCCGCCGACATCCGGGTGTCGTTGGGAATGAACGGCTCGGCGCGCATGGTCAACTCGACCACCGGGTGCCGTCCGGCGACGATGCACAAATCGCCATTGTCGGCCAGCGTCGGGCGCACGTAGCGGTTGCTGACCGCCACTTCGGCCAGTACGGCAAAGACATCGAGGCGGGCCAACGCGCGCGCGGTGCGCAAGATCGGCTCCGCAGCAGCGGCCACCCGCTCGCACACCTCGCGAAAGAGCCGCGTCTCGATCTCTTGCTTGCGCTCCTCGGCGTTGAGCACCAGCGCTTCGTATTCCTTGAGTTCCGGAGTGATGAACCGCTCGGCATTGACCAGCGTTTGCTTGCGGATGTAACTCTGCGGCGCGGCGTCGAGGTTGGACTGCGTGACCTCGATGTAATAGCCAAAGACCTTGTTATAGCCAACCTTGAGGTTTTTGATCCCCGTCTTTTGCCGCTCAGTCTTTTCCAGGTTGGCGATCCAGGTCTTGGCGTCGCGCGAGGCAAGCAGCAGGTTGTCCAGTTCGGCAGAAAAGCCGGGCCGGATCAAGTCACCGCCGGCAAGAGTGACCGGCGCGTCGTCGACGATGGCTTCGGCGATCAACGAGGCAACGTCATTGCGCCCATCGAGCTGCCCCAGCAGATCGGAAATAGCCCGAACCGGCTCGACGACGCCTTCCAACGCCGCGCGCAGCAGCGGCGCCGTTTCCAACGCTTTGCGAACGCCGACCAGATCGCGCGGCCCGGCAATGCGCTGCACCACGCGCCCGATCAGGCGCTCCAAATCGGGCAAATTTTTGAGCGTATCGCGCACCCGGACGCGCAGCGGCGTGTCGCCGACCAGGGTCTGCACCGCGTCCAGCCGCCGGTTCAGCCGGCCGAGGTCGAGCAAAGGCTGAGTGAGCCATTGCCGCAGCAGCCGCCCGCCCATCGCGGTGCGCGTCTCGTCGAGCACGCCAAGCAGCGAGCCTCTGGCTTTGCCCTCGCGGATCGTCTGCACCAGCTCCAGGTTGCGCCGCGTGGCCGGGTCGAGGGTCATAAAGTCGAGCGACGAATAAGTGGTCAGCAGGGCGAGTTGATCGAGCGCCGCCTTTTGCGTCTCTCGCAAATAGTAGACGATCGCCCCGGCGGCGCGGATGGCCAACGGCTTGCCTTCGCAGCCAAACCCGGCCAGCGAAGCGACCTTAAATTGCTCCAGCAGCGCCTGCCGCGCGTTTTCAAGCTCGAAATGCCAATCCTCGTACCGCGACACGTGCACGTCCACCCCGTTTTGCTGCGCCGTCCAGACGTCGCTCCATCCCTGCGGGATGAGCAGCTCGGCCGCCTGGAGCCGGGCCAATTCCTCGCGCACCCAGCGCCATACGCTCTCCTGCCCCTCGGCGTGGAGTTCGGTAGCGGCAAACTCGCCGGTGGTGATGTCGGTATACGCCACGCCCGCGCGCTGCCCGTCGACAACCAGGGCGCATAAATAGTTGTTGCGCTTTTCGTCAAGCAGCATCGGCTCGATGACCGTGCCCGGCGTGACCACCCGGCTCACCTCACGGGGCACCAATCCCTTGACCGGCGTGTTACCCAACTGATCGACCACCGCTACTTTGTATCCGGCGTGAATCAATTTGGCCACATACCCATCGATGGCGTGGTAGGGCACGCCGGCCAGCGGCACACGCTGCCCGCCGCCAACCGGCCGCGAGGTGAGTACAATATCGCACACCTGAGCGACGATTTTGGCATCGTCGTCGAACGTCTCGTAAAAGTCGCCCAGCCGAAAGAGGACGATCACGTCGGGGTATTGCGCTTTGATCTGTAGATACTGTTGGCGCGCCGGAGTTTCGGACGATGTAGCCATGCGGGTCCTTTCTCGATCTGAAATCACCGGCCGTTATTATAGCACAGGATGGCAATTGGTGAAATTGTGGGATTGTCAGACGGAACCGAGTGTGCTATAATGCGCTACATCAAACGAGGTAGACGCCCCTGTAGCTCAGAGGATAGAGCAGTGGTTTCCTAAACCATGCGTCGGCGGTTCGAGTCCGCCCAGGGGTATATTTAGGTACTTTGGAGGTGTTCATTGTCCGAAACCTCTCTATTGCGAAACGCCAAAGCGGCTATCGACCGGGGCGACAAGGCCGCCGCCCGCCGCTTGCTACACCATGTCACGGCCAACTATCCCAACAGTGAGACGGCCTGGCTGTTGTTGTCAACTATGGCTGAGACTCAGGAACAGGAACGTGAATATCTCAACCAGGTTTTGGCCCTTGACCCGCAAAATAAAGCTGTACTGGAACGCCTGCTCAAGCTCAAACAGCCTGCACAAAGCACATTGCCAGTTGAAAAACCAAGCACTATCGAGAAAGAGCTTGTGATCTATGGAACATCAGCAGTACGTGCTACCTTGTCCTATCTGATTATAGCCTTTTCTCTCTGGGTTATTCTTGAGCTCTCTTGGTTACTTGCACAAACTGCAATTAATCCAACTGACAACACATCCGGTTGGTGGCTTTTGTGGGGAACGTTAACCGGTGGGCCGGACCACATGCTAATTATCTTGACTTCAGCTTTCCTGGCTGCGCATTTAACCTGTGCCCTATTTCTGGCCGAAATTTCGGCCAAGTTGACGAGGAGGTGACCATGTCAACCCTTACCCGACGTAAAGACCCCGTGACCTACATCCCCCTACCCCTGGCCGTCCAGAAATACCACCTGGACGCCGACCGGGTGCAGGCTGCCATCGAAAACGGCGAGATCGAGATCGCCCACGTCGAGGGCAGCGCCGATCCGCTGCTGCTCGATGAATCGCTGCGCGAATGGCTGGCCGCCCGGCGAGTCGATCGCGCCAAATTCACTTCATTAGAAGGACAGAAAATCAGTGTTAATGATGCAGCCGAAAAATACGGATTCCACTATTCAACGATCATGCATTGGATCGAGATGGGCAAAATCAAATCTTTCGGCCTGGCTCCCGGCTACAAACGCCGCCTTTTAGTTAATGAGGCCGATATAGCCTACGCGCGCGCCCTGGCCGACCTCAAGCAGCCCATTGCCGGGCAGGGAGTATTTGGGTGAAAAGGGTCAAAGTTTCGTGGCCGATGGCCCCGATTGCGTTTGGCGTGATGCTTTGTTGCTATTCACCTTATTGGTGGATCGGACTGCTCTCGATCGCCGTTGGTGGTGTGTTTATCGTCGCCAAAGAGCTCAAAAATCGATAGCGCCCACAACGCGCCAGAAGTCAGATAGGAGAACCGCGCCCCAGGCCCGTCCTTATAAGGATCAACAAAGATCGCACCTATGCAAAATAAGGTGATGAACACCACCCACACACGCTGCCCGATCTGATCCACGCTCATTGTCGCCTCCCAGCCATAAAAGCGAGTGAAACTTTTTTCATTCGCTTTTATTATACTCCTTTTTTCGGAGCTTGACAAGCTCCGAAAAAAGGAGTATAATGATCTTGTGTTAGAAAGATTTTTCCATCACCCACCGAGGAGACCATGAGTCCAAGAAACCGCGCAAACCGGGCCGTACTCAAAGCTATACAACGCTTGATCGAGCAAGGCCAACCCTTTGCAACCTCAGACATATCAGAATCGAGCACCTACACCGTGCCGACGGTCCGGCGGGCGATTCGCAGCCTGGAAGAAGCCGGGTATATCGCCGTGGATCGCTCCTGGTGGAAAAAAAACCGCAAGCAGCCATATAGATACACTGTCTTGCGCGAGATGGAAAACAATCATGAATAATGCCCCGCGCTGAATCAGCAGCCGGGGCGATGACCACGGGCAGGGAGACACCCGGTGGTGAATTCATTTTACCACACGATCCCCCTCCCCGCAACCCCAAAGGGAGGTTTTTTTATGGCCACAGTACACGCAGGACAACGGATCAAAGAGATCATCGGCGAGGCGGCGATCACTGCCTTTGTGGACGGCGAAGCCCAGC
>JAFGJF010000251.1 GCA_016929205.1 Anaerolineae bacterium
CGTTTTTATCAAGCGCAAGTCGCGTGGCGGCCGGCCCGGGCTCGACCTGACCAAGGTTCAGACGGGGTCGGGTCAGACGATCAAGCTGGGTATTGCCGGCTTGCCCCCCCAGGCCGAGAATGGGCTCAAGGAACTGTTCCCCAACGCCGAGATCGCCCAGGACGGCGGGTGTTTTATCGCCACGGCGGCCTATGGCAGCGCCTTGGCGCCGCAGGTTGTGACGCTCTGTCACTTTCGCGATACCCGGCTCAGGTCGAGGCGTCTCGGGCGCTGGGTGATTGGCGTCTACGAACGTTGCTCGCCTCCCTTGGCGGCCTGGATCGCCGACCGTCCCACCGCGCGAGTCTGGGTGCAGCGCCTGCTCTTGTCCCCGGCTATTTGGTTAGTACGCCGTTGGCTGGCATAAGCAAATTCATCCTACCTTGCCTGCAATGTGGGCAATTTGTTTTCAAATGCGGCACATCCCCCTGATGCGTCGCATTTTGTGTTTAGGTCAAAAGGCGTCGTTATTTAATCGTAGCCAGTTGACAATCTCTGCGCTGGCAGGCCGGCTGCCGTCCAGGTAGACGATTTTGGCATAGAACAGGTAACTGTCAGGACAGTTTTTGGGCATCGACCCGGTAAACGTGTTTTCGGCCAGCCACATGCCGCTGCTGGCGTCGCGCACGGTGATTTTCCACCACACTTGCTGCCTGACCAGGGCATAGCCATTGCTGTAAGCACAGCGCTGTATCTCGGTAAAGCCGGTGGTGAGGCACAGGGCAGCATTCAGGTGGGCAGGCAGCACCGCTTTCAGGCTGGTGGGCAGCGCGATCAGGTCGCTGTTGATCGCTGCTTTGCCGGCACCGCTATGTTCTTGTGCCAATGCCAATCCTACGGCTGGCGAGATCGCGGCTTTGCCCTGGCACGCTGTTGTCACGGCATCGGCGATGATCTGCCTGCCCGTTGCGTCGGTCAGATGGGCCAGCGCCCACAGCGCGCTGTCATAGCCGGACTGAGCTTCAACGGCGACGCGCTCGTCGTCCGTTGTCTCCACAGCGAGACCGAATTTGAGCATAGCGTCGCCGTATGCGCCTTGAGCGTGCAGTGCCGCGCCCCACGCGCTGTACGTTTCCCCGATGGCAACCGCTGCGGCGTTTGCAGCCGGGTGTTGTGGAAAGGTATCGAGGATGGCCTGGTAGGTGACGAGGGCTGTGTCGTACAGACCTGCTTCCTGCAGTGACTGCCCCCAGGCCAGATAGGCGCCGGGTAAACGCGCGCGGGCGTTGGAGGCAGCGCGGCCATTTGTATCGACCGCGATGGCCTTTTCGTATGCTATGATCGCGTCCTGGTATGTTCTGGTGCGGCTCAAGACCTCACCCCAGTCGAGGTAAGCGCGGGCAGCGTCCGTTTGGGCGGCGGCGGTGATTCTGGGCGGGTGGATCTGCTCGTTTGCCGGCGGTTGCTGTTCTTCAAGTGCGATACTGGCCTGGTAATGGACGATCGCCGTCTCGAATTCTTGCGCGCGGTGCGCAGCGGCGGCCCAGTCATAGTGAAGTGAGGGTAGCATAGAACGAGCCCGTTTGGCCGGTGCAGCGTCTGGGTAGGTGGTGATCAGTGTTTCGTATAGCAAAAGAGCGTCCTGATATTCGCTGTTATCCCAATGGCGCTGTGCCCAGGCGGCATACGCTCCGGCGATATCGAGTTCGACCTGGTCCAGGTCGCTATTGGGGTAGGTTGCTGCATAGCTTTGCCAGGTGGCAATCGCCGCCCGATAGTCGTGCCCTGCGTGCAGTGCGTCGGCCCATTCGAGCGTGGTCGTTTGAATGGCCTCGTGGATCTGTTCTTGCCAGGTCGCGACTGGCAGGTCAGACATCGCGGCCTTACACATCGCGATTGCCTGCTCGTATTCGCCCTGCGTGCGCAGTGTGCGCGACCACGCCAGGATGCTTTCCGCGATCGCTTGCTCCAGCGCAGCGATGACCTGGGTGTTGTCCGTTTCGGCGATCGCCCGCTGGTAGTGCGAGATGGCACGCTCATATTCGCCATGTTCTCGCTGAGCATCGCCCCATTCCCCATACGTTTCCCAGATCGCCTGTTGCGCTTTTGCCGTCCACGCTGCGTCTACATCCGTTTCTTGCGCCAATTGAAACGACGCAATTGCCTCTGCATAACTAGTTTGCGCACGGCCGGCTGCACCCGCCGCATAATAAACAGCCGGGATGGCTCGTTCGGCCTGGCTTGCTTGAGGACTGGATGGATAGGTGAACAGCAGTATCTGGTATCGTTCGATCGCCGTTTGCGGCGCGCCCGCTTGCTCTGCTTCTTTTGCCCAGGCCAGGTAGGCCGCTGGATGCTCGCGATCGACCAGCACGATCAGCGGATCGGTGGGGTGGGTGGTCCGGAACTGGGCGTACAGCGCGATGGCTGTTTCATAGTTGCGGTTGCTGGCGGCCTGGCGTGCGTCCAGGTAGGCCCGGCAGATCGCTTGATTTTTGGCTGCCAGGGCGACAAACTCGCCGAGCGCCGGGGAGTAGTGAGCGATGACGCGATCGTATTTCTGGACCGCCAGGTAAGCGTCCAGTTCGTTGTGGGCTTTGATGCCCTGGTTGGTTAGTGCCTGACCAATAGCCCAATAAACAGCGACTCCGATAACGGCCAAGGCGACAACGGCTGCGATGAGGCTAATAGTCCATTTCCGTTTGCTCAATTTGGTTTGCACGCGCATTTAGGCATGGTCCGATTTGGATATCGGGATCAATCAAAGGGACAAGAGGATGAGAGTGTAGCACCATTCCGTGTTTGCGTCAATCCGTCGTGGCGGTATGGTCATATGTCACGTTCTTAGTGGATGGTCAATCCTCGCATCGAGATCGTTCCATAAACGACCTTTTCGTTGAAAAAGGTGATCGATTCATCCTTTGTCTGTAGGGCGATCGCGTACAGTAGCGGCAAATAGTGTTCTGGCGTGGGTACAGCCAGGTGTCCCATTTGTCCAACCAGGTGATAGTCTGTCAGCGCCTGGTGATCGCGATCGAGCAGGCGTTGTTTGACCCAGTCGTCGAACGCGATCGCCCAATCGTATGCTGTTCCGTCGAATCGGGCCATCCGCAGGTTGTGTACCACGTTGCCGCTGCCGACGATCAAGACACCTTGTTCTCGCAGAGGGGATAATTCTTGTGCCAGGGCATAGTGGTAGGACGCGGTTTGTGTCCTGTCCAGGCTCAACTGGTAGGTGGGAACGTTCGCGTCGGGATACATCCGGCACAATACGGACCACGTGCCATGGTCCAATCCCCACTCATCGGTCAGGTGAACGTCTGCCCTGTGCACGATCTGTTTTGTCTGTCTGGCGAAATGCGGGGCGCCGGGCGCGGGATACAGCATTTCGGACAGTTCCTGGGGAAAGCCGTAAAAGTCGTGGATTGTTTCCGGACGGTCCATTGCGGTCACGAATGTGCCTGTGGTCTCCCAATGTGCGGAAATGCAGAGGATTGTTTGTGACATAGACAGGGCTTTACCCACAGTGGACCAGGTGCGGCTGAATTCGTTATCCTCGATGGCATTCATCGGCGATCCGTGTCCGACGAACAGGACCGGCATTTTTGGCGTTTTTGTAAAGGTCATCGTGCATTCCCTCTAGAGCAGTTGATCGTTCTAGGATATTCTTCAAAGGAGATATTTTAATATTGAAATATTACACGTTGAAATTATACTCTGTCGGTGGGCGTTTGTCAAGGTTATTGGGCGCAATATTGCGGGTTTAGAGTGGGGGGATGTTCCGGTCTTTTCCAGCCGACTGGGTACCGCTTCCGGTTTGCCTGAAACGGCAAAGGCTCTCGGCATTTGCCGAGAGCCTTTGTGTTGAGTGGATTAAACTGCCTGGTAGACTATTCTTTGAGCAGATCGAGCGCCTCATCGACGCTGATCTCGCCGCGCTCGACCATTTGCAGGATTTCGGCCTTGGATTTGGCTTCTTGTTCCGGCTGTTGCGGTACCTTGACCACGATCGGCTCGGCGGGTGGCGCCGGGGGAGCGGGCGGAGCAGGCGGCGCGGGTGGTGGCGGCGGCGCTTCTGCTGCTGGTCTGACTTTGACTTCGGAGGTTGTCTGTACGTTTCCGCTGTCGATGTGCAAACTGCCGTTCACGGTGTGAAAGCTGATCTCGGCCGTTGGCCCATCGCCGCTGCCGATGGTGCCGTGCCAACTGCCAAACTGCTTTTGGATTGATTGGGCAGGCTGGGCACATTTGACGTGGAGATTGACGCCGTGTGCCGACACATTTGCCCTGAACCCGTCCTGTACATTCAGGTGGCAATTGCCGTTCACGGTCTTGAATTCATAATGCCCCTCTGAGCTGAGTGCGGCATCGATCTTGATCGTACCATTGACGGTTTCGGTGTTCAGGGCATGCAGGGCGCCACCTTGTACCTTGAGCGTGCCGTTGACGGCATTGAGCTTGGCGCTGCCGTGCAGGTTTGCCGCGTTCAGTGCGCCGTTGACCGATTTTGCATCAACCTCGCCGCTCACGTTTTCCAGGTCGGTTGCCCCATCCACATTGTCGACTCGAACGGTTCCTTCTATCTCACCGATCCGGATCGGCCCGTGAACGCATTTGATCTTGACATTGCTGTTGCGGGGGACGTAAACCGTATAGTCCACCGCCTTTTTTTGCCCAATCCGGCTCAGCCAATCCATAAAACCGTTCTCGCTCTTGGTTTTTGCTACCACCTTGCGGCCGTCCTGGTTGATCTCAACTTCGATGTCGTCGCTGTGTTTGACGACGACCACCTGTGTCTGCGGCTTGTCCCAGCCTGTGACTTCGATCTTGCCTTCGACGTTCTTGACCACCAGATCGCATCCTTCAGGTGTGTCAAAGAGTTTTGTCATTTCTTGTGCCATTTTCCTTGCTCTCCTTGTGTTACACATTTTTGAAAAAATACAATTCGAAGAAAATTCAGATTCAGATTCAATTTATCAATGTTCTGATTAAAATTATAGCACATGAATCAATTTTTGTCAATAGTGAATTAAAAAAATTGATGAAAACATCAACGTTTCCTCTATTTTCTTGGGTAAATTGTCTAGTCTACAATCCGATGTTTGACTTTTAGCCGGATCTGTTGTACGCTTGGGTTCTTTGACCAAACTAGCTCAAGCGGCTGCTTGGCTCTGCGCCCGTGCCACTACGGCGCACTGCGGCCACGGCCGAACTGAAACGGCTGGTCGATGCGATCGACGCGCTTGGTGGGGATGGCGGGTTGCCAAACCTGGCGCGAGAGGTGATCGAAATGTTAGAGAGCGAGGGAGCGTCGTGATCAAAGTCGAGATTCCGGGACACAAAGTGCTGCACATCGAGCACGTGGTGCTGGATTACAATGGAACGATGGCCATCGATGGCGAGCTGATTGCCGGCGTCGCGGACGCACTGGTCCGCCTGGCCGATCATCTCGACGTCCACGTCGTCACCGCCGACACCTTTGGCAAGGCGCGCAGCCGGCTGCAAGGTGTGCCCTGTACGCTGGCCATCCTGCCAGCCGGCGACCAGGCGGAGGCCAAGCGCACCTATGTGCAGCAGCTTGGTGCGGAGCGCACTGTTTGCATGGGAAACGGCCGCAACGACCGGATGATGCTCGATGAGGCAGCGCTGGGGTTGGTTGTTGTCCAGCGAGAAGGTGCGGCTGTGGAAACGCTGCTTGCCGCTGATGTCGTTTGTGAGAGCATTGTCGATGCCCTGGACCTGTTGCTGAACCCGCTTCGGCTCAAGGCAACGCTACGGTCTTGATTAAGCGTTGGGAGGCGGCCTGGGACTGCCCAACGTCGCCGCGATGGGACGGCGAACCATTGCCTCAATCTGCAAGCAGGATGGGCGGCGTTTTAGAACAACGAAAGCATAAAACGACCCAATGACTCTGGATTCAGAACACTAGTCCAAGGTGCAGCACGTTCCTATCTGCGCTATACCCCCATACTAATCTGTCACAGAATACGAACAAACGACCCATATTTGTCGTAATATACATGGAGGATGCAGCGAGCCCAACTAACGCTGCAATTGGGAAATGGCTATCCCTTGCGGGTTGTGACCGATCTAGAAAAGAGTTGGAAGATGATTGCCAAGAACGTGTCCTCACGCAAATGGTTCTATCCGGTGGTCTATGGAGTGCTGATCGTCCTATCTATGCTGCCGCCAATCACTCAGGTTGCCTACGACCCACGCAACGCGCAAGACGTGATCATGAGCATTCTGATGGTGTCGATCCTGCCCTATCAATCCTGGGGCTGGGTCTTTCACATCGCCACATTGGGCGTGATCGCGCTGGCGATTTTCCGCCCCAAGATCGCCGGGCGCGCGATCGCTGCCTATTTTGGCCTCAACTATTTGCTCATTGCGGCCTTGCAGACCAATACGATGACCGAGATCTACGGTTTTGCCGTGCAGACCGGGGCGCTGGTCGCCACAAGTCTGCTGGGACTGCTTTGGCTGTGGGTGGCCTGGCGAGACAAGTTGCAAGCCTCGTTTCAAGGGATTCCACCCTGGCGTTGGGTTCTGCTCCCCTTGGCAGTACTTGTTTTCTGGTCGCCCATCAGCCTTTCGGGAAACAAGGTCGTGCCGAATTTCAACCCGTTGTTGCTGCTCACATCTCCGGACTACGGGCTGGCTTATTGCTTTTTGACTCCGGTCTTTCTCTTTCTGCTGATTCTGTTTTACCCCAAGGTAGATGCCTTTGCTTTCCGGGTAACGGCCTTTAACGGCTTGCTCTACGGGCTGTTCAACCTGACCCACTGGTTCGACCCCGACAGGGTCTGGATGGGTGTATTACACCTCCCACTGCTGGTCATCCCGCTGGTGGCCTTGGCCATGTCCACCAAACAAGACCATCCAACCCTACCAACCACTCGCTCAACTCACTGAAAAAGTATGTCGATCCAGAGAAAATAGGAGCTGTTGGTATGAGTTCATCTAATGTGGCATCCCCATCTGCAAACTGGCCGGTCACGCGTGACCTAAAACTCGCATACATCGTCTCGCTGATCATCGCCCTGCTGATGACGGTCGTGTCGGTTGCCGGTCTCTTGTTTCCGTCCCGCATCTATCCGACGGACGAGCTGCTTGAATCGTTTGTGGCCAATGACGTGGTCAATCTCTTGGTCGGGCTGCCCGTCCTACTGGGTTCGATGTGGTTCGCGCGGCGCGGCAAGCTGATCGGTCTGCTCTTTTGGCCGGGGGCACTGATGGTCGTGCTCTATACTTATCTTGCCTACGTCTTTGCCATGCCACCAAACTGGATCTTGTTGATCTATCTGACGCTCGTCGCATCGAGCGCGTACACGCTGATCGGGCTCGTTGCCAGCATCGACGGGACGACAGTGCAACAACACCTCGCGGGCACGTTGTCCGAGAAACTATCCGGCGGGCTGTTAATCGGACTCGGTATCCTGATACTGGTGCGTGGGGTCGGCGTGATCGCCAATGCTGCCATCAGTCAGACAGAGGTTCCGGCGACAGAGCTGCCCGTCTTGATTGCCGATTTTCTGACCGCCCCGGCATGGGCTATTGGCGGTGTGCTGCTGTGGCAGCGTAAGGCCTTGGGGTATGTGTCAGGTGTGGGACTGCTCTTTCAGGGCAGCATGTTGTTCATCGGGCTGCTCATGTTCTTCCTTTTGCAGCCCTGGCTGGCGGACGTCTCGTTTCCGGCGGCGGATTTCGTCGTCGTCCTGGTGATGGGGAGCGTCTGCTTTGTGCCTCTGGGGTTGTTTGCGCGTGGCGTGGCGATGAAGGAAAGATAAGCAGTCATATTTGCTTCCAGGCGGAACGGAACATCCACCTTGCCCCCGGCGGATATCCAGCAGCAGATAGATGGACGATTTCGCCAGGGCCGCGGCCCGGAGCGTCTATATTTAACTTTGGTGGAATTGCATCAGCTCGCACAAAAAGAAGGGACATACAATGGAAGGAGAAACCATACCGTCTACACCCCTTTCACGACGGAAATTTCTCAAAATCAGCGCCCTAACATTAGCCGCGGCCAGTCTGGCTTGTTGTGGCGTGAGCCTGGTTACGTCGTTCGATACTGTCAGCACGCCGTTACCATCCTTGAGTTTTGGAGATAAAACCATGCAAAAATCTGTCCTGGTTGGCTATGCCAGCACCTTTGGGACCACTGCTGAAGCGGCTGTAGAAATTGGCCGAATTTTAGCCGAACGCGGTTTTGCCGTCGATGTTTGCCCGGTGCAGACCATAAACACGCTCGCTGGGTATGAACGGGTTGTATTAGGGAGTGCCGTTCATGGCGGTCTTGTCTTGGCAGAGATGTCTGATTTTATCCAGGCCAATCAGTCTGATTTGCTGGATTTACCTATGGCTCTATTCTGTGTGGGGCTCGCCAAAAATCTGGCTTATCTCGATTCGATTAAAGCTCGAATTCGGCCAGAAAGCAAAGCTGCGTTTACGGGGCGACTTGTCCTGCGTGAGGGGATTACGTTGATTCCGGGTCTTTCAGAGAAACCCGCCCTGCGTGGCGCAGCTACAATGATGACAAGGCTCATTCCACCGCTCGATTATCGCAAACCGCAAAAAGTCCGTGACTGGGCGCAAACCCTTTTTGTGTGAGGCGAGTCCCTGTGATAAGAAATTTTGACGTACATTCCTCACTCATCTTTCGCTCATTTCTGGCGTGAAAAACGAAAATGTGCCATACTTGTGGCACTATGGCAAAAGTAAAGATACAAACAGAACGA
>JAFGJF010000252.1 GCA_016929205.1 Anaerolineae bacterium
GGTCAGTGAAAAGACGGGCTATCCACCCGATATGCTCGATCCGGATCTGGATCTCGAAGCCGACCTGGGCATCGACACGGTCAAACAAGCCGAGGTCTTTGCCACGATCCGTGAAGCCTACGACATCCCCCGTAGAGAAGACCTCAAGCTGCGTGACTATAACACATTGGATAAAGTCGTAGGCTTTGTCTACGAGATGCGACCTGATTTGAAAGAGAGTGTGACGGTTGGTGCACCTGCCGGAGAAAGAAAAACAGAAGCAGAACCGGTCACAGTGCCGCAACCAGTGCCAATACAGGGCAAACGTCCAATCGTTAGCGATCTCGCAGCAGCACGCAACATTCCGCGCCGTGTGCCCCTGCCCTTCTTGCGCCCGAGCCTTGACCTTTGCCGGCCAACCGGGTTCGAGTTTGCGCCGGACAAGCGCGTGATCGTCGTCAGTGACGCAGGCAAGACGGCCAAGTATCTTGGTTACCGCTTGCGAGCGCGCAAAGTCAAAGCCTTGATCCTCAAAGAGGCAACGCCGGAAACAGCAGCCGCGCAGGTTGCGACCTGGCTGGAGGAAGGGCCAATCGCGGGCGTGTACTTTATGCCGGGGCTGGATGCTGCGCCTTCTTTGACCGACATGAATCTGGCACAGTGGCGCGCAGAACAAGACAAACGCATCAAAACACTGTACACGGTTATGCATGCCTTACCCGCAGAACGGTTTCTGATCTCGGCAACCAGGATGGGCGGATTGCATGGCTTTGGCCAAGGGGGAGCGGCAAATCCGCTTGGCGGCGCACTGACGGGCTTTACCAAAGCCTATGCGATGGAATGCCGCGAGGCCCTGGTCAAAGCTATCGATTTCGAAAGCGACATCGACGAGCGCGAGATAGCCGAGATCCTAATCGACGAAACGTTGTCCGATCCCGGCGCGGTCGAGATCGGACATTACGCTGGTCAACGTTTCAACATCAGTGTCGTCAAGCAAAACGTCGATGATACCCAGTTCGATATAGAACTTGGACGTGAGACCGTCTTTTTGATCACCGGTGGCGCGGGCGGCATTTCGGTGCCCATCGTCACTGACCTGGCAACGGCGTCGTCAGGTGTCTTTTACCTGACCGACCGCACAGAAGCCCCGGATCCGAACGATCCGGATTTGGCCAGACTTGAGACCGATCTCAAGTTCCTGAAACGTGACATCGCAAAGCGGATCCAGGATGCAGGAGATCGTCCCACACCAGTCAAAGTGGAAAGGGAACTGGCCAAGTTGGGACGCCAAAAAACGATCGTAGATCTGATGAGCATCATCAAGCAGGCAGGCGGCACGGCATACTATCGTGATTGCGACGTAACCGACGCCGACACCGTAGCCGATCTGGTGAACGAGATCCAGCAGACATCGGGCAAACTCGACGTGATCATTCACGCGGCAGGTCTCGAACGCAGCCACCCACTGGCTGACAAGCCGCCAAGCGAGTTCAACCTGGTATACGATGTCAAGGTCGATGGGCTATTTTGTTTGCTCAAAGGTTGCGAACAGCTCCATCAACCGCCCCAGGCCGTGGTCGTCTACTCGTCCATCGCCGGACGGTTCGGCAATCTTGCCCAGACCGACTATAGCGCCGCCAACGACTTGATGTCCAAGATCGTATCGTCGCTTAATGCCGCACATCCCGAAACCAAGTACGTGGCCATCGACTGGACCGCCTGGGCCGGAGTCGGCATGGCCACGCGGGGCAGCATTCCAGAGATGATGCAGCGTGCCGGGATCGAGATGATTCAGCCTGAACATGCTGCGCCGGTCGTGCGCCGCGAGATCAGCGTCGCGGGCACTGGCGGCGAAGTGCTCATCGCCCAAACGCTGGGCATTCTCGCCGACCCGCGCGCTCCCGAAAACGGACTCGATCTGGAGTGTGCCAACGCCAAGATCGCGCACGATTTCCCGGTAGCGGGCAGAGTAACTGGCCTGGACGTTTTTGGCACATTTGCCTTTGAAACCGAGCTCGATCCGCAGCAAGAGTCGTTTTTGTACGATCATGCCATCGACAATATGCCCTTGCTACCCGGGGTGATGGGCGTGGAAGGCTTTGCCGAGGTCGCCTGTCTATCCGCCTCAAAACTGGGCGGAAAAGCGTTCCGCATCGCCTCGATCAGCGATGTACGCTTTGAAGCGCCGTTCAAGTTTTACCGCCAGCAGCCGCGCACCCTTACCTGGCGGGTCATGGTTGTGCCAGAAGGTCAAGGACTGGTCGCCCACGTGCAGCTCGAATCTACCCGTGAGATCAAGAGTGGGCAGGAGCACACAAAGCACTTTTACGGGCGCGTGCACCTTGAACCCACCAGCGATCAAGAGACTGCGCCGCAGACTGTCGAGGCGCCAGTTTGGGACGGCACGACGACTGTCAAGCCGGACGATATCTATCGCATCTACTTTCACGGGCCGGCCTTTCAGGTACTGGAGGGCGTGTGCGCTTCCGGAGCGGCCGGAGCGCGACAGGTGTTGGGCAAATTTAGCGACAGCCTGCAGCAGATCGACAACGTGCTGATCCCGCCGCTGCTCGTCGAGCTGTGTTTGCAGACGGCGGGCGTGTGGGAAATCGGCAAAACCGGCGTTATGGCCCTGCCCGCAGCCATCGAGCAAGTCATTGTACACCGCTTGGACCTCAACGGCGGTCCGCTCTATGCAGACATGGTGCCCCGGGAAGGCGACGAAATGGTCTTTGATGGACGTGTCCTGGACACTCAAGGCAACGTCTATATCGAGATGCAAGGATACCACACCACACCGTTTTCCAAGCTGGGAGAAGAAAGCCTGCTCGCACCGCTGCGCCAGGTCGTACAAGACTAGACCTTGGTTGGCTCGATGATCGACTGGTTGGTTTGTACGATGCGCGATATGTCCTTTAACGACGAAGGCACATCGCCATCGTTTTTTCTGAGCGCGACAGAACGCCAGGTTTATGCCGGGTTCAAGGTGGAAAAGCGCCGCCGCGAGTGGCTGCTGGGACGGTGGACGGCCAAGCAGCTGCTGCGGCGCAGCCAAGTGGCATATGCTAAACTCCCGCTGACGGCGATCACTGTCGGCAATGACGCCGACGGCGCACCTTACCTGGCCGTCGCGACCCGTTCAGAATCCGGCAATCCGGAACGAGCGGATACAGATCCCTACGACAGCAGACTGCACCTCACTGCCGAAATGGAACGTTTGCCCATCTGCCTGTCGATCAGCCATCGTGGAGACAAGGCATTTTGCGCGCTCTCGGACTCACACCGCATCGGTGCCGACATCGAGCGTGTGGAGGCACGCCAACCGGTCTTTGTGCACGACTTTTTCACCGAAGGCGAAAATGCACGCATCTGGAGACTGCAAACAAGGATACGCGATACCGCGATCACGGTGATGTGGAGCGCCAAGGAATCCGTACTCAAAGTCCTACGCGAAGGACTTCGCATCGATACACGTCGCGTCGAGGTCACCCACATCTATGGCCTTGAACAGGACAGCCAAGGCCCCGACGACACCCTCTCCGCAGACGGATGGCGCGCTGTCCAGGTCAAGTGCATGCTGCCCGATACCCCTCGCTTTGCTGCCTGGTGGCGGCCTGAAAGCGATGACGTGCTTACCTTGGCGGCAGCCTTGCCAGACGCCGCACCGCTCCCGCACGCATTGACCATTCGGCGCGCCGGACGCCGCAAGTCTCCCCCCCACCTTTGACCATTCGGCGCGCTTGCATCTCACACAACTTTAGAGTAAAATACAGCCCGTCGATCAAGAGACAGAAATCTCGAATTGAGGAGCTCGATGCAAGCAGATAAAAGTGCGATCATTCTTGAAGCACAGTGGATGGAACAAGAGATCCCCCGGATCGAACAAGAGCTCGGCGCTTTACAAAAGCTGGAACAAGATTTGCTCAACACGCCGATGGAGACGATAAATCAAGTCTACACCTCGACGTATAATAACGAGCGCCAAAAAGCGCGGCCTTTTTACCACCGCCGCCGTTCGATCACGCCAACACGCTACGGATACAAAGAACGCATGCTCGACGTGGGGTGGTTTACGATGTTTGCCAGGATATTGATCCTGGCAGCTATCGTCTGGGCCGGTTACATTGCCTACAACCTCGATCGCCAGGGTGACACCACCAAAGGCATTATCTGGGGGTTGATCGTGCTTGTTGTTGCCATCGGCCTGGCCTTTGTGCCCGCGTTTGGTGACGAGATATGGGAACGAGTGGCCCGCAAAAAGGCCGAAACGGCCGCCCGGGAGGCGCAACAATCGGAAGCGTTTGAGCAAGAAAAGCAGCAGCGCCAAAACAAACTACAGCAATGCCGGACGCGCATCGCCGAACTGCAAGAACGATTGACCTATTCTCGGCATCGGTATGAAGAACTGCGCCGGGAACTGACCCGCCACAATCACCACGGGACGACAGCCGGCGTTCAAGCGAAATGACGTACCCTCTGGAAGCTTTTAGTCGGGCAAATCGTCCATAATGCGCTGAATATGGCACTTGTACGCTCGAAATGCAGCCTGCCCCTCACTGGAGAGACAGATCATCGTGTGGGGCTTTTTTCCGCTACGCGCCCCCATTATCGTGCTCCTTACAGAACAGTGGACCGAACCTATGCAAGAAAGTGAGGGAAAGTGACATGGCAAGACAAAAACAAACGCGGGGAAAATGTGTATTCTGCGATCGTGAGATGACGCGCGGCGGTCTGGCGAAACACCTGGCAAGCTGCCCGCAACGGCAAGAAGCGATCGGGTCCGCCAACCAGGGCACAGAACAGACACTGTATCACCTGGCTGTACGAGACGCATGGGGCGGCGATTACTGGCTGCACCTCGAGATGAAAGGGTCCTCAACTTTGAACGCACTGGACAGCTACCTGAGGGCGATCTGGCTGGAATGCTGCGGCCACTTGAGCCAGTTCTCGATCGGCGGATGGCGTGGCGACGAGATCCCGATGTCAAGGCGAATCGATCGCGTTTTTGCGCCGGGCGTCGAACTGACACACATCTATGACTTTGGCACGTCGTCGGAAACGTTGATCAAAATGGTCGACCTGCGCCACGGGAAACCGTTGACCCGCCACCCCATCTTTTTGATGGCCCGCAATGCCCCACCAGAATTCCAGTGCATGGAGTGTGACAAAACCGCATCCTGGTTGTGTCTGGAATGTATGTACGAACGGGATCAAACGGGCGCTCTGTGCGATGAACACGCCGAGGATCACGAGTGTGCAGACTATGGGGAGCCGATGCCGCTGGTCAACTCACCCAGGGTAGGGATGTGCGGATACGACGGACCGGCAGAACCGCCGTATTGAACCAGCTTGCTGACCAATATGTCTAGCCTGCTCAACAAGATTGTCGATCAAGATCCAATCATCGGCAGAGAAAAATTCATATCGGCCGCAATCCTGGTTGCCTTTTACCAGCGGGGCGACGAACTCGAACTCATCTTTGAAAAACGACCCACACACGTGCATCGCAACGCCGGCGACGTCGGTTTGCCCGGCGGGCGAAGAGAAGAGGGTGATGCCTCGTGGCAAGAGACGGCCGTGCGAGAAACGATGGAAGAGTTGGGCGTCGAGCGAACGGCCATTGAGGTGCTCGGCAAACTGGGCACGCTTTTTTCGCCAAGTGGCGTGCTGGTCGAGGTTTACGTGGGCAAGCTGGACATCCAGAGCCTGGACGATCTCGACTTTGACGAACGCGAGGTTGCCTATCTGTTTCAGGTCCCGCTCAAGTTCTTTTTCGAGACCGAGCCGGAAGTCTACGAACTGGCCGTCGAAACCCATCCCTATAACGACAAAGCTGGCAAAAGAATCCTGTTCCCGGCCAAGGAACTGGGCTTGCCGGAACGGTATCACCAACCCTGGCGAGGGCAGCCGCGCAAAGTATATCTGTACAGATACGGAAACGAAGTCATTTGGGGCATCGCCGGGGAAATCGTCTACGAAGTCGCCAAGCGAGTCAAACAGGCACTTGGACGGCAGGCGGGCACATTTTTGAGCGGCGATGACAGTCAGGTAAGTGATG
This sequence comes from Anaerolineae bacterium, assembly GCA_016929205.1. Next base: position 6,038 of record JAFGJF010000252.1, read on the forward strand.
TTTGAACAGGGTGAAATCACGAAAACCGCCCGTCGTTTTTTCTCAAATGCACTCGCAGTGGGCGCGTTGCTGTTAGTCCTGGCGGCGATCGCCTGCTCGGAGGATACCAGATCTGGAGTCGAGCCTGCGGCCAAGACGCCAACCCCGCCTCACAGCACGACAGATGCCACACCGACACCCGTATCCTCAGCACTAACGCCGCCCTGGGAACTGCGTCCCTACTATCCGATGTTTACGCTGACTCCTTTTGCCCCAACCGCCACGCCGGCGATCAGGCCGATCCCGCCGCTGCCGGACGAAACAAAAGCCGGTTCGCCACAAGTGCTGCCGGATTGGATCAAAGCCGTGTCACCTGCTCCGGGCGACAGGTTGTCCTTGAGCACATTCAACGGGATTTGTATCGCGCCAGCCAAAGGCACCATGGAGGAGTACGCTCCGGCATTAAAATCAGCTTTCCAGGCCGGAGAACGAGCGCGCGATCGTTTATACTTGCGGGTCAACGGGATCGTACCGTCCGAGTTGACGTGGCAAGAGATCGTTATCCCAAACAGCACCCATCCCGGCACGGCGTGGGTCGGCACACGAACCTATCGCGAGTTTTGCTGGATCGCAGATATCACCACCGGATTATACGAGGTGGTGTTGTTTTTTCCGACAGAAACGGGAAGCAGTTCGTTTGCCTGGCATTTCACCACGATCCACGACTAGGTTCTGTTGACGTTTTGAATTGCGCCTGGGTTGTCATGCCCGAATGTCTCTATCGAGTATCTACAGGCAAGCAAGAACCTGGATTCCCGCTAAAAACATGCGGGAATGACATATGCCAGTCCGCATCCATCGTGCAAGTGGCAAACTGGACCGTTTATGTGCAATCAATGTCAACCGAACCTAGAGATCGCTTCAATACGCTCTCTTGCCTTGTATGGAAAGCGAGGTTGCCGATGGAACCCTTGATCAAACTCTGCAAAATGATTATCCACCCCAAGAGGACCAGTCGGGAGATACTGCAGGATACAAAGAGCATCCGGCAGGCCACAACGATCGTCATTGGCTTTGGCGCTGTCCTGACGCTTCTCTTTCTGATATCGCATCTGACACAAGACTACCCACCGCCCGCAGACGAACTGGCAACGTGGATCGAAACCTGGGGCGAGTTTCCCATGCTGCCCTTTCTCAAGATACCGGCCGAGCAATACCGCCTGGCCCAGGCACTCTTTGGTTTGCCACTCGTGTTGGCGATATGGATCCTGATGGCTGGCTCGGCAAGATTGCTGTCTGTAGCGTTCAAAGGGCAGGTACCATACGAACAGTATCTGAGCCTGTTCGGTTTCAGCTTTTTCGCCTTCTGGATCCTCGGGCAGATCCTGGACATCACCTACTCGGCGATTTTGGAAGACGCCATCCTCCGGGCGCTGCGAATGGAATACGGTGCTGCGATCAAAGAAATCGTGGCTCTTTTTCCAGCCGTGATGTGGACGGGCGTCTTGACGCTTGGTGGGATTTATAACGGAATCGTGACCTATGAGAGCGAAGGGTTCTCGGCGATAAAGGCCGGGGCCATCGCCATGGCGACGTTTGTCTGGCCGATCGTGCTGATCTCGGTTTTGATCCGGTAATGCAACACTGGCGGGGAGAAAACATGAACTCGGCAGACTTGCGTTCTCGATAACGATGTGATAAACTAAACAAAAGGCTTTATTCGGTAAATCGATTACAAGAAAGGAATTTGAGATGACCAAACTGACCGAAATCGAAGGCGTAGGGCCGGTATACTCGGCCAAACTGCAAACAGCCGGCATCACCACGGTCGAAGCGCTGCTTGAGGCAGGCGCGACGCCGCAAGGGCGCAAGGATTTGGAAGAAAAGACAGAGATTGGACACAAACTGATCCTCGAGTGGGTCAACCTGGCCGATTTGATGCGCGTCAAGGGCGTGGGCGAGGAATACGCCGACCTGCTGGAAGAAGCCGGCGTGGATACGGTCAAAGAACTGCGCAACCGCAATCCTGAAAACCTGTACAAGGCGCTGCTCGCGGCCAACGAAGCCAAGAACCTGGTGCGCCACGTGCCCGGCCTCGAACAGGTCAAAGCGTGGGTCGAACAGGCCAAAGAACTGCCGGCCAAGGTCACCTACTAGAGCACGCTGACCGTTGCCGGGGCAATGCCTTGACTCCAGCGGATCACAACTGGTGCCACATAAAAACGTAATGTCTTTGCAGCGCAAGGGCATTACGTTTTTGTCATATTTGGCTACGCAGCCAACGGCGCTCCATCGTCGGCATGCCGTGGGTGATGGGGATCGAGACGCATAGCTGGTAGACGCCAAGCCGGTCCGCGGCATCGATGATCCGATCGTTGTCGTCCTAGTCCCATTGGCGCTGCCGTCCGTTGGCGTGCATGTGACAGTCGATTCTCATCTTGTCTCTCCACACTTGCTTCGATTTGCCTCTGGCTGGTGACGCCAAAAGCTGTCACTGCCCAGTATGGCACAGTTTGGTTTTTCACGCCAATTGCAAACGCTACCGTATCGCAGTTTTCGCATGCCTTTTTGACACAGCACAAGATCAATGCTATACTCGATGCAACGTTTTTCTAAAACGTTACACACGCGATCTGCACACTGCGAGGAGGGTGATGTGTCCAAATCTCGCAAAAAGAACGTCACGATCAAGGACGTCGCTCGAGTAGCGGGCGTATCGATCACCACCGTTTCCAATGTGCTGAACAGCCGCCTCGACGCGATGTCGGACGAAACGCTGCAACGGATCATCAAAGTGATGCATGAACTCGACTACCGCCCCAATGCCCTGGCCCGCGGGCTGGTCACCCGACACACGGCGACCATCGGGGTCATTATCGCCGAGATCGAGACCCCTCTCTTCCTGCACGCTCTGAACACCATCGAACCGATCGCCCGTGACGCCGGGTACAGCGTGCTGATGAGCAATGCCCGCGACGCAGAAGAAGAGGCTCAAATGCTCCAGGTGCTCCTGGAAAAGCGGGTTGACGGGCTCATCTTTTTGTCTGTATCCCAGGAACTCGATAACGACTATGTCCTCGAATTGGAACGCCTTCAAGTGCCCACCGTGCTCGTCAACCGCGCCATCAACTACGAGAACCTGGATCTGATCAACTGGGACGATACAAACGGCGTCATCCGGGCCATGGAATACCTGATCCAACTGGGACACAGGCATATCGCCCACCTGCGCGGGCCGAAAGGCCGCCTCAGTGGCAAAAACCGGCTCAAAGGATACCGAACGGCTTTGAAAGAACATGGTCTGGAGTATCTGCGCGACTATGTTCGTTCCGGCGATTACACCGCTACGCCGGAAACGTGGCAGCAATCGACCCTCGAGCTGCTTGCGCTGTCGCCACGACCGACAGCAATCCTTGCCAGCGACGACATTGTCGCCGCCATCGCGATCAAGACGGTCCAACAATCCGGCCTGCGCGTTCCCCAGGATGTCTCGATTGTGGGCATCGACGATCAACATTTCGGTTCTTACCTGAATCCGGCACTGACGACGGTGCGGCTGCCCGTTCTGGAGGCCGGAAAACGCGCCGTAGAAATGGTGCTGGAACGGATCGCCGGACGGCGCGCTGAGGCAGAGCACGTCGTCCTGCCCTGCTCGCTCGTCGTGCGCGACTCGTGTGCCACGCCTCCCGCGCCGTAAAGACAAGGACCTAAAAAAGGAGGGCGATTTGACCATGCCATCTAAACTCGAACAACTCGCCATCAACGGCGGCCCCCGGGTTCGTTCCGAACCCTTTCCGCAGCGCGGTCACATCAGCATTGAAGAAAAAGCCGCCATAGATGCGCTTTTTGATCGCCACATTGAGGCCGGGACGGCACCCGGCTATAACGGCGAACAAGAGGACGCCTACTGCCAAGAATTTGCGGCGTTCATGGGCGGCGGTTACGTCGACGCGGTTAGTTCCGGCACGACAGCGCTGTACGCCGCCTTGAAGGCATTGGACCTGGAACCGTTCACCGAAGTCATTGCCAGCGCGGTCACCGACCCCGGCGGATTGATGCCCATTCCCTTGCTCAATCTGATCCCCATGGTCGCCGACGCGGCGTCTGGCGGCTATAACAGCGGGCCGGAACAGATTGAAACACTGATCTCGCCCCTGACCAGCGCCATCGTCGTCGCCCACATCGCCGGCGAACCGGCCGACATTGAAGGCGTGATGACCGTCGCTCGAAAACACGGGCTCCCGGTGATCGAAGATTGTTCGCAGAGCCACGGCGCAACGGTCAACGGCAAACTGGTCGGAACCTTTGGCGACATGGGCGTTTTTTCAACCATGTTTGGCAAACACCACAGCAGCGGCGGCCAGGGCGGCCTGGTTTTCACCCGCGACGAGACGCTGTACCAGGCTATCCGGCGCGCCTCCGACCGGGGCAAGCCCTTTTTCCTACCGCCCGGTTCCACCAA
>JAFGJF010000253.1 GCA_016929205.1 Anaerolineae bacterium
CGGACCGGACGACCGCAAGCTTGCGCCACGCCCCTTTGAAATCGGTGACCCCGTGATCGTCATCGGCGTCTCGACTGGAGGACCGCGTGCGCTGCAAAAGATCCTGTCTGAACTGCCAGCCGTCCTGCCGGCGGCAGTCGTAGTCGTACAACACATGCCCCCAGGATTCACCCACTCGTTGGCACAGCGACTCGACGAGCATTCTTCTCTCACCATTCGAGAGGCCGTACACGGCGACCGGCTGGCGCGTGGACAGGTACTTTTGGCTCCAGGCGACTTTCATCTGCGCCTTGAAGGACGCCGGCAAGTGCTGCTGGACCAGGGACCTCGACGCAACTATATACGACCTTCCGTTGACGTCACTATGGAGACGGCAGCGAGGCTTCACAAGTCCGATGTCATCGGCGTGGTTCTCACCGGGATGGGATCGGACGGCACGGAGGGGGCACGCTGCATCAAAGATGCCGGGGGTATTGTGATTGCCGAGCACGAATCGACATGCGTTGTGTATGGTATGCCACGCAGCGTCATCGAAGCCGAGCTGGCCGATCGGGTCGTGCCACTGCCGCAAGTAGCTTCAACCTTGATCGAACTGGTGGGTATGGGCGATGGAAGCACAGGAATATAACTTTGTCAAGTACAAAGTCATCCGGCTAACCGGCATCGACTTGAATGCGTATAAAAGCCAGCAGGTACAGCGTCGCCTCAAGACCTATCTTCAACGATCGGGGTTCCCCAACTGGCCGAGCTTCTTTCGTGCCATCCAGGATGATCCGCAGGCATTGGCCAAGTTTAAAAACTATTTGACGATCAATGTCTCGTCATTTTTCCGCGACCAGGAGAAATTCGACTATTTACGACAATCCGTTCTGCCTGAGCTGTTACACCGCCGTCCCAGGCTGCGTGTCTGGAGCGCTGGATGCTCGCATGGTCACGAACCGTACTCGTTGGCGATCATGCTTTCCGAGGCTACGAGCGAATACAACCGGCACTTTGTTTTGGCCACCGACATCGACCACGACGCGCTGGAACGCGCTCAAGCCGGCGGGCCCTATTCCGCCGATGAACTGGCCAACGTCGCACCGACGTTGCTCGCTCGCTACTTTGACCGCGCTGACGAAACGTCTCCCCAGAAAGCCAGGATGTACTCCACCAACCAATCCCTGCGACGAAAAGTCGTCTTTCGTTACCACAATCTGCTTGCCGATTCATTTGAACAAGACTTTGATCTGATCGTCTGTCGCAACGTGGTCATCTATTTTACCCCTGAGGTCAAGCAAGATCTGTACAATCGTTTTCACGACGCACTGCATCCTGGCGGCATCCTCTTTTTGGGCGGTACCGAGGTGATGTCCAGAGCAGCCGATATCGGGTTTGAGACGCTGAATGTCTCTTTTTATCGCCGGTCTGCCGCCAAGACCTGACTGACTTGGCGCACCAATTCCGCTGGCATAAACGGCTTTTCCAAAAAGGAGAGCCCCGCTTTTAGCACACCATATTTGTCAAGCGCGGCATTCGTGTACCCAGAGATATATAGCACCTTCATATCTGGATTCAATCGCAGCAATTCATCGGCCAGGGCCCGGCCACTCATTTCGGGCAGCACGACATCGGTCAGCAGCAAAGAGATCGTCCCGCGCCATTCCCGACAAAAACGCACGGCTTGGCTGGGCACGCGCGCCGCCAGGACATGATACCCATAACGTTCCAGCGCCCGCTGCGCCAACCTGCGCACCATATCCTCGTCCTCAACCAGCAAAATCGTTTCTACACCGCGCTGTATTTTTTCGTCGATGTCTCGGGCTTGTTGCACCTCAACCGCAGTCTCAGCCTGGGGCAGGTAAATCCGGAACGTTGTGCCAACCCCGACCTCACTCTCGATCTCGATGCCCCCTCCGCTCTGTTTGACAATGCCATACACCGTCGACAACCCCAATCCCGTGCCCTGGCCAATCGCCTTGGTCGTGAAAAACGGCTCATAGATGTGCAACTTGACCTCTTGGGTCATGCCGACGCCGGTATCGCTGACCGACAGCATCACGTATGTGCCAGGCTCAACATCCAGATCATCCTCAATAGAATCTTGCCCCAACACAACTTTTTCCGTGCTAATGGTCAGCCGCCCCCCTTGAGGCATCGCATCGCGCGCATTGACAGCCAGGTTCATGATCACCTGTTCGATCTGTCCGGGATCGGCCCACACCCGGCCCAAAGCCGGGGCAAGGACAGTATGCAACTCGACGTGTTCGCCGATCAAACGCTGCAGCATCGGCTGCATATTGGCAAACACGGCATTCAAGTCCAAGATCTTGGGTTGTAACACCTGCTTGCGGCTAAAGATCAGCAGTTGGCGAGTCAGTGCTGCAGCGCGCTCGGCTGCCATGCGAACTTGCTCCAAATCCGGACGAATTGGATCGCCAGAAGACATGTTGTCGAGCGCCATCGCCGTGTACCCCTGAATGACCGTGAGGATGTTGTTAAAGTCGTGCGCGACGCCGCCCGACAACTGCCCAATGACGGCCATCCGATCTTGCTGGCGTATATGTTCCTGCAGTTCTCGCTCGTGGGTCATATCCCTTGTGACCAATACCCAGCCGACCGATTCGAGCACGATTTGAACCGGGCGGGCAATGACCTCGAACGTCCGTCCGCCGGCCTTGATCTCGTGCCATACACCGTTTTCCGATCGATCCAACAATTCCCCAAGTGACTGGTCTCCCAAAGCCACGAGGATATCGCCGACCCGGGCGCCATCGGCCAAAACAACCAGAGCCCTTTGTCCGGCCGGATTTGCCAGCACGACTCTGTATTCCACGTCTAGCAGCAAAACACCTTCCGGTACGACATCCATAATCTGCTGTCTTTGCTGCGCCTGCTCCTGAATCTGCTCAAGCAAACGAAGCCGCTCTGCCGCCGACCCAAGTTGCCGGCCAACACCTTGCACCAACGCAATTTCTTCACTGTTCCAACGATGCGGCTCGGACGTCGCGCAACTCAATCCGCCGATCGGCTGTCCTTCGGCGATCAATGGGACGGTCAACGAAGCGCGGATGCCAAATCGTTCCATAATTGCACACATTGTGCCCAGTTCGCTGTCCGCCGCGACACATTGCCAATCCTGTACTGCATCCACCCTGCCAATCCCGAAGGGGATCGCCGAAGCCGCCTGCTTCATCACATCACGCATCTCCGGCGGCAAACCACGCACCGTCGCTTGAGAAGATACCCAGATACCACCCATCTCGATCTTGAGAGCGTTTAGGATTTGATCCAAAGCAATCTCGAGCAACTCGGACAGATCGGTGGTCGCCGTAGCCGCCGCAATCACCGTGTTTAGCGCCTCCTGCTGCAAAATCCGGCGCTGGATCTCTTGTTCGGCCAGCTTGTGCTCGACAATCTCGTGCCGGAGTTGTGCATTTGTCTGTTGCAGTTCGGCGGTGCGTGCCTGTACCTGTTCCTCCAAACGATCAAGCAACCTCGCCAGTTCTTCCTGCGCCTGGCGGCGTTCATTTTCAAGCGTAAGACGATGAAACGCCATTTCGATGGCAGCGTGCAGTTCTCGATCCTGAACAGGCTTGATCAAGTAACTGTATGGCGCCGTCAATTTGGCCCGCTGCAAAGCCGCATCGCTTGCGTCAACCGTCAAGTAAATCACCGGCAGGCCAAACCGATCTCGGATCTGGGCTGCTGTCTCCACGCCATCTATGTCGCCGGCAAGATGAACGTCCATCAAGATCAAATCCGGACGTCGCTCGCTCACCGCTTGCAGCGCCTCTTCCCCAGATGCCACAGCATCCACAACATCGTATCCCAGCTCGATCAACGTACGCTCTAGACGCACCGCAACCAATCTGGCATCCTCGACAACGAGAATGCGCCGGCTTGCCTTTGCACTGCTCTCCCGGTCGGCCATGGCCTCTCCCTTTACATTATGGCTTCACACTGTCAGTTTACCATACTTGAAAGGACCAAGCAACTTGTGCAAGCTAGCGCAAGCCCATTATCCCCTCGGAGCGCGGGCACCCTGCACACCCCATTCAACTGGCAAAAACCTGACCACTTGAACCGATGTCCGTGCGCCGCGAGATACGCTCCAGGAGACCCTCCAACACGCCGTCACCGCTGGCTGCGCACAGTTGGATCGCACCAGCGGGGCAAACCGTCGCACACCGACCGCACCCTTTACACCGTCCCTGATCAATGTGTGCGCACTCTTGACGCATAGAGATCGCCCCAACAGGGCAAACAGAGGAACACGTCCCACAGTTCGTACACGCCGCACTCACCTGTACCGAAAGACCCGGCAAACACACGACCGTATCTCGGAAGGCGGCAGGTCCTACTCGCAAACCGTAACGCACCGTACAGCAGCAATCACAACAAAAGCAGATCGCCAACATGCGCTGATATGGGATGTCGAGCAGATAGGCATCAAACGCGGAATGTAGGACGGTGGGCATCAAGCCCGCAATCATAGCGTGCTCGATATGATCGAGCGCCTCTGCGATGCTTGCCGGCCGCCCGAGCTCGCGGCGAATCCGTGCTGCGCCATCGCCCAGAAACAGACAGCCGATATCGCTTGGGTAGCCCCTGCAGCCTTCGGCATGCCGGCAAAGACACATATTCAAAATCGTGCGCGCACTCGCTCGCTCCACCAACGGAGCAAGCAAGGCAAACGGCAGCACGACACTCTGTGTATTCTGAATCGCCTGCCGGATCGGAATGATGATCGCCTCATTTTCTTCGGCGCGAAAATAGCGATCGAACAACGAACCGACCAGCGGCAGATTGCCCAACAGATTCAACACTTTGCCTAACGGCCAGAGTTTGAGCAACAGATCGAAACGCCATCGTGACAAAGCCATTCCCTATATGCCTCACTTTGTATCATAGGCAAGACTAAAACGCAATAGGCTGCGCCAACCGTTTGACATCAAATCGGGAAACCCTGCACGATCCGACGCTGTGCTCCAGCGCCGCCAGCACCATGTGCGCTCCGGCGATCTTGGTCTGGTGTTCTTCCTGGTTGAGCGCCCAATACAGCTCTTGATCCATCTCGGCAATGGCCTGCGCGTATTCGGGAAAGCGGTGCCGTTGGATAACACGCCCGCCCAGGTCATCGCCCACGCCGGTGGTACAGAGCACGATCAAAAGCGGCGCTTGCGCGATCCACATCTGCCGGTGAGCGATCTCGGCAATGCGCGCCACACGCAGCCTGTCGGTGATCACGCCAAACATCCAGGGCTGTTCGTTCCCACCCGATGGTGACAAACGCCCCGCTTCCAAGATATAATGATTGGAAAAATAGTGTTCGGGGAATGCCTTGCCCCTACCGCGTGTCATAAAAAGCACTTGAAAGCTGGGCAGGCCCGGATCGACGTGCTGATCCAGCGCCGGGTGCGGCGCTGGCAGATAGCCGGGCAGGATCCGGCGGATGCCTTTCGTGGCCTATACGTTTCGGATTTTGAATGCCAGTATTTCGGGCGTCACGTCGTTCTGTGACGGCTTGGGTTGATTTACCGTGCCGCTCGATTCACCGTGCCGCCTCGTGGATCGACGGCACGATGCGTAGTGCCGCGGGGCACCGCTCTTCGCAGTGCCTGCACTCGTCACATCGTTTGGCCGCCTCTGCCACCGTGCTCCACTGGAACTCGGCGGTTGGTAAAAGCCCGTGCCTGGCCCGGTAGCGACTCAGCAGCATAATCTGGCGCACGTCTATCCCCAACGGGCATTTGCACGGCGGGCCGTCGCGGCCTTGACAATGCAAACATCCCGTGCTTAGCGCCTCCGCCTCCTGGCGCAACAATGCCCGTTCCGATTCGCCGGGCTCTGCCCCTGCGATCGCCAGGTTCCGATCGATCTCCAGGGGAGAGTACATGCCGCACAGTACCGTGTCCACCCCGGAGGCCAGTGCAAACCGCAGCGCCGGATCGGGGCGCAGTGCACCGTGATCCAGAGGCCGCATCAGCATCATGCCCACCCCGAGATCGGCAGCCAACCGGATCAACCGCCGGTTCTGCTCGTTATAGGTGACCATGTTCAGGACAAAGAGCACCGTATCAAAGCGGCCGGTCTCC
>JAFGJF010000254.1 GCA_016929205.1 Anaerolineae bacterium
CGCACGGTGGTCCTGACCAGGGACACGGGCACGATCAAGATCGCCGTCGACCAACCCGAGCAGGGCCGGTTTGAGGCGGTGGGTTACGGCGAAGGCCCCAAGGACACCGTATTTGACCGGCCCGAGATCGTGCTGTCCCAGACCGACTGGGCCGCCGTTGTCGCGCACAAGCTCGCGCACAGCGGGGAAGGGCACTGAGCATGGACTGTCCCGAATGTGGCACCTGGAACCCGGACGACAAGTTGCGCTGCTGGCGCTGTAACGCCAGCTTGCCTATGCCCGAGCCGCATAAGAAAAAGCGGCGCGTCAATGCCCAGATCTGGATCTGGATTGCCTTTATTCTTTTGCTCGCGCTTTCGACTCTCGTTCGTTGCGCCATCATAAGCGGCGTCGGTTCGGACAGTGTGAGTTGGACTTTGCTATTGTGAGGGAGTTATGTGGGATCATTATCTGATTGCCGAATCGGTCACCGATGCCCTCGAAAAGCTGGCCTCGTTTGATGGCCAGGCGCGGATCATTGCTGGCGGCACCGATTTGGCGCTGCAAGCCCGGCGCGGTACCTGCCCGTCGCGGTCCATGGTCGATGTGACCCGCATTCCTGGTCTGGATCGGATCGAGGAAAAGGACGGCTGGATTGTCATCGGTGCGACGGCGACCCACGCCCAGGTTGCCGCATCGCCCTTGATCCGCTCCCGGGCGGCTGTGCTGGCCCAGGCCTGCGGCAGCGTGGGCGGCCCGCAGATCCGCAACGTCGCCACCTTGGTCGGCAACGTGGTCAATGCCTTGCCCGCGGCCGACGGTGCGGTGGGTCTCTTTAGCCTGGATGCCCAGGTCGAGGTCACAGCGTTGGAAGGTCACCAGTTAATGCCGATCTCTGAATTGTACGAAAGCGTTGGTGTGTGCACGATCGATCCATGCATCCAGATGGTCACTGCTTTGCGGTTCCGGCCTTTAAGCGCGACCATGGGCGGCGCTTTTCAGCGGCTGGCCAAACGTCGCGCTTTGGTGTTGCCGATCGTCAACGCCGCCGTTGTCGTCGGTATGCAAGGTGGCGCGTTTACCGAGGTGCGTATTGCTGTCGGCCCGGTCGCACCCACGCCCTTCCGGGCAGAAGCGGCCGAACAGTCGCTGATCGGGCAAGCCACCGACGAGGCCAACGTCACCCACGCGGCAAAACTGGCCGCCAATGCTGCCCGACCACGTGCCAGCATGCTGCGCGGCTCTAAGGCATACCGCACGGCTATGGTCGAGGTGCTCGTGCGCCGCGCGCTCACCCAGGCTGTCCAGGCTGCTGCCGGAAGGTAGAATTCTATTCATCCTGTTTATCCTGCAAATCATGTGTGTTTTTTCGGAGAAAGAACGATATGCCCGAGATTGAATTCGACTTGAACGGCAAAAAGGTGGTCGTCGATGTCGCGCCCGGCGACTTGCTCGCCGACGTCCTGCGCGACAAGCTGGGTATAACCGGCGTCAAGGTTGGCTGCGGTGAGGGCGAGTGCGGCGCGTGCACGGTCCTGGTCGACGATGTGGCGACGCTGTCGTGCATCTATCCCGCACTCAAGGTGCAGGGCCGCCGCGTGTTGACCATCGAGGGACTGGGCAATGGCCGGCAACTGCACGTCATCCAACAGGCCTTTGTCGAGTCGTTTGCTGCCCAGTGCGGCTATTGCACGCCCGGCATGATTATGGCAGCCAAGGCGTTGCTCGATGAGAATCCTAAACCCAGCCGCAAAGAGATTATGGCCGGTATTTCGGGCAATATATGCCGGTGCACGGGCTACTACCAGATCATCGACGCCATCGAATTGGCCGCCAGGCGGCTGAACGAACAAGCCCCCGGTGAAACGGAGGCGGCGCGATGAGGCAAGGTGGCGCGATGAAAAAGGGTACTGATATGAACGCCGTCGGGCACAGCGTCAAACGCCTGGACATAACCACCAAGGTCACCGGCGGGCGCAAGTTTCCTCAGGATTTTGACCGCGAGGGCCAGCTCTATGCCAAAACGGTGTGGGTCGCATATCCCAACGCCCGCGTGACCGACATCAATATCGATGAGGCGCTGGGCGTGCCCGGTGTGGTCGACGTGATTACGGCCGAGGATGTGCCGTCGAACGCTTACGGGATCAACGTTTACGATCAGCAACTCTTTATCCCCGTTGGCGGTCGCACACACTGGATGGGCGACCACATTGCCCTGGTTATCGCTGAGACAATGCCCGCGGCCGAACGCGCGGCCAAGCTTGTGCACGTCGATTACCAGGTGTACGATCCGATCACCGACCCCCACCAGGCCATGGACGACAAACGCCTGGTGCATGACGGCAAGGATAGCAACCAGATCGCTCATTTAAAAATCTATCGCGGTGATGTCGGCGCCGTCTTTGCCACCGCCGGCAGCGGCGACGTCGTGGTCGTCGAAGGCGAATACGAGACCTCGTGTGTCGAGCACGCCTATTTGCAGCCTGAGGCATGCCTGGGCTACATTGACGAGGACGGGCGGGTGACGCTCGTTGTCGCCACTCAATGGCCCCAGGAGGATATCGGGCAACTGGCCCATTTGCTCGATCTGCCCCAGGAACGGATTCGAGAACTGATTCCCGCCGTTGGCGGCGCATTTGGCGGGCGCGAGGATATGTCGGTGCAGCCTCTGGTTGCCGTTGCCGTGCACAAGCTGCGCCGTCCGGTCAAGCTGGTCTGGGACCGCGAAGAGTCGATCCGCGGCCACGGCAAACGCCATCCCTTTTACCTGTCGTACAAGACTGCCTGCACCAATGAGGGCAATCTGCTGGCGATCGAGGTCAGGTGCGTCAGCGATGCCGGAGCCTACCAGAGCACCAGCGTGCCTGTGCTGGCCAATGCTGTCTCATTTTTGGGCGGCCCGTACGTTTATCCCGCCTGCAAGGTCGACGGCTATACCGTTTACACCAACAATGCGCCAGGTATGGCTATGCGCGGCTTTGGCGGCCCGCAGGCTGCGGTGGGATACGAACTGCAGATGAACAAGATGGCCGAGGCGATCGGCATGGACCCGGTTGAATTCCGCCTCAAGAACATCATCGTCGATGGATCGATCATGCTCACCGGCAATCCGTTACCGCCCGGCGGAGGGATGAAAAGCTGCCTGCTCGAGGTCGCTCGGGCGGCCGGTTGGGGCGAGCAAGACGGGCATTGGATCAAACCCGATGTCGGCGTTCCGGCGCGACGTTACAAAAAGCGTGGCATTGCCGTCGCCTGCGCCTATAAAAACATCTGCTACTCGTTTGGCTTTGACGACAAATCGACGGCGCGCGTTGAATTGTCCCTTGACGAGGCGGGCGGGATCGACCGTGTGGTGATCCAAATGGCCGCGGTTGAGGTCGGGCAGGGCGTGTTCACCGTTTTGTCCCAGATCGCAGCCGAGGCCCTGGGCATCTCGGTCGAAAAAGTGCGCTTTGGCTTTATCGACACCCTCACTTCACCCGACGCCGGATCGAGTTCCGCCTCGCGCCACACCTATATCTCAGGCAACACCGTCTACCTGGCCTGCCAGGCTGCGCTGGCCAAGCGGGACGCCGTGCTGCGCGCCGAGAGCGGCGAGACACAC
>JAFGJF010000255.1 GCA_016929205.1 Anaerolineae bacterium
AACCAGATCTGGGCCAGCGAAAACCTGCCCCCCCTGCCGCGCATCGGCCTGACGATGGTGCTGCCTGCCGGGTTCGAGCACGTGACCTGGTACGGGCGCGGCCCGCACGAGAATTACGTCGACCGGAATGCCGGCGCGCGGGTTGGCATTTACAGCGACAGCGTCGACGGGCTGTACGTGCCCTACATTATGCCCCAGGAAAACGGCAACCGGACCGGCGTGCGCTGGGTGGCGCTGCGCAACGAGAGCGGCGCCGGCCTGCTCGCGGTTGGCGGGCAGGTGATGGAAATGAGCGCCCTGCACTACAGCGCCGGCGATCTATACAAGGCGTTCCATACCAACGAGCTGGTGCGGCGCGACGAGGTGATCCTCAACCTCGACTACAAACAGTGCGGCCTGGGTGGAAACAGCTGCGGGCCGATGACCCGGCCCGAGTACCTGCTCCAGCCCGGGTCGTATGCCTTTACCTTTCGGCTGCGGCCGTTCAGCAGGGACGAGGAACCCAAAGAGCTTGCCCGGCTCCAACCGTGCGGGTGCTAGAAGCCATTGCGCCCTGGAAGCTCCTTTTGGGGCTCCCGGGGCCTGAACACCCAACAAACCATCATCCAAAATCACAGCACAAGGAGAAGACAGAACGTGACAAAAAACGAGATCGTTGCCCAAATCAAGACCATTGTCGAGGATAGGCTGAACATTGACCAAGACCAGGTCACGCTGAGCACCAACTTTGTCGAAGACCTGGGAGCGGACTCGCTCGATCTGGTCGACCTGGTCGCCGCATTTGAGGAAGGGTTTGGTTTTACAATCCCGGAAGAAGAAGCAGAACAGCTTGCGACCGTCGACGCCGTCGCAGACTATATTCTTTCCAAAAACTAAACTTGCATACTCGGTACGCACCATAACGCACAAACCTCCGAGAAACGCTCGGAGGTTTGTGTTGAACATTTGGATTCAGTCGGCTGCGGCAAGGAGCCTGTGCGCATCCTTGAGCTGCTCTCTGATCTGGATGTTTTGCGGGCACTTTTCTTCGCACTCGCCGCACTCGATGCACGCATCCGCTTGTTTGCCGGGGTTCCAGCGCCGCGTCGGCAGGCTGGCATATCCTTCCCGGGCCGGTTCCCACAAGCCATAGACCTTGCCCATGTTGTACATTTCGAAAATGTAGGGGATGTTGACCTCTTGCGGGCAGGGCATACAATACCTGCACCCCGTGCAGTACAGCTTGGTCATCTCGGCCAGGCGCTCGACGTGCTCGCTGATGACCGCCTTGTCCTCGAAGGACAGGCTGATCTCGTCGGAGGCCGTGGCGGTGTTTTCTTCCACCTGCTGCATGGTGCTCATCCCCGAGAGCGCCACCGTCACGCCGGGGTTGGACAGCACAAAGCGCAAAGCCAGCTCGGGCACGCGCCCGATCCCGGGCACAGCCTTGGCCAGCACCTCTGACGAACCGCCGAGACGGCCGCCGGCTACCGGTCCCATGACCACGATGCCGACCCCTTTTTCCCTGGCGTAAGCGATGCCCTCCTCCAGTTCGCGGTTCAAAAGGTTATACTGCAAGGTGATGGACTCGACATAGCCGGTATCGATGAGCTTGATCAACGCCTCGTTGCTGTCATGAAACGACGTACAGATATGCTTGATCAGCCCCTGGTCCTTGGCTTTTTGCATCCACTTGCTGACGCGCGGTTCGACGTTGTTCTGGTAGCGCTCCCAGTTGATCCCGTGGTGATTATAGATGTCGATAGTGTCCACATCCAAACGTTCGAGGCTGTTTTCGAGATGCCCCCACCACTCTTTTTCGTCCTCGTCATAATAATGATTCTTGGTCGAGACGACGACCTTGTCCCGCCAGCCCTTCAACGCCTCACCCACCGCACGCTGGCTGTCCTGGTTGCAGTATCCCACTGCCGTGTCGATATAGGTCACACCGGCTTGAAAGGCACGGTGGATCATCGGGATTGCCAATTCGCGGTCGACGACCTCGACGCCATCGACTTCTTTCATCGGCAATCGCATGGCCCCAAAGCCCAACTGTGACACCTTGAGGCCAGTGCGGCCCAATTGTCTATAAATCATCCGTTAACCTCCTTCAGGTCTATTGTTTGAGCAACATACGTTACTCGATTCGACGCAATCAAACCACCACCCTGGGAACGGAAAAATTGTAGCATCTTTCAACGCCGTTGTCAACTCGTTTTGACCAGGGGCAGACATTCTCAATTTGGCAGAGTTGAGGCTCCAGCCGGCTAAAGCCTCCATTCCGGTCACATTCCAACGCGGTTTGCCCATTCTGGCGCAGGTTGCAGCAAAAGCACCGTTCGTTTTGCGGATGTGCTTCAATATGCTATAATCTGGCGTATGTCAGAACTCAAATCAGGCCTGTCCGCCCTTTGGAAATGGATCCCGAATACGTGGCGATGGCGACTGCTGTGGCTGTTCAGCGATCACTTTATGCTCGGTGTCAACGGTGTGGTATTGAACGAACGCAACCAGATCCTGTTGGCCAATCACGTCTTTCGCCAAGACATCACCTGGGGCCTACCGGGTGGGACGATTAAACGCGGGGAGAGCCTGGAACAGGCTCTGCGCCGCGAAATCCTGGAAGAAACCGGATTGACGGTGCAGGTTCAACACCTGCTTCAAACGACGTTGGAACAAGAACGCCCCCTGTCAAGCTACCATTTTTGGTGTTCGGTGGAAGGCACACCCGGCCTGCAGGTCAACGGAGAGTTGTTCGAAGCCGGGTTTTACTCGCTCGATGCATTGCCCGGGCCAATCGACCCAGGTCAATTGGCACTGATCGAACTGGCAATCGAGGTCAAGGCCAAGACCGAGCCATCGATGATCGTATTGCCTCGCTCGGTCACACTAGACAAGGAAGAAAGGTGAAAGGGTCCAAGTTTTTTGCATTCGTGCTCATCATTCTCGTTCTCTTGTATCTGGTCTACCAGTTGCACGGTTATACGACCTACCGATCGCTGCTGCCACCCGGCACGACCATCGCCGGATTGGACGTTGGGCTGTTGCCAGAGGAAGAAGCCAAGACCATCGTCGAGCAGGCATTCGAGCTGCCCATCGTTCTGAACTATGACGACGACAGTTTCAAATTGAGCCCTCGCCGCGTCGAGTTTCACCTCACGCAGAACATGGTGTGGGCCGAATTGAGCCGCCAGCGCGCCGAAACTTCCTTTCTGAAAGGGTTTGGCAATTACCTGCTGGGTGAAGATCCACCCCCGCTAAACGTCGCTATCGAGGCTCGATTCAACGAGCAAAAGATCATCATGTTCCTGAACGATCTCGCCACGGAACAGGATCGAGGGATGCTCGCACCGCGCATCGACCACGAAACGTTGACCTTTAGCCCGGGAACCCCGGCACGATGGCTCGACATTGAACAGTCGGTCCCCTTGATCGAAACGGCGCTCAACTCGGCATCCGACCGGCAGGTGGATTTGGTGATCGAGGAAGGCGCTCAACCGCCGCCGCCCGACGTTTCTTTGCTCAAAGACATGATCGACTGGCGTGTCGCAGACTGGCCGGGGATCATTGGCGTCTTTGCCAAGAACATGCAAACCGGTGAAGAGGTGGTGTTGAACGGAGACGTCGCCTATGCCGGGATGAGCATCCTCAAAATCCCGATCTTGATCGAAACCTATCGCTACCTGGACCACGAGCCGGGAGAGGAAACCTCCAAGCTGCTGAGAGAGACGATGATTCAGAGCGGCAACTTTACGGCCAACTTGCTGCTGCGGCAGATCGGTGCCATCCAGGGTGGAAACGACAGCGCCTTTGCCGGCGTAGAGATCCTCAACCAGTCGCTCAAACGGCTGGGATTGGTCAACACCTTTATGGCTACTCCGTATGACACGGATGAACTGCCGCGCCATATCGTTACGCCCGCCAACTCGCGCACCGACCTGACCACCCATCCCGATCCCTATATGCAAACCACGCCTTTGGAAACGGGCATGCTGCTGGAAATGATCTACCAGCTCGGCCAAGGCGGTGGCGCGCTGATGGCAGCCTACGCCGGCGATTTTACGCAGCAAGAAGGCCAGACCATGATCGATCTGATGGCACAAAACCACGAAGCGATCTTGATCGAAGGCGGCCTGCCGCCAGGGGTGACCATCGCTCACAAACACGGCTACGTCGCCGACACGCATGCCGACGTCGCGATCGTGATCACACCCGACACCGACGACTTTGTCCTGGTCGTGTTTGTCTATGCCAACACCGAATGGCTGGGCGAACGCAGTCTGCCCTTTTTTGCCGACATTGCCACGGCAACCTATAACTATTTCAACATCGACCGGCCCTATATCAGAGAAGACCTGAGTGCCAACGAATGAAAAGACTGCTTTTATCGTTCTTGATCCCCCTTTTGCTCCTGGCAAACCCGCCGGCTCCAGGCCACGCGCCATCGCCGGCAGCAGCCCGCAGCCTGACGGCCCAACAAGCCGCCGATCCACCACTGGTCTGGATTCACACGACGCAAGCTGATTGGATGTCCGGCGAACGCGATCATCTCGACGTCCGCACCCTCGACGCGCTGGGGACCCCCTATCGTTTCGACCACGATATACGCGGCGCGATGCGGCTCCGGTCTCGTCCCGGGCCATGGAGCGAGCATCCCGCGAACCCCATCGTCGTGCCCGGTGAGGCCGGCGAATGGGACGATGCCGTGATCAGCGAAGCCAAAGTGATCTATGACGGTAAGACCTATCACATGTGGTACGCCGGCCGCTGGCGTCACCCGGAAGGGCTCAAAACGCCGATGGACCTCGGCTACGCGACGTCGAGTGACGGCGTCCATTGGGAAAAATACCACGCCAACCCGGTGCTGAAACGCGGGCCGCTGGGAGGGTATGACGAAAACATTGTTTCAGCCCCGGCGATTCTCTATGACAGCCAACGCTTTCACATGTGGTTCAGTGCCGTCGACTTTGATGGAGACTGGAGTATCAATTACGCCACGTCGTTCGACGGCGTCAAGTGGACCAAGTCGGACGCCAATCCGCTGCTCACAGAAAGCCACGACCATCGCTGGGATGCCGTTTACCTGGCCGAACCATTCGTGCTTTACAACGGCACAGAATTTCAGATGTGGTACAACGGCGCGTCGGCCCAGACCAATACCCTGCTCGGCTACGCCACGTCGCCCGATGGCATCGAGTGGACGCGGTTCGCAGAGAATCGCCCGGTGCTCTCCGTCGCTGCAGACGGCGCGTGGGACGACTTTGCCGTGGCCCGGGCCAGCGTCATGTTCGACGGCGAGCGCTACCAGATGTGGTACGAAGGGCACAGCGGCGGCACGTGGCGCATCGGCTATGCCACGTCGCCGGATGGCGTCGAATGGCAGCGCGGGCCGGATAATCCGATCGTCGAGCTGGGAGAACAGGGCACCTGGGACAGCCAGGTTGCGTCCGAGCCGAACGTCATTTTTGATGGGCAAACCTACCGCATGTACCACTCGGGCTACGATGGGGATCGCTATCGTGTCGGGCTGGTGACGGCCCCGGCCGTATACGATGAACGAGGCGTCTTTGGCTCGCCGCCGGTCGGCGGCAACACCCCGGTCACGTGGGGAATGTTGGCCTGCGACCTGTCCCTGCCCGCACAGACCGGCGTCACGTTTGAGGTGGCCACCGGGAACGATGGCGAAACCTGGAGCGAGTGGATCGACGCAGCGTCGCTCCAAGCGACCAAGCCGTTCAGCGGCGTGCACGAGATCGACCTGTACGATCTCGATCTACCCGACAGCCGTTTTTTGCGCTATCGCGCCACGCTGACCACGTCCGATCCGGCCGTTTCGCCCCTGATCCGCGAGATCGCCGTCTCTGAGGCCGTGCCCGATTTCAAAATGACCCTCCTGCAGGATCAGATCTCGCTACATCCCGGGCAGCGCGCCGAGGTCACGGTATCGCTCCAGGCGCGACATGGATTCACCTCGCCGGTACACCTGAGTGTAAAAAATCTGCCGGACAGCATCGCCGCGACCTGGTCGCCCGGTTTTATTATGCCTCCCGGTTCGACGACACTCAACCTCGAAGCCGAAGCCGACGCCTTGCCCGGCACGATGACCCTGACCCTGGAAGCGACCGACAGCGGCCTGGCGCACGAGATTGCCCTGTCGTTGACGCTGCTGGAACCGCTTTCCACGGCAAGACCAACCCCGTCGCCCTTGCCATCCGCGACTTTTACCCCGCCGCCTGCACGCGGGGCAACGCCGACGCCCGCGCCTCCGCCCCCACCCCCTCAAGCGGACCACACTGGACTCTGGCTGGGCGGCAGCATCACCGCGGCCGGCAGCCTGCTGCTGCTGGCCTGGGTGTTGGCCCTTATTTTGCTCCACCCGCCGGAGGCGGCTGAAGGCGAGCAGGCCCCACAACGCTGGTGGCACCGCCGTTGGTGGCGACATTGGGCCTGGGCCATCGTCATGATCCTCATTGCCGCTGCCGGCATCACTTTCACCTGGCAGCAGCAGGACAAACAACGGCAGGCGGCGGCCGAGTATCAAACGCTGATCGATGGCTGGCCCACCGGCCAAGACGCGCCCGCACCCTGGCTTGGGGAAGCGCAGATCCGCGAGGCCGTCGAGGCCCGGATCGAACGCCCCTATCTGCGCCCGTTGACGATCACCGCCCTCGACCAGACGGCGCTGCTTGACGTCACTGACCTGGGATTCCAGAGCAACGTCGACGAATTTGTGGCTTGGGCGCTTGCGGCAAATGAAACCAACTCGGGACAGGTCGCGCTGGAAGCGTTCCTGAACAGCGGGCAAATTGAGGGCGAATCGCCGGCTTTTAGCTATACGATTGATGACGCCCTTTTGCGCGCCTTTGTTCAAGACATGGCGCAAGAGATTGAGCGACCGCTGGTCAAGCCCGTCATTGACGAAACAGATCTGATCGTCAGTGCCGGCCAGGCCGGTATCACCCTGCCCGTCGAGGCGGCCGTGCTCAAGATGAAAGCGGCGATCCAGGATCCGGCGATCAACCGGGTCGACCTGGACGTGACGATCGTCGAGCCGGAACGTATCGACCTGGACGTGACGATCGCCCACATCGCCTCGGCGTGGAACGAACCGCCCGTCCCCGCCGCTATGGTGCCGGTCACCATTCCCTTTGACAGCGAGCGTTGGCTCGGCGGGGAAGCCAAACCCGAGGACTGGACGCCCACGCGGCCGATGACCGGCTATACCTTTTTGCCCGGCCGGATGGGCTGGACGCTCGATATTACAACGGCAAAACAGATCGTCCAGGACACCCTGCGGAGCGATGCGCAAGACGTCTCCTTCAAAGCGATCGTCGACGTCGCTCCAGCGCCGTTAACCCTCGAGGACATCGAGCCCGCCCTGCTCGAGATCGCCGGTCATTTTGACGGTTTCGTCGGCCTGTACGTGCAGGACCTGACCACCGGGCAAGAGATCCGCCACAACAGCTACGTGACCACCTCGGGGATGAGCATGATCAAAGTAGCGATCATGGCCACCGCCTACCGCACGCTGCCGCAGCCTTTTCCCGCTGAACTGCAAGATGCCATCGCCCAGATGATCGCCCACAGCATCAACGAGAAATCAAATTACGTCATCCTTCAGATCGGCGAAGGCGATTTCGCCACGGGCCTGGCGCGGATCAACGAAACGCTGTCCGCGCTGGATATGCGCCAGACCTATATCCGCTCGGCGTACCGCACCGAAAAAGGGCCGTTTTACGACCCGATTGACGTACCCGAACGCCCGGCTGCGGACATTCCGCCAGCAGAGCGTATCGACCTGTGGCCCGACACGGCGATGCAGACCTCGCTCTCCGACCAGGCCAGCTTGTTCCAGGCGCTCTATGCGGGTTCGCAAGGCGGCGGCAAACTGCTGGCAGCCTTTCCCAACCTGACCGCCGCCGACTGCCAGGCGATGCTGGAGCTGCTCAGGACCAACCCCACGCGCACCTTTTTGGGGCCGGGTTTCGACGATCAGATCCCGATGGCCCACAAGAACGGCTTTGGCGGTGGCGGGTATACCGACGAACGGATGAATGTCGGCGTTATCTGGCCGCCGGGAGGACGCCCCTATCTCGTCGGGCTGTACCAGTGGGACAAAATCGAGTGGATCCACTGGCTGCGCGTCTGGCCGCAGCAGATCGAATTGTCGAGGACGTTGTATAATTACTTTACAATGCCCGAACCGTTGCCACCACCCCGGCAACCATAGTGGGGAAAGACAGAAAAAAGTAGTGATTAGTCAAGTCTTAGCAACCGATGAACACTTGGGCGCCGACAGCAGCCTCGGTATTATTCGTTTATTTTCAATCTCCCTTTGAAATCTCGCTGATTTGTGGTAGAATAGATGTTCGAGAGAGATTGGGAGAGACAAAATGGAGTTTTTGGATACAATTCTTCACGGCGATTGCAAGGAGATTGTCAAGCAGTTGCTTGACGATTCAAAAATAGTAGCGGCTTCGGTAATAATGTATCCAGTCTAGAAAACCTTGTTGGCATTCTGGGATGCGTGACTATGTCCAAAAGAAAGAGAAAAGGCAGTTTTGCCCAAAGACTTCTGAATCTCATTTCTGAGCCAGAATTCATAAAGTTTGAGAACATCCTCAGTGAGCCCAATTTTTTTAGAATTGTCGGACGTTCACATTACGAACGATGGCATTCATCATTTTTTGGTTGGCTCCTGGATGTCAGTGGTTCCCATCTACTTTCTGATTATGTATTGAGGCGATTTTTATTGTTGCTTCTTGATGATAAATGTCTGAAGGCTTCTTCCCACTCTGAACTCTTTTTAGCTAATATTTTGCCCATTGTTGACTTTTCAGATATTGAGGTCACACCCAATGAGTATCTCCCCACTGAAACAAGCGTTTCAGGCGTAGGCAGGTTTGATGTATTTTTGGCTGCACGTTATGTTGACGAGTCGGGTAATTCCGGCAATTTGAACATAGTTTTCGAGTTTAAAATAGACACAAAACCAGACAGCAAGCAATCAACTAAATATGCTGATTGGTTACTCGAAAATCATCCAAAGGATGCTAATTTCTTGGTATATCTCACTCCGAATCTGCAAGATAGCTCAGAGGCTACCGTTGGGGATAAGAGATGGTATTGTTTGGATTACCAATTGCTCAATGATAAACTGCTAATTCCTCTTTTAGACCATCCCAATCTCAATGAAAAAGTTAAACCATTTATTATTCAATACATAAAGAATCTGAAAACGCGATATAGAGGAATCAAAATGGCAATCACAAATGAGGAGAAAAGGTTGGCTCTGGCGTTGTATGAAAAGTACAGCGATGTATTTGACTCAATCTATGATGCTCTTGTGTCTACAGGGACCATTGACTTTACTACCTCTGAAGTAGTGGAGGGCAAAGGTAGAACTTCTGGACGATTAGCTGTAAGAGTTGACAACAAGGTGTTTTCGAATGAGACATTGAGATTGCTTTTCGAAGATGTGCTAAAATATCTTGTCAATCAAGGTTATGTGTTAACGCTTCCTTTGCCCTGGGGATCAAGTAAACAACGATATATAATAACTAATGAAAATCCACCTACACATCCGAATGGTCGACCGTTTTTCTATCCAGTTGATTTTGAGGGGTATACAATGGAGAGTCATTATGCTAGAGATAGAGGGATGAAGGTTTTGAACGACCTGTGTGACAAATTGGAGATAGAGTTTGAATCTATTGAAACGTAAAATCTTGAAAATGTGAGGTGGGGAGCATATCATTAATGGAAAGACTGAACTTGGATTATGTTCAAGAATATGTCAATACAAATATTGTTGACTACGACCGCCACCAAAAAAAACTTCTTGACAAACTCACCTTATAATGCTCCCCAAAAACTGGCCCAAGATTTACGCGATGCCGTGACGCGCGTCAAGCAGTCTAGGACGGCACTAAGTGTTCAGCCAGTGCTTGGCATTTGCTACGGCAAAACACGAACCGCCCATACTCGTGATGGCTATCTGAAGGTCGTAGGACAGAATTTTTGGTACTTGATCAGCGAAAACCGCAATCTTTACACCGACATCATCGAGCCGATTGGCTACCGCGCCAAGGCGCATAACGAAACATTTTGTACCGAGCGAGACAAGGTTGTCAACCGTTTTACAGGGCAGTTCATTGAGCGGTTCTGCATCAAAGATGGTGCGATCGATTGGGTCAAGCTGGTTGAATTCAACAGTGGCAACTATGACCTGGATCGATTTCTCCCCTAAATTTCCGATGACCTATGCCTATTCACATTCTGCCCGATAATGTAGCCGCCAAAATCGCCGCCGGTGAGGTGATCGAACGACCGGCGTCGGTGGTCAAGGAATTGATCGAAAACGCCATCGATGCCGGGGCGACGACGATCCACATCGAGATCCGCCAGGCCGGCCGCCGCCTGATCCGCGTCAGCGACGACGGCTGCGGCATTCCCGCCGGCGAGGTCGAGGTGGCTTTTGCCCGCCACGCGACGAGCAAGCTGCAAACGGTACAAGACCTGGATCACATTCGCACCCTGGGCTTTCGCGGCGAGGCGCTGGCCAGCGTGGCTGCCGTGGCGCGGGTAACCATGACCACCCGGGCAAGCGACGGGCAGGTCGGGACGCGGGTCCAGATCGCCGATTCGCACATCTCCCACCGCGAACCGGGCGCGCACCCCCGGGGCACGACGATCAGCGTCGAAAACCTCTTTTACAACGTGCCGGCGAGGCTCAAATTCCTGAAACAAGATGCGACCGAGCGCAAGCACGTCGACGCACTCGTCACCCGCTACGCGATGGCCTACCCGCACCTCCGCTTTTCGCTGGAAAACGACGACCGCCTGTCTTTTCATTCTCCCGGCAGCGGCGAGCTGTTTGACGTGTTGATCGAGGTCTATGGCCTCGAGATCGCCAATGCCATGATCCGCATTGGCCATCCAAATGACCAGGAAACAAGTGCGGACCGTCTTTACGTCTGGGGCTATGCCAGCCGACCCGATACGAACCGTGGCACCCGCGAGCACATTACCCTGTTTGTCAACGGGCGCTGGATCCAGGACCGGGGATTGACCTTTGCCGTCGAACAGGCCTATCACACCCTGCTGCCCGCAGGACGCCACCCGCTGGCCGTGCTGTCGATCTCGGTGCCGCCGCACGAGGTAGACGTGAACGTGCACCCGGCCAAGAGCGAGGTGCATTTCCAGCACCGCAACGACGTCTTTCGCGCCGTACAACGCGCCGTGCGCACTGCCCTGCTCGAAGGCGCGCCCGTCCCGCAGGCCGGCAGCCGGGCCGGGCAGTGGGGCACGGGCGGATGGCAGGAACGGCGAGAGATGCTGGCAAGCGCCGGCGCGCGGGCCACACAGGCGGCGATGGATTTACACCGTCCGGCCGGAACAGAGCGCGAGCCGTGGTGGTTTGGCGACAAAGAA
>JAFGJF010000256.1 GCA_016929205.1 Anaerolineae bacterium
CCCCGATGCATCGTAGATAGGTGCGCCGGAGACCGCGAGCAGTATCGGCTCGTGGCCGGGAGGCCGGATCTCCATATCATCGACCGCCGTCCGCTCGCCAAACATACCGCGCACGAGTGGCATCTCTGCCGGAGGATAAAGCTCGTCTGTCCTGTACCGGTACGCCTCATACACTTCTGCGAGGGTGTCGGACTCGGCCTCGGGCACGATCCCCTTGCCAAGCATCTCTTGAGCCATTTCGTTGGCCTGCAAAGGCTTTCCCGACGGCGCTTCGGCGACAAACACGCCCAAAGGAATGTTTTGGAAAACAGCCTGCAGTGTGCTCTGTTCGCTTGCCAGTTGGTCTGCCAGGCGCTGCCGCGCGACATAGCTCACGATACGCCGGGCTATGTCCCCCAACAAGGCACTTTCCTCATCGAGAAAATCGCGCTCCTCGCGATAGGCAATGTGCACCTGTCCTACGAGTTCGCCGCCAACCCGCAGCCCTTGCACGATCTGAGCGGCCAAATCGAGGGCCTGGCTTCCACCGTAGACCTGCCCTTCGAACTCGATGGCCGCCACACAGAGATCCGGGTGCTGCATCGCCGGTGGAATGCGCTGCGCCAACCAGGTCAACAATTCGGGAAGCGGCGGATCCTGATCGATCCTGCGCCCCAGGTCATTGAGGCAGCTCAGTTCCTTGACCCGGTCGTCCAGCAGATGCTGGGCTTGCCGCGCGCGATCGAGCAACAAGGCCCCGCGCAAGGCGGCTGCAAGCTCGGAGCGCAACGACTCAAAGACGGCCCCCTCTGATCGCGCGTCAAAAAGCGCCAGGCCGATCTGTTCCTGTTGAAAAAACAGCGGCTCGACGACCAGGCTAAAGGGAAGCGAATCGGGAGGCAGCAGTTGTTCGGGCACCAGGCGCCGGGCGGGAAAACGGAGCCAATTCGCATCCACTTTTTTCCGCTGCGCGCCCTCGAGGGCCAGGATCACCCTTGCCCCATTTGACGGCGCAGCAGCATTCTCGTACAAGGACAGGTAGCAGCGTTCGATCCCCAACTGGGGCAAACTGGCGGCGGCAACGTCCGCCACCGCGGCCACGTCGGGCGCTGCGGCCAGGGCCTGGCCAACATCATTGATCACCTGGGCGCGCTGTATTTCGGCTGCACGCTGCTGCATCCTTGCCAGGCGATCCCGCTCCTCAACGAGCATCCGCGCCTGGCTCCACAGACCCTCACCTTGTGACCACTCTAGGCTCGCCGGGTCAACAACAGACAGAAAATGGTGACGCATCACCGAAATCGCCGAGTGCCACAGCGCAGCGCCCTGATTTTCGCTTCCAAGCATCGCCTGCCGCAGCACCTGATCCAACTTGAGCAAGAACGTGGCGGTGGCCTCCCCTTCGATCTCGGCAGCAAAGGCGTCCAACAGCTCGGCGGCCGTCGCTTCCGCACCGTGCTGCGCCTGGTCACCCATTGCTTCGACCACGTCCGAAAGGATCTGCGCCCGCCGTTCTGCCCAGACCACTTTGAACGGCTGTTCGGCCCCAGTGCCGGCCCGCGCCTGAGGAATGTATCCGGCTTTGGTCACCGCAGCAGGCAAACAGCCACACGATTGGCGCACCACCAGGTGACCGGGCACGATGGTCTCTTCGGGCACGCGCTCGCCGTTGATCTGCGCCAGCACCAGTTCGACGGCTCGCCTGCCCATCTCGTACCTGGGCATAGCCATCGTCGTCAGGGGCGGCGTCGTCCGATCGCTGCCGATATCGTCGTCAAACCCAATCACGGCCACGTCATAGGGCACACGCACGCCGCGCGCCTGCAGCGCTTCCAAAATGCGGACCGAGTAGGCATCGCTAAAGGAGGCGATCGCATCCAGATCCGTGGGCAACTCTAGTCCGAGTTCGTCAACCAAGTAGGCAACCGTTCTCGTGCCGACCTCATTCAAGTGTGCATAGTCACATGGGATGATCAGATGCTCATCAAGAGGAATGTTGTGCTCGGCCAAAACATCCTTATAGGCACAAAAGCGCGCTTCCGAACTCGGGTTACTGGCCAAGTTCCTGACATAAGCAATGCGACGGCAGCCGTGCACGTCAATCAAGTGACGCATCACGACGCGCATGTCCTGCTCGTTACCGATCGCCACACCCGGGTACCCCTCGTACAGGCGCATCACGTTGATCACCGGCAAAGGGCGATACGGTTCATAAAACCGTTCAAACTCATCGCGCCCCGGCCACCAGTGAAAGGTAATCAGGCCGTCAATCGTCTCTGCAGATGCCAGCTCACTCAAGATTGCACGCTGGTTGCCATCCTGGCGCTGCTGACTCAACTCTCCGGCAGGAAAACAGAACAGGTTGACGCCCAGTGCGCGAACCGCATCGTTGATCCCTGACCACACTTGAGACACTTGCCCGTAGCCAAGGTTAGTCGTGAACAATCCAATTGTTGGACGTGAACGGACGAACCGCGTCCGCTGTTTATCGTTCTCGCTCACGTACATGTCTCCTTTTCAGAGTAGCCAGTCACTGGAAACATATCTTACCGCATCTTGCCCACCATCGAGGATCATCGAGATGATACGCTTAACCCTAACATATCCCACCGCCAATCAAGGTTACAATTTGATTACAATTCCCCATCGGCCACTTTTGCCGGAAAGTGTATCCGCCGGATCAAGTGTATCAGCCTGATCACGCCGATCGGCCTCCTCTGGCAGGCTCTCCGCTGCCAGGATCGCCTCCACGGGGGCCTCCACCGACAAGGCGACGGCTCCATACCACCCATATTCCATGTCGAAACCGGCCCACATTTTTCCGTGGTGTAGAGCGACAATCTGCTCACCCAGAGCAAGGCTGACGCTCGATTCATCCAGATCGGAGGTTACGCTCCCCAGATCCTCACAGGCCTGCGCACTTGGCATCCACTCGCTGCTGCCGACACTCAAAACCAGCCAGCCTGTCCGGCAAACCACCGCCTGCACAGCCACGGTGCCTTGCGGGATTTGTTCAACAGCAACGATCACCAATCCCATAAAGGCCTGCCGCAAAAGAGCAGAATCTCCCTGTACCACAGGCACGCCCGATGGGCGTCCATCCTGCCACTCAAAGGCCACATCGACGAACCGCTGCCGCGCCATGGCCAGCACGTCGTCCACCAACTCTACCATATCGACCGGCTGCACGTTCAACTCGATCGCCCCGCTCTCCAGTTCGGAAAGGGTGATCACGTTGTCGATCAAGCCGAGAAGATGGTAGCCGCTCTTGTGGATCGCCACCAAATCGTTTCGCTGTAGCTCGTTGATCGGGCCATCCACGCCCTTGAGGATCAGGCGAGAAAAGCCGATAATGTTGTTCAATGCCGTCGCCAGTTCACGAGACCCCGCACTCAACGAAGCCAAACGCACGTGATCCAGGCGGCTCAACCTTTCAACCGCCTCACGTTCGGCCTCGTACACCCGCGCGTTTTCGATCGCCACGCTGATCTGGTCTCCCAGGCTCTCCAGAGCATTGATATCCTCGTCGTCGATGTTGTCCCCACAATGGCCGCGCAGTTCAAACACACCGATGGCACGCGGGCCGATGTGCAGGGGAACGACGACCTGCGAATAACCGTCCTGATCCAGGCAGCCGACGCGCGACTGCCCGTCTGCGGCCGCCTGTCCAACGAGATCATTTCCGTCGACGGCGACGCGTTTTTCGCCAGGATATGGGCTGTGCCCCTTGCTGGTATGCAGCACAAGCCATTCGGCGAATTCATCCTGGAGAAAAATGGCGACGTGTGTTGCCTCGTACACGTAGGCAAAGCTGTCCATGATCAATTGGGTCACGCGGTCCAAAAGCGCGTCCAGATCGAGAATGGACGTTGCCACGCGCCCGATCTCGGCGCTCAAGGTCAATTGCATCGCCTGGTAGCGCAAGCGGCGGTTTGCCTCGGTCAACTGCACCGTGCGTTCGGCCACCTTTTGTTCGAGTCCCTCGTATACCGAGCGCAGTTCGGCGGTCATCACGTTAAATGCGCGGCCAAGAATGCCAATCTCATCTTGCCGGCGCACCTCGACGACCTGGCTCAAATCTCCGCCGGCAATCTTGACGGCGCTGATGGTCAGATCCATAATCGGACGGGTTAACTGGCGGGTGATCGCTGCAGCCAACAAGGTGGTCAACAGGGCCGCAGCGAGCGTACTGGCAATCAGCATGGTCGCCAAATCTTCCTGACGCATCCGAACCGTCTCTTGCGCCTGTTCGATCAAAAACACAAACGGCCAATGTTCGATCGATCTCGATGCGCCCATCATCAGCTCACCGGACGGGTCTTCATCGACGGTGCGTTCGGCATCCTCTACCAGTACGGCTACCTCGTCCTCGCTCTTGCCACAGCCGGCGGCAAAACAATGCACGATCTGCCCGTTTTGGCCATCCAGCAGATAGCCCTGCGTGTCCTCTCCAACCAGCAAAGGCGATAGAATACCTTCCAAAGCCGCCAGATCAGGATAGCCAACCAACGTCCAGGCCGTATGCTCGGAATTTGCCGGAGAGACGGTGGCACTGATCCCCAGGCGTGCCGCGGGCAAAGCTCGAATGGAAGGCGCCTGCGGATTGACTCCCGATACTTTTAAAGAGCAAAACGCGACCTGTTCATCCAGGGACGTCATAGAAATGGCAGCCAGATCAACACCAGGAGAATGTACTTGAGAGAATGAAGAACAAATGTCCGACCAGTCGCCACGTTGAGCCGCTTGCCGAACAAAAGGTGCATCAGCCAGAAACAGCACAGCCGAGTGTTGTGCATCCAGCCAGGCCTCAATCTGCAGCGCGCTCGAATCCGCAATCAAGTTCAACTGCTGTTCTGCCGCCTGGTGTGTGTTTCGTCGTACTTGATAGATCGCCAGGTAACTCACCACACTCAACGGTACAATTGCCAAGAGCATAAAGGCCGTGAGCAAGATGCGCCCCAGCCCTCCACGAGTTCCTGCGACCATCATCTTGGTCACTTGAGTTTTCACATCAACCGCCCGGTTGGATTTCTGTGACTACTCCCCCAACGATCTTCCCAAGTCCCACACGTTTTCTCCATTGAGGGCCGTGGTCACCTGATCGGGAAAACGATCAGGATCGATCGGTTTGGCGATGAAACCGTCAAAGCCGGCCTCGCGCGCACGCCGCATATTGTCCTCTGTCGCTTCGGCCGTCACGGCCAATACACGGGTCTTTTCAAAGCGTGGATTCGATCGGAGCCGTTCCAAGGTGGTATATCCATCCTCATAGGGCAAATGGATATCCAACAAGATCAAGTCCACCCTGGGCAGCGAACTTCCCAGCCCTTGCACTTGACGCCCGGTGCGGCTCCAATCGACCGACTTGACACCCATAAATTTGAGCAAACGGGCGATCAGGGTATAGTTGTAGATGTTGTCTTCAATGACCAGAATATGCGCATCTGCTGGTTCTACCATAGGTCGATTCTCCGTATTGAGACTCTGTCCAAACTGATACAGCTTGATGGTCGGCTCTCGAGCGGGCAAAGCCTGGAATATGGTGGACGATTTTGTCACTTGCACAGTCGTATCCTCAATAAAACGCCCTGGAATAAACAATAATCACGACGACTTGCGAGCCTGTGCCAAAAACGTGGCGACTTGTTCCGGCAGCATATCCACATCCAGCGGCTTTTGGATGTACCCGTCGCACCCGGCATCGAGTGACTTTTCGCGATCGCCGCGAAGGACATTGGCCGTCAGGGCAATGATCGGCACGTTGTCCAGCTTGGGCATCTTGCGCAGGTGCTTTGTCACTTCGTAACCATCCATACCGGGCATATTAATATCAACCAGGATCAAGTCCAGGTCTTGTTTTTCCGCAACCGCCAACCCGCTCGGCCCATCTTCAGCCTCAAGCACTTCGTATCCTTCAACCATCAGAATACGTTTGGTCAGCATCCGATTATCAGGGTTATCCTCAATGTACAGGATTCTTGCACTCATGTTTTCTTCCTTCACTCAGATATGACTGCCAGCAACGAACTTTTAACAGTATTATCAATGGCATTTCTGCATCTATCCTACCCTTCAGTATAAGCACAAGTGCGACTTTTGTCAATGACAAAAATCGCACGTTGAAACTGCTTTGAAAGACAATATATCTTGAATTATCTACTTATAAAACAAAAAGATCGCCTGTTGTGAAATTTGCGTAAATTTGTTAACATTCGTCCAGGACAAGGGTTTCCGATCAACGATCAGCGCTCAACCTCGCTGCGACTGTTCCCATTCCCAGAACCAACCACAACAAGGCCACGGCATGAGGAAAAGTCAGCAGCGTATGGTCCAGCACGCCTCCAACCAGGCTGCCGATCACGGCCGCGCCATATCCCAGTAAAAAGGGGGCAAAAGGTGAATCCGCCGGCAGCGCTCTCCAGGCGCGCCACACAACGACCAGGAACGCGGCCATGGCCAGCAAAAAGGCAAACAATCCGACAATGCCCATTTCGGCCGCCAGGGTGAAATAAACGCTGGCCACGCCGAGATAGAGATCGATGTCCGGGGTGCCCACAAACCCCACACCAAGCCAGGGGTAGCGGCGAATGAGCTTGAATACGTCCGCGTATTCGCCCATCCGCATCTCGGTCGATAGATCCGGTGTCGCGCCGCTCGATCTGAAAATGGCCAGAATGCCCAGGCCCTGGATCGAATGAGCGATATAGGCCTGCGTTTGCGGCAGCAGCAAGAGTAACAGCCCGGCAACGGCCATAATGACCAACAACCGGCGATACTTGACCAGGGCGACCACGACCAGGGCCACCGCGACGACCAACATCGCCGTGCGGGAATAGGTCAAAAACACACAGATGCCCATCATCCCCAATCCACCTGCCAGTATCCATCTCGGCAGAACGGGGCGTTTGGCAAAGAGTTGGGCGGCGGCAATCGCGATCACAATGGTCAGCACCGCGCCCAGGATATTGGGATCCACGCTGGTGCCGATGGCGCGCATAGGACGATCGGGGTCGTCGGCAATATAGCGCAGCATGCCCATACCAACCGGATACCCGAACCGCCCAAGAGGATTCAAGAGGCGCACCGTCCAGGTCTTGGGGATGATATAGAACACGATGCCGGTCGCCGCCTCGGCAGCACCGGCCAGGATGGTCATCGCCGTGACCTGGCGCAGCACCACCTCGTCGCGCACGTTATTGACGATCAGGAAAAAGAGGGCAAATCCCATCAGCACTTCGGCAAAGGTGCGCAGGGCATTGGACGACGGGCTGGAGTGCTTGAGCCCCAACACAAAAGAAAACACGGCCAGGACGATAAAAATCAGCACCGGCAAGCCAACCGGCGTCAGGATCAGGTCGCGTTGACGGTGCGTGATCAGACGCATCGCCCACACACCGTACAAAGCGCCAAAAGCCAGGTCGAGAAAGGTCGGCGTGAAGCCGATCTTGAACGGCAGTGAGGCAAAAGGCAGCAAAAAGACGATGGCCAGCAAGGCAAACAGCCCCCAGCGTATATCGCGCAGCATCAGCAGCCCGGCCAGGCCGGCGACTATGACGGCAACGCCGACGATGGGCGTCAAAAACGCAAACAGCGCGCCCACGACAAGCGCGACGACGACTCCCAGGCCGACGATCGCCCGGTTCACACGCCGGCGATCTGCGGTCAGGACAAACGCCCGCAAGCGAGCCAGGGTGTGCGGGGCAATGATATGCGATAGATCGAACAGATTATCCAAACTCGACTCCGAAACAGATCTCTGGTAACAAATCGCAACCGACGCGGCTATTTGCCGGTCGTTACGTTCACCATATTGCGCAGCAGGACGCGGCGATTTTCCACATCGGCATCCGCGCCGCTGGTTTGCAGGCGCGTGCCGTCGCCGGGGCGATACATCCCCACTTCGATCGCATAGCCGCCCGGCGGCGATTCCGGGGCAACGGCGATCCGATACACATCCACCACACGCTCGCCCGGCACCCAGGCCGGGGTGGGAAAGCGTCCCTGGCGCGGCTGATTGTCCTGCTGCCCGCGCAGCCATCCCGTCTCGTCGAGGACGTGCGCAAAAACGACGTAATCCTCGTCTAGTTTGGCCCCGGTTTCCCAATACAGGGTCAAAGCGACCTGCTCGCCGGGCGCGATCGCGATCCGCTCCACCGCATCTCCGCCGCTATCGCGCAGCACATAACCCAACAGCCGGATCCCACCTTCCAATTGCACGTCGAGCGGCCGCATGTCGGATGCGATCTGCATCGGCGTGTCATAGCGCACAACCCGGAAGCGATCGACCTCGAATTCGGCGGCGCGCTCTGCATGCTCGTCGAGCCAGCTCTCGACCAGGCCATCCGCGTCCCAAAATGCCCACCGCTGCGGCGTCAACCAGATCCGGGCACGACCTGACACGAACCGGTCCAAAGTCGCCACCGTTCTATCGACGTCGACCGGATACGCTTCCGGCACCACCTGCCAGGGAACGTCAAAATCGAAATAATAGCCCGCCGCCGGATCGGGATAGTTGGCCAGCACGACGTCGTCACGTTGCACGCGGGCGGTGAAAAAGGCATTCAGGGCACGCCAATCGGGCGCGCGCGCATAGGCCGGATCGTGGTAGTGATTATACAACGAAACAGCGCACACGCCAACCACCAGGACGGCGACGAGCGCAAACGCCCGGCGCCGCCAGCGATAGAGGGCCAGCAGCGACACGCCGCAAAAGAGGTAAAAGGGCGGTGAACTGACCATAAAGTATCGTTCGTCAAAGGCCGGGCGCTGCAGCGAATCGATAAACACGATCGTCCACGGGATCAGAAAAGACAACAGGGCGAAAAATGCCCGAGAACGGTCGCGCCGCCAGGCGACGATCATGCCACCCAAAAACAGGCCGGCCCACAGCGGCAGGAAGGCCAGGCCCACATCTTGGGGCAAGGTCTGCCCCTGTCCAAAAGCCAGCACGCTGCGATAGATCGGGGCAAAAAAAGGCAGAGCCGAGCGCGCGCTGCCCTGGTAGGCGAGCAAAATGCTCATGCTGGACAGGAACCAGGGCAAATAGAGCAGGCCGGTCAGCACCGCACCAACCAGCCAACGGGCAAACGGCCGCCAATCCGGCGTGTACCCTCCGGATCCCTTCCGAGCGGCCAAATCTTCGGCGGTTCTATGTTGGAGCGGCCTCAGCCGGGGCGCAATCATTCCCAACACGGCATACACCCCCTGGAAGGCGATCAGCAAAAAGGTATAATAGTGCGTATAGACCCCCAACGCGGTCACCGCGCCATAGGCCAGCGGCCAGCCCCACCCCCTTCGTCCGAGGACAAACAAGAAGAGAATCGTCGAGGCGATGGAAAAGGCAGCCAGCATGGCGTACATCCGCGCCTCCTGGGCGTGCCAGATGTAAAAGGGATTGAACGCCAGCAGCGCAGCGGCAGCGAGGCCCACCCGGGGACCGAACAACAGCCGCCCCAGGACATAGATCAGCGGTACGACCAGCACCCCGGCAAAGGCCGAGGTAAAGCGCAGCGCAAATTCACTTTCGCCGGCCACCTGTCCCCAATAGTGCAGCACAAAAAAGCTGAACGGTGGGTGCGGCTCGGTCGAGGTCGTAAAATGACGCAGCATCTGTGGCAACGACTGGCGGGCATAGGTGATGCTAAAGGCCTCGTCGCCGCGCAAACAGGGCGCGTCGATGCGATAGAGCCGCAGCACAAACGCCAGCAGCACAACCAGCACCAGCCACCATCCGGCACACAATGCCTTGGTCTTTCGATCTGGCACAGCTTGTTCGCTCATCGTTGCGCGCTCCCGGCGGATTTTCCCGGCCGCAACAAGAGCGCAGCCAACCCCGCAGCCAGCACCAACAACGAGATCGCACCACCCAGGTAAACGCTGAGCGGGCGATAACGAAATTCGACGCGATGCGGTCCGGGCAGCAGCGGCACGGCGCGCAATCCATAATCGGCGCGATAGATGTCGGCGCGAGCCCCATCCACCCACACCCGCCAGCCCGGATAGAACCACTCACCCAGAACCAGCCAGCCCGGCTCGGGCAGGTCCGCCGCGACGATAATCGCTTCCGGCGCATACGCGACCTCGATCAGCGCCGGCAACGTGTCACCCCCCTCGGTCCCCCCTTCAGGGGGAAGGATCGCACCCCCCTCAGTCCCCCCTTCAGGGGGGAAGGGCAGCAGCAGCTCGCGATAGGGATCGAAATCCGGATCGGCGAGTATGCTCAAAGCCTCCAGATCGCTCACCTGGCGGGCCCGGTAAACGACCCAGGCACGCGGGAAATCGGCCTGCAGGCGATGGACATAGACGGCGTCTTTTTCCCATTCCTGGCCGGCGAGTGCCACCCGGTGCCCTTGAAATGGACCGGGCAGATCGTGCTCCCACCCGGCCACGTAACGCACGCCAAACAACTGCCACAAACGCCAATGTGGCACGGCATCGGCCATCGTCTTGTGCGCCTGCAGCCGCAGCGGGCTGGCGCCGTATAGATCCTGCAAGCCGAGCCAGCAGCCGCCGTTGCCGGGCAAACCCCATTCGTTGGCGATGCGAAACAAGCTCTGATCTTGCAGGAGCGGCGACAGCCAGGCGCCATCGTAAACGCGCTCCGCCGCACGGCCCGGCGAGAGATTCACGGAGGCGTTGGCGGCCCACAGGTCAAAGGCAACCACGCCCACGACTGCCAGGCCGATCCACGATCGCCACCTGGTTTTCAGCCGGGCGCTCAGCCACGCATCCATCCACGACCAGCCATAGCCAGCCAGCACGGCGAGCGCAAAACCGGTCACATAGATCGCCCGTTCCTGCGAGCGAAACAGGTTAAAGCCGGGCACAGCCCAGTAAAACAGCCGGTAGAGCGGGGTATGACCGCCCAACGAAAGCACCAGGGTGAGCAAGGCCAGGCCGGCCCAAAAGGCGACGTTCGCGGCTTGTGGAAACCCGTTATTGCGAGGGCGTCGTGTGCCCAAAGCAATCTCCGGGACTACTTTGACAGGTTGGGATTTTTTCAACAGCATCCGATAGAAAATCAAAACGATAGCAGCACAAGCCAACAACAGCGGCAAGATGCCAACGTATACCGGCGACCAATGGGTAAAGCGGCCGGGCAGGACGTATTGCGCCAGGTCACGCCAGCCAAACCCGGCAGCCAGCTCCTCATACGTCGCACTGGCGCGTACAGAGAGGCGCATATACTGCCACGAGGGCAGCAGGTACACGCCTGCCACACCCACACCGGTCGCGATCCAGGCCAACTGCGCGACCGCCGCCCGCCACCAACGCACCCGGCACCGCCAGGCACAAAACAGCCCGTAACACAACGCGGCATAAAAGACATACATCGCCGACTGTGGGTGCCCGGCGAGCAGCGACAGGCCCCACACCAACCCGGCAGCGACGACAAAACGCCACCGCCGCTGCGACAGGCCGACGTCGAGCAGCAGCAAGATCAACGGCAGCCAGGCCTGCGTCTCCAAGATCGCCAACTGGAGTGGAGGATAACCGGTCATATAGCCGCCAAAAGCAAAAGCCAATGCCGACACCAGGGCGGCAGGACGCGACCCAACCAGGCGGCGCACAAACAGGTACGCCAGCGCCGCCGCAAGGTAGAGATGGGCGATCGCTTCCCATTCCAGCCACCACGGCGAGAACGGCCCGGGCCCGCTGAGCAGCATAACCAGCAAGCTGGGTGGGTAAAAAACGGCCGCCTGCACGTCGGCCAGAAAAGGATGGCCGCCAAAGGTATACGGATTCCATAACGGGATCGCGCCGTCCCACAGCCGGTCGTGCTCATAGAAAGCAAACGCGTGAAACTGGTTGTAAAAATCGCCTTCCGGGTACGCCTGGCGCTCAGCCAGGTTGGGCGTGATCAAAGGCCAGTGAAAAAGCAGCGTAAATGCAAGCAGCGCAGCTAGCGCGACCCAGTCCTTTGACGAAAATGCCCCGGCACGTCCCATTCGTAAGGTCATAGCTTATTCGACCTCGATCACGCCCAGATCGACGGCATCGTTTGGCCAGCGCTCGCCAGCGGTGCGGTAGGCGGCGACACGACCGGCCTCGTCGTACAATCCGGCCCGGACCCAATAACGCCCAGCCGGCAGGTCCGCGCCCACCGGCAGCAGGCGGCCGTCGACGATCACCTCTCGATCTGCCCAGTACTGCGTCGGATAATTGCCGCCACGGGGCACGCCGTCATCATAGCCCACCACTTGACCGGCCTCGTCTTGCAGATGGACAAAAACCGTATAGTTGCGTCCCGGCGGCGCCTGCACCTGCCAGGTCAGGGTCAAGGGCAGAGACTGTCCCGCCTTGACTGCAGGATAGAGCGCTCCCGCCTTGGCCGAACGATGATCGGCAGTGAATTCTGCCGCCAGCCACACGCTGCCCGGCTGATCCCCGGCATCAAAAACCGCGATCCGCTGCCGCCTGTCGAACTCGGGCCAGCGGCGCGGCACCACCTTGACCCGGCCAATGGTCAGCAGATCGCCGGCAGCCCGCAGGCGTTCACCACTCTGTTCGTCGTAAAGACCAAGATCCAGGCGGGCCACCAGCGGCGCGTCCGTGTCCGTGCCCACGCGAACGACTTGCCGCCCGGCCAACACAGGCCCCACCGGCCACAGCGACGTGGGCAGCGTGCCTGAACCGGGATACGAATCCTCCAGACCGATACCCTGTCCCACCGCATCGAGCAGGCGCAGCCAGACGATGCGTTCCGCTTCGCCGGCCAAAGAACGCGAGGTTTGCCAATACAGGGTCACGGCAAACGCATCGCCAGGGCGCACCCAATCCTGCTCAAAACCCACGCCGCGCAGCACGATCGCCTCGCCAAAGCGAACGTCTTGAGGCACCGCTCCCTCCGGCAGAGCCGCCAACTGCGCGGGCAGGGCGTAGGCCGGCGCGATCCACAGCCAGGGAGCGGCGGCGGCCAACGCGAACAGCGCCAAAACGAGGATGAGACTCGCCGCGTCGCGCACGCGTGGCAAAAACCAGGTGCGCATGCCCGACACGAAAAAGAGGCCAAAGGACACAATCGCCGGGAACAACAAACGTCCTTGCGACCCCTCCGTCAGTGACGTCCAGCG
This sequence comes from Anaerolineae bacterium, assembly GCA_016929205.1. Next base: position 13,053 of record JAFGJF010000256.1, read on the forward strand.
TACCAACGCGACAAAAACCACACCCATCCACAACGCCAAAAACAGCAGTGCCAGCGGCCGGTACGCCGCGCCCCATTCCGGCTCGCGATAGCGCAACGCCGCCCACGCGCCCCGGGCCGGCGAATAGATTGCATTCGGGCCAAATCGCACCCAGCGCCCGAAGGCAATGATCCCGCCGGCCAGCGCCAGCAGTGAAAACAGGTCCAGGAGGCGGACTATCCAACCGGGCATGGCCAGCGAAAACCAGCCAAACAGCCCCCAAAACGAGTAGCGCAGGCCGCGAAACTCGCCCCACAGATCGACGCCGAAATCCTGCCGCCGCCCGACCACCTCCCACATGGCCGTCAGGCCGGTCGGCTCGCCGTATAGGCGCACGTTCCGCAGATACCACCAGCCGGAAATAACCACCGCAGGCAAGACCACCAGCAGTCCCATTCTCCAGAACGCGCGCCAGGAACGCGCATGCCAGGCCAGCAGGGCAATCGCCATGCCCACCAGAGCCAACAAGGCAAGGGCGGTCAATTTGGAGAGCATGGCCATGCCGAGGACGATGCCCAGGATGAGCCAGGGAGCGTGAGGGGTGAAATGTGAAACGTGATGCGTGAGACGTGAAACGTAAGACGTGATGCGTGAAACGTGAGACGTGATGCGTGAAACGTGATGCGTGAAACGTGATGCGTGATGTGTGCCATTGGCAACGCTTGGCCTGCAACCTGTCACTTTTAACTGTTTCAGGATCAGGTACAACGCCAGCGTAGCCAGGCAGGTCATCAGGTTGTCATTGTTGACCGTCGAGGTGATAAACACAAACTGCGGAATAAAGGCCGCCGTGGCGGCAACGGCCAGCGCCAGCAGAGGTTGATCGGCAAAGATGAGACGCACGATCGCCCAGGTGAGGAACACGGTCGTCGCGCCGAGGAGCAGCGAAAAAAAGCGTAAGACGTGAACGGCCAGCACTGCCCCGTGCCAGGGAAAGTGTTGTTCGGGCGGGTGAATGTAGACATTTTTGTTGCCGGGGTTCATCGGGTCGCCGATGTTGGCCTGCGGGTTGGCCCACAGCAGGCTGTCGGCGTCAGAGAGATCGATCCCGCCGACCAGCAGCGCGCCAAGCAGGTAATAGAGCGGCGGCTGGC
>JAFGJF010000257.1 GCA_016929205.1 Anaerolineae bacterium
AACATTCACCGCCAGGTCGATCTAGGCGCCTACCCCGGCAAGATCAGAAGCATCGGCAGCGCGGCGCTGCACCTCTGTTTTCCCCTGATTTATCCAGGCCTCCTGGGTGCTCTCGCCGGCCCGGGCGGCCACATCTGGGACATTGCCGGCGCCCATGCCGTGGTCCGCTCGCTCGGTTTCGATTTCGAATACCTGGACGGCGAACGCATCGACTATGGCACCCTCACGGACGGACGTCCACTGCGCGATATCGTCCTCGCCGGATCGGAACAAAGACGGAGCGAGCTAAAAAAGGCGCTGGTTAGGCTTTGATGCCCATACACATGAAGGCATCTTTGGGTTGTTCCGCCTGAATAAAGCCAGCGCTTTTTGCCTTAAATGCCGGATAGCGGTACAATGTGCAAACACATCCAAGACACAATCACATCCGAAAGGAGCACTCATTGAACAAAATAGAATGGAACGACAGCCTGTCCGTCGGCGTCGCCTTGATCGACGAGCAGCACAAAGAGTGGATCAAACATCTCAACGATCTGGCCGCGGCCTTTGACTCGCACCTGGGCGTCGAGCACATTGCCCAGACGCTGGGCTTCCTGATCGATTATACCTATTACCACTTTGGCACCGAAGAAAAACACATGACGGCCCACGACTATCCCGGACTCGCGGCACACCGGCTCAAGCACGGCGAGTTGAAAAAGACGTTGAAAAACCTGGTTGATGATTTTCAAGAAGAAGGTGCCACCCAGCCCCTGGCGGAAGCGATCGACACCTTTTTGGGCAACTGGCTGCTCAATCACATCGAGGAAATAGATCGTGCCTTTGGCACCTTCTTAAAAGAGAACGGAATCGCCATTTGAGGAAAAAAGTCGTTCTACAGCGCAGCACAGAAAAGACCAGCACAAAACGACAGATCCAAGTGGAGAAGAAAAATGGTGACTGCCAAAACACTGCGCCAGATCTATTTGAATTTTTTCAAGGAGCGAGGCCACGCCATCATCGGCAGTTCATCCCTGATTCCCGAGCACGACCCAAGCGTGCTCTTTACCACTGCAGGGATGCATCCTCTCGTGCCCTTTTTGATGGGCGAGCCGCATCCGGCCGGCAAGCGGCTGGTCAACCACCAAAAGTGCATCCGCACCGACGACATTATGGAGGTTGGCGACGACGTGCACCTCACCTTTTTCGAGATGCTGGGCAACTGGTCGCTGGGCGATTACTGGAAGGCCGAAGCGATTGGCATGAGTTATGAATTCCTGACCGAACAGTTGGGATTCGAGCCCGACCGCCTGCGCGTGACCTGTTTCGCCGGCGATCAGGATGCACCGCGAGACCTTGAAGCGGCACAGATCTGGCAGTCGGTTGGCATACCGGAGGACCACGTCCTCTTTTTGCCCAAAAAGGACAACTGGTGGGGGCCGGCCGGGGCAACCGGCCCTTGTGGGCCCGATACCGAGATGTTTTACGATATGAACCCCGATGGCCCGGCCAACAAGACGCCCGAAACCAACCCTGCCCGCTTTTGGGAGGTCTGGAACGACGTCTTTATGCAGTACGACAAGCAGGCGGACGGTACCTATAGGCCGTTGGCTCAGAAAAACGTCGACACCGGCCTGGGATTGGAACGCGTCCTGGCCGTTCTCCAGGGCAAACCTTCGCTCTACCAGACCGAGCTGTTTGCCCCCATTATGGACAGGATCCGATCCCTGGCTACGGTGCAAAGCCCGGACCCATTTGCCGTGCGCGTGATCGCTGACCACGTCCGGGCGGCGGCGTTCATCCTCGCCGAAGGCATCGTGCCGGGCAACGTCGATCAGCCTTACATCGCCCGCCGGCTGATCCGGCGCGCGGTGCGTTATGGACGTGAGATCGGCATCGATGCCCTGTTCCTGACCCGGGTTGCCGAGGTAACGATCCCAACTCTGTCCGACGTGTATCAAGAACTGGGGGAAAACCGCGACCACGTCCTGGCCACGCTGGAGGAAGAAGAAAGACATTTTCAGCGAACGCTCAAGCGGGGCGAAAGAGAGTTTTTCAAAGCGGTCGCAAGCTGCACGTCGCACGGCCAGGATACCATGCCGGGAGAAACGGTGTTCCACCTGTACGACACGTACGGCTTTCCGCCCGAGTTGACCCAAGAGCTGGCCCAGAAACAAGGGCTCACGGCCGATATGGATGGCTTTCACGCCGCTTTCCAGGCGCACCAGGAAAAATCGAGGCAGGGAGCGGCCGCCCGGTTCAAAGGCGGGCTTGCCGAGAGGTCGTCCGAGACAACCCGGTTGCATACCGCCACCCACCTGCTGCACCAGGCGCTGCGCCAGGTGCTGGGGCCTCACGTCGAGCAGCGCGGCAGCAACATCACCATCGATCGGCTCCGCTTTGACTTTTCCCATCCTGAAAAGCTCGATGCCGATCAGGTAGCTGCCGTCGAAAACATCGTCAACGACCAGATCCAGAAGAATTTGCCGGTGACGGTCGAAAAAATGCCCCTTGAGCAAGCGCAAGCACAGGGCGCGATCGGCCTTTTTGAGAGTCGCTACGGAGAGTGGGTCAACGTCTATTCGATTGGTACATTCAGCAAGGAAATCTGCGGCGGGCCGCACGTCGAACGCACCGGGGATTTGGGCCATTTCCGCATAACCAAGCAGCAGTCCGTTGGTGCGGGGCTGCGGCGGATCAGAGCCATACTCGAGTGAGGGAGCGATATGCAGCAGCCAGACGAATCGACACGCCACGTCTTGGATTATTACGACGCTTACGACGAACAGGCCCGCCTCTCACACGCCTGGGGGCAGATCGAGTACCTCCGCACTCAGAATATCATACTCCGTCATCTCAAGCCCCCGCCGGCCGTGGTGCTGGACGTCGGTGGCGCGGCCGGCCGCTACGCGTGCTGGCTGGCCCGGGAAGGCTACCAGGTTCACCTGGTCGATCCTGTGCCCTTGCACATCCAGCAAGCCCAGGCTGCTTCCGGCGCGCAGCCCGAGGCCCCGATCGCCAGTTACCGTCTCGGTGACGCGCGTGACTTGGCGTTCGACGCCGCATTCGCCGACGCAGTCCTGCTGATGGGGCCATTGTACCACCTGGTTCAAGCGCGAGACCGCCACCAGGCGCTCCAGGAGGCCTACCGGGTGCTCAAGCGCGGCGGCATCGTCTTTGCCGTCGGCATCTCGCGCTTTGCTTCGACGATCGATGGCCTGGCGTCTGGCTATTTCCTCGATCCGCCTTTTCGCCAGATCATGCGCCGCGACCTGCAAGATGGCCAACACCGCAACCCGACCGGAAATCCGGCTTATTTTACCGACACGTTCTTTCACCACCCGCAAGAGCTGCGGGACGAGGTCACCGCTGCCGGATTCGAGATGCCAGCGCTGCTCGCGGTGGAGGGAATCAGCTACATGATGCAGGATTTTGACCACAACTGGGCAGTAGACAACCATCGCGAATTCTTGCTGGAGCTCGTTGCCAAAACCGAACAAGAACCAAGCCTGATCGGGGCCAGCCCTCATCTGATGTGCGTGGCCATAAAATCTTGAGGTCACTACAGAGCAGTATGAAAGCATCTCTTAGACCCTACCAACCCTATCAGGACACGCCGCGAGTCAGCGCCTTTCTCGAACGCACCTGTCCGGCAGCAGATCGGATTCCCAACTGGCTCCGGGCCCGTTGGGAATATGCCGTCTACTCGGTCCAGGATGGCATGGAGGAAAACCTGGCCCCAACCGGCATCTGGCAAGCCGGGCAAGCGATCGTCGGCATGGTTCATTTCGAAGGCTCCCTGGGCGAGGCCTTCTTCCAGGTCGATCCCGCTTACACACACCTGAAAGCAGAGATGCTGCGCTATGCCGAGACAGCCTTGCCCCACGTTGAGGACGGCACAAAGAAACTGACCCTGTACATCCACGACTTTGACGACGATCTTGAGGCGCTTGCCCGCGCAGCCGGGTATCGCCAGGCAACAGGTGAGCCGCAGGTGATGGCCCGGTTTGACATCGATGAGCCGTTTCCCGCCATTTTGCTGCCGGAAGGGTTCACGTTTACCGATCGCGCCCGGGACAACGATCTGCGCGCGATCAATCGCGTGCTGTGGCGGGGCTTTAATCACGACGGGCCGCCTCCCGAACAATACGTCGCCGGCCGGGCCGGCGTGGAAAAAGCGCCTCTCTACCGTCCCGAGCTGGTGGTGATGGTCCAGGCTCCTGGCGGGCATCTCGTCTCTTACTGCGGAATATGGTACGAACCGCACACCAAGACGGCCTACGTGGAGCCGGTCGCCACCGACCCCGATTATCGAAGAAAGGGATTGGGCAAAGCCGCGGTCCTGGAAACGATCCGGCGGGCCAAAACGCTGGGCGCAGCGCGAGCCCTTGTCGGTTCAGGATTGGCCTTTTACCGGGCCGTCGGTTTCTATCCGATCTTTATCACCTACCCCTGGCACAAGGAATGGGACTCGGGATAAGAGATTTGGGAAAAGGAGCGAGATGAGTAAAACCGGCATCAACGCCCTAATCTTTGATTATGGCGGCGTGATCAGCAAACCGCAGAACCCCGAAAACATCAAACGCATGCTCGAACTGGTCAACCAGGACTATGACGACTTTATGCGCGTCTACACCGGCTTGCGGCCACAATTCGACAGTGGCCAACTGTCGAGCGACGCCTATTGGACCATCGTACTCGAGCACCTGGGTATCGAAGCAACGCCCGCTGCCATTTCTCGACTCAATCACGAGGATATGGCAAGCTGGACCCAGATCAACGAGTCCATGATCCGGTTCTTGCAGCAGCACAGGGCCAGCATTCCCAAACTGGCGATCATCTCGAATATGACCTGGGATACGCTGCTCTTTATGCGCGAGCATTTCCAGTGGCTTGACCTGTTTGACCATCTCATCTTTTCCTGCCAGTTGGGCATTGTCAAACCGGATCGAGCAATATACGAGGCCTGCCTGGACGCGCTGGCGATCCCGGCCGATGAATGTCTCTTTGTCGACGATTCAGTGGCCAACGTCAGGGGCGCCCAGGCCGCCGGCATGGCCGCCATCCATTTTCAAACCTTTGACCAGTTTGTGCTGGAACTGGGTGAAATCGGCTTCCCCGGCAATGGACGGAAACCGGCCAGCACTTTTACTCCACAGGCCGAAATTGAGATCGGATGTCATGATGAAGAAAACAACCGTATTTGAGGCCCACGACAGTTACGTATTGGGGTTACAGTTCACGAACAAAAGCCGGACGCTGATTTCTGCCGGGATGGACAACGTGGTCAAGTTGTGGTCGGTGCCCGGATGGGAGTGGATCAGAACCTTTGAGGGACACAGCAACAGCGCGCACTGCCTGTCACTCTCCCCGGACAACAACACATTGGCCACCGGATCGTCGGACAAGACAGTCAAACTGTGGTCGTTTCCCGACGGCAGGCTGCTGCACACGCTCCAGGACCGCAAGCAGGTCGTTGCTGCGGTGCGCATCTCGCCCGATAGCAACTGGGTCGCAGCAGGATCGTACGGCGGCAGAGCCATGGTCTGGACGCTGGACGGCCAAGAGGTGGTCGGGATCAGGGCCAGCAAAAAGAACCTGGCCTCGATCGCTTTTTCGCCGGATAGCAAACTGCTGGCAACATCTGGGCTGGGAGACGAGATCGCGATCTGGGCTCTGCCTTCCGGAGAACGGATCGCCACCCTGTCGGGACAGGCTGTGGCTGTCAGCTCGCTCAAGTTCATCGACGGTGGCAAGCAGCTCGTCTCGCTGAGCTACGAAAAAACGGTTCGTTTTTGGGACACGACAGCATGGCAGCAGATCCGCGCCATCGACTTGGACGAGCCCGGTGTACGCGGCATACGCTTTTCGCCCGATGAAAAAACGGTCGCCCTGAGCCTGCAAAGCAAGGTACAACTGCGCGCGGTCGCCGACTGGGCCCTGCTGCAAGCACTGCCGGTCAGCACCAAGGTGGTCAGCAGCCTGGCCTTTTCGCCTGACGGGCGGTGGCTTGCCATTGGCGGCGCCGACAACAAGATTCGCATCTGGCAAAATGATTAGGTTCTGTTGACCTTTCAAATCAACGGCCCAGTTTGCCACTTGCACGATGTAATGTGGACTAGCGAATGTCATTCCCGCATGTTTCTAGCGGGAATCCAGCCTTTTTTATGCCTATCCATGACAGATCGCGGCTTTTGGATATCCGATACTAGCCACCCTACATTTTTGGGAAGTTGACTGGCACGCTCAATCCAGGTAAAGTAAGTCTACCACAACCACTTACTTGGAGGAG
>JAFGJF010000258.1 GCA_016929205.1 Anaerolineae bacterium
ACCGGCGTCTGCGTCGCAGCAACCTCGGTCGGCGTCGTCCCTGGTTCGGTCGTTGCCGTTGGCACCACAGTCGATTCAACGGTCGCCGTGGGTTCAACGGTCACCGTGGGTTCTACGGTCACCGTGGGTTCTACGGTCACCGTGGGTTCTACGGTCATCGTGGGTTCGAGCGTCGCCGTGGGCGTGACCGGCAGGGTCGGTTCGAGCGTCGCCGTAGGCGTGACCGGCAGCGGCGGCAAATAGATCTGCAGCCCGCTGTATACATCGGCCCCGGTAAAACAATTGGCGTCACGAATATCAACAATGCTCGTCCCGCGCTCCTGGGCCAGATCGTACAATGTATCACCGTCACGGACAGTGTATTGGATCCAGTCCGCGGGCGGATTCGCGACGCAGCTAGTCGGCACAGCCGTCGGCACAACCGGCAGAGGTGGCAGGTACAGGTGCTGCCCGCTTAGAATGACCGTCGTTTTGAGACAATTCTCTTGCATGATCTTGGAGACTGTGGTCCTGCGCCGCAAGGCCAACTGCGTCAATGTGTCCCCGCTCTGCACGTAATAGACGATCCAGGATAAGGGTGGACTAGGAATGCAGGGCGCGGCAGCGGTCGGCGCACGGGTCGCCGTGGCGGTTGCCGTGGCAACCGGCGTCTCGGTCGGCGACGGTGTGTTCGTCGGCGTCTCGGTCGGCGGCGGTGTCTCGCCCGGCTCGAGCGTGTTGGTCGGCGCAGCCGTCGCCGGTACCGGTGTCGAGGTGGGCAAGAGCGTCGCCGTTTCAACAGGAGGCGTTTCAGTCGCCACCGCACGCGGCGTGTTCGTCGGCGCTGCGGTGGGCCACTGAATCGGCGTCGAGGTAGCGCCGGAAGCGACATCGAGCGAACGCTCGCGTATGCTCAACACACCGCTTCCAAGAACGGTGCAGACGAGCACGTTAACAATGGTCACGCCCACAATCATCTGCCGTAACAGATCGGAGCGAATTTTCGGACTCCGGTTCAGGTTAGCCATACCCGTTTCCTTTGATCGAATATTCTTTCTGCCCCCTGCCTATTTTTTCTTCCAGGCCATATGGAACCGTAAAATGGAACGTAGAGCCCTGGCCCATTTCGCTCTCGATCCAAACGCGCCCTTCGTGCGCCTCGACCAACGCTTTAACGATGGACAACCCCACCCCTGTTTCTCCCAGCCCGGAGATGAGCGCGTCGTCAGCGCGATAAAAACGGTCAAAAACACGAGGACGATCGCCAGGGGCGACGCCCCCCCCGGTGTCCGATACGGCGATGTGCAGAAAAGCATTGCCGCCGTCATCATACTCCTGGCTCGCTTTGAGCTCAATCGTCGTACCTGCATCAGAAGACTTGCAAGCATTGGTCAGCAGATTGTCGAGAATCTGCTGCATCGAATCCGGATCGACGTAAATCTCGGGCAAATCGGCAATGTCTAGCTGTGATTCGAGGTTTTTTTCCTCCAAGCGAAACTGCACCTTGCGCAGCGCCATCTTGATGATCCGCGCCATCTTGACCGCTTCCAACTCGATGACAAGCTTGCCCAGATCGATGGCCGTCACGCCGACGAGATCGTTGAGCATCCCGCCCATGCGTTCAATATTGGCTTGTACACGCTGCAAGAATTTCCGGGACATATCGTCCAGCTCCCCGACCGATCCACTGAGCAACAGCTCGGTATAGCCGACAATGGAGGTCATCGGGGTGCGCAGTTCCTGAGCCAAAGAGCTCAAAAACTCGTCCCTGGCCTGGGCGCGCTCGTCCACAGTCTGGGCATCGGTCAGCGTGATCACCGCCCCGACATGGCGCTCGCCAATGTGCAGTGGGCCCAGAGACACGTCAAACGCCTGTTGATTTTGCCTGACCGTAAACGGCCCCACGCCAGGCGTCCCTGCGTACTCGTCGGTCACAGAATGGATAGCGGCTTGCCACGCGTCGTCTGACCACATATCAAACGCGGCCTTGCCCATCCATTTTGTCGCGTCGTCTCCCAAAAAGCGCAATGCGACATCGTTCAGCCGGATAATCCGCCCGCCCTTGTCGCATAACATAACGCCATACATCATGGCATCCAGGGCAATCATGCTGATCCCGTTCGCAGAGCCACCTTCCTGGTCGGCGGCAAAGGCATTCCGCGCCAGCTCGGTTTGCAGCTGCCGCACCTGTTCTTCCAGATCGGCGCACCCGCTTTGCGAGTGTAAAAGGTCGGAACTCAAATCCTCTTTCTGCTGTTCCATATCCCTCACTCGACGCTCGAGGTCGAGGCGTGTCGCATCTAGCTGGCTGACTCGGTGCGTCAAAATGCCGACCTGCTTGATGCTTTTTTCCAGCTCCGATCTGGTCTGTTCCAGCTCGAGGCCCGCTTTCTGAGCCTGGTGCAACTCGTTGCGCAGCTCGCGTAGATCATTGTGCATGCGCTGTTCGCTGACTTCGATCTCGTACAACTTTTGGATGTACAAAGACATCTCTTTTTGGCTCTGCTTTAGGCGATTCTCGAGATCGGTATTTACCCGCGCGTGATCCATCTCGAGCAGGCGCAGGTCGGCCATCATTTGCTCGTTTCTGTTTTCCAATTCACGGTAACGCTGCGCGTTGCGGATGGCGATCGAAACATGACCTGAAAGCGTTTCACACTTGTTGATCTCGACGGCCGTAAATGGCCTGGTGCTGCCGGGACGAAAAACCAGGATCACGCCCATGACCGTTGCCTGCTCCCCTAACGAGGTCAAGGGCTGGATAATGAGCGGTCCTACATCCTCATACCCTAGCAAGCGATAGATACCGGCCGTTCGGCCATTTTCGCCCGGATCGAGAATGACCGGCTTGGCACGGGTAACGGCATGCTCGACTGCCGGATAATCCTGGATCATAAAACGTGTGTCCATGTTTTTGATTTGGTGGCTGTCGTAAGCGGCAACGATTTCCATCTCACCGCTGTCTCGCTGCGTGAACAAACCAATCGCGCACAGGTTGATCGACACGATCTGTGCCACGCTGCGCACGGCGTTCTCCAAAACCGTGTTTACGTTGAGCGATGAACCAACCTTGCGGCTGAAATCGGCCAGGTCCATCAATCCGGTGACCTGGGACAGCGATTCTTGGCCGACAACACGCAGCTCGGCAAGCTCGGTATCAAAACGCTGGACAATCAGGCGAAACGCAGACACGGCAAGCAGCGGAAAAACAACGAGATTGCTAAAACGCACCCAACCGGCAAAGTGAGGGACCTGATCGGCAAAAGGCAATACGGCCTGGAGCAGATGCCCGGCAACAAGTGTACCCAGGCCAACCACAAGCGTTCCACGCTCGGGGACCGAGAGGGTAAAAAGATAAGCTACGACCAGGGTGGCGAACAAGAACTGCCCGATCTCCCACACCCACTGCTGCCAAAACAAGTTGTAGGCCAGGGTGGTGTTGTTCTGCCAGGAAATACTCCACTGCATGACGGCAATGATATAAAAGCCGATGAACAAAAGCGCTGCCAGACCGGCAAGGATGCTGTTCATTGCCGTCGGTTGGCGAAGCGCATCGACAAATGCCCAGGCAATGAGCACCAGTGTCAGTGCATCGATGAGCCGCTCGGTCGGCGGGCCGAATAACACCAACGACACGCCATTTCGCCGGTCGAGCAAAGCGAGGACAAAGAGGAGAAAACGGCCAAACAACATCAGCCCGCTGGCCATCAAGAGGCGCGGCACCGCGCCTCTGCGTTCCCCACGCGACCATCGGGATAGCGCCAGACCGGCCATCGCCCATATAGAAAACAAAAGGACCAAATAGTACGCAATTGCCCCATTTGAAGTCGTCAATATGGCTAAAATATCTTTAAATACCGACATGGGCCTTCCTGGCTAATTCAAGTACGCATGTACCGATCATGAGTAATTGTACTATACGAGTACGCAAAGGTCAACCCAAGATCTGAGCAATAACTATTCTTTTTCGTTACAGTTGTGTAACGATAAACGAAAAGAGAGGCTATTGGACATCAAGAGGATTCAAAAGCACGCGGCTGTGTGGCGCGGACTGGTCGTCGCTACCCGTATAAAGCGGGAGCCGTTCGAGCGTGACCGGCGAATAGACGCCCAATTCCACCCGCTGCGCACCATCTAAATCGGCGGGAATCGAGAGATGGTGAACGTGGATCAGCGTGTCGCCCGGCTGCCAGCCCGCCGTCGACACACCCAGTTCATCGCGGCTCGCCCGGACCGCATTGCCATCGTCGAGAACGTGAACGAAAATAGCCAGCGGATCGCTGTTTGCATCCAGCACGCGCCAGCAGGTTACCAGGCGCCACGGCTCGCCTGAAGCCACCCGCTCGCGATCGACCGTGTAGCCCAAAAAGAGCAGCCGATCGCTAAAACGAAGTGGCAAAGCCAGCGCCTGGCGCTGCGCCTGGGACACGCTGCCCTGATAGGCATCCTCCGCACTGGCCCATACCGGCATTGACGCACAGGAGGTCAAAAGCTGCTGCAACCCCGTCCGATCCTGAAAGCGGTAAACCTCCAGCACCGTGCCTTGCCAGTCTCGAAACCCGGTCACAATCCGTTCGCTTCCTGCCACGACCAAGTTGTACAACTCGGCATCCAATTCCGAGACAGGATCCATATAGTCGGTCAAGATAAACCGGACCTGCGCACCGGCTGGAAAAAGAACACTTTGCGTGCCGTTGAACCAACGCACAGCATGGTCGGGATGCTTGCGCAGAAGGTCAAAACTCACTTTGCTCCACGGCGACCAGTAATCGACAAACGGTGCGGAAATAGCGACCGGCAAGCCGTCGTCGTTCGCATCCAGGTACCTGGCTGCTGCCGCGGCCGGAGCCAGGTATTCTTTGCGGACTTGGGGAGATAAGGGCCAGCGGACAAAATAGTCGTAACCGTCTCGCCCAGCGCTCAAGAGCAACACACCAGCCAAGACGATCAAGATGGACCAGCGAAGCAGCTTGCGCTCAAGTGCCTTGGTCCAACGATAGGCGGCAACGACCGCCAGGCCAAGCAGCAGGTACGTTGCCGGCAGGGCCACAACCGAGTGCGGCAGGCTGCCCGAGGGCCAGGTGACCATGGTCGGAGCAACGCCCGCCGCCAGCCAAAGAAAACAAAACAGAGTACGGGGTTTGTGCCAGTGCCACAAGGCAAGCAGGACGCCGCCATAAAAAAGCAGAGAGGTCAATGGATCGAAAACCGGCCGCATACGAATGTTGTACAGCCATTCCTTGTCGCCCCGAAAACTGAACATCTGGAGCGTATGCCACACGTTTTTGAGCAGCGGCCCAGGGTCCTGGGTTTGCACGACATAACCGATCTTGGAACCCACCTGACCCACCCGCTGCCCGATTTCGGGATGGCCAATCACATAGACAAGCATCGGCGAAACCAGCAGCAGCGGCAAAATAACACACAACGCCAGCCCGATCCAACGTCCTTGAAGCCGGGATCGATGCACGAGCGCCATATAGAGGGTGAACACGCCAAACAAAGCCGGCATCATCCACCCGGCGAAATACGTATATAGCATGATCGCCTGGCACAGGCCGCACAAGCCAAACCACAAGAGGATGTGCCTGGGTTTATCTTTTGGCGTCTCCAGGCCACGCCAAAAGGCGCAAGCCGCCAACCCGGTCCACGGCGCGACGCCGACGATACGCAGGCCAAACCGGCTTAGCATCAGCGACCAGAACGAGCACGCCAGGAGCAGCGAGGAGACGACGGCAATGGCCGGCCCAAAGAGGTGACGGGCGATCAGGTAGGTTGCGAATACGGTCAACACGCCCGAGAGAACCGAGACGAAACGAAGTCCAAGCGCCGTCTTGCCCAGCACAGCCAACGACAGCGCCTGGAGGTAGTGGTAGAGCGGTTCGTGGCCCCAGCTTTCCTCGAAATAGATCGGCCGCTCGCCGGCAAGGACACGTTCTGCCATGCGCAGATTCATCAACTCGTCATAGCGCACGCCAGGAGGAACGCGATCGATCCCGACCAGGCGCAGCAAAAGTGCAAGCACCAGGATACCGCCCAGGAGCAGGGCTTCTCTTTTATCGATCGCACCTGTTTTCATTGACACAATGTGACTCGCACCCAACCGCGTCTCACACTAGAATCCTTCCAGCAAACTCAGGTCGGCGACGTTGTCAGTTAGCGCAGCAATCGACTGCACCAATCCCAGCCGGTTCTTGCGGATCGCAAGATCGGGATCCATTACCAGGACCTCGTCAAAAAAGGTATTGATGTCGGGGATCAGCTTTTGGATGGCGCGCAGCACTTCACCAATTCTGCGATTTTCCGAAACGGTCGCCTTGGCCACGCGCGTCGCGTCATACAGATTGGAGGCCGGCTTTTCGGCGAAAAACTCGGGATCGACGGGGTAACGCGTATCCAGGTCGCGCACAATGCGCACGCAACGCGCATAGGCCGTGAGCAGCGGCTCCCAGTCATCACGCTGCACCCACTCGTTTAGCCCGTCCGCGGTTTGCATCGCCAGGTATGGATCGGCGCTGCGCTCGGCGAGGACGGCATCAACCACGTCGTAGCGCAGTCCCCGTTCGAGCAAAATGCCGCGCAGCCGCTGGCTGATGTATTCGAGCACCTCAGACTGGACACTGTCGGCTTGATCGCCCTCGACAAGCCCCTCGGGCAGCGTGCTGACAGCCATGGCAATGACTTTGCTCAGGTCGAGACGGATTTCCAAACCGAGCAACAGCTGGACAATGCCCAACGCCGCGCGCCGCAACGCAAATGGATCCTTGGTGCCCGACGGCTTGAGCCCGACCGCAAACAAGCCAACCAAACTATCCAGCCGATCCGCCAAACCAACAATGAGCCCCGGCTTGGATTTAGGAAGGATGTCCCCGGCAGAACGCGGCAGATAATGCTCGAGGATGCCGCTGGCGACGGCGTCCGGTTCGCCGCTCAAGCGCGCATACTCGCGGCCCATAACGCCCTGCAAACTGGTCATTTCGACCACCATTTGCGTGGCCAAATCGGCCTTGCACAGCTCTGCAACGCGATGGACGGTCATCAATTCAGCCGGAGACAGCCCCATCTGTTCGCCAATGCGCGGCGCCAATTTTTCGATGCGCCGGACCTTGTCCAGCATCGAGCCCAGCTTTTCCTGAAAGGTCAGTGTGTCGAGGCGCGGCACAAAACAGCCCAGGTGCTGTTTCGAGTCGGCTTTGTAGAAAAAGGCCGCGTCGGCAAAGCGGGCGCGGATCACGTCCTCGTTGCCCAGGCGCACGATAGGCAGGTTTCGATCATCTCCATTGCGCACGGTGATAAAATAGGGCAGCAGTTGCCCCTCTCGCTCGCTGCCCGGCGCGCCCACCACAGCAAAATAGCGCTGGTGCTTTTTCATCACCGAGATCAAAATGTCGGCCGGCAGCTTGAGATAGTCTTTGTCAAAAGCGCCGCGCAGCGCGGTCGGCAGCTCGACCAGACCGGTTACCTCATCCAACAAGACACCGCCATCATCATAGATGACGCCATTGACCTCGGCAGCCAACGCTTCTGCCTGCTGGCGAATGAGCTGGCGCCGCTGGGCGACGTCGACGACGATCTTGTTTTCGATCATCGCCTCTCCATAGACAGACGCCTCGGCGATCTCTATTTTCGGCGAGTCAAACAGGCGCAAGCCGCGCGTGGTGCGCCCACTGTGCACACCGGCATACTCAAAGGGCAGCACGACCTGACCAAGCAAGGCGATGTACCAGCGAATCGGGCGCGAAAAGACGACACCAGAGGCATTCCAGCGCATGCTTTTACCAAAGGACAGACTGGCAACCAATCCCGGCAGTGCTTCAGACAGCACCTCGCCGGCCAAACGCCCCTGCTCACGCACTATGGCGACGACATACTGCCCGCCATCAACGTCACGCACCTCAAGGTCGGACACATCCACACCTTTGCTGTGGGCAAAACCCTGTGCAGCACGGGTGGGATTGCCCAGCACCCCAGTGGCGGCATCGTACGAGTCAAAAGCGCGATTGGCAGGCGGACCCCTGACGATTTGGTCACGGTCGGGCTGGCGCGGCAAAAGATCTTGGGCCATGACGACCAATCGCCTCGGTGTACCTTGCACGCCGATCTGGCCATGCGACAGCCGCAACGTGTCGAGCAAGTCGGGCACGCTGGACCGCAACTGGTCGAGCGCGTCGTTCAGGTCGCCGTACGGGAGTTCCTCAGTGCCGATTTCGAGTAAAAAGGTTTCCGGCTGATCGCTCAAGCGCCGGACATCGAGCTCGGGCAACCGGGGCGCTTGCGACCTGGACGTATTCAGCCTGGATTTTTGCAGCAAGGGATACCCCAGTTCCTCCCGCTGAACGGCAAATGCCTTGGCAACCTCAAGAGAGAGGGCACGCATACGCGCGAAATACCTGGCCCGTTCGGTCACCCCAACCGCGCCACGCGCATCAAGCAGGTTGAACGTGTGCGAACATCGTAAAATATAGTCGTGCGCCGGCGTGACCAGTCCTTTTGCCAGACACGTTTTGGCTTCCATCTCAAAGAGGCTGTACATTTGGGTCAGATGCTCCACATCGCCGACCTCGAAACCGTAGGTGCAGTTTTCAATCTCGGGTCGGAGCAAAATATCACCATAGGTGTTGATACCATCCCAGTCGATCTCCCACACGCTGCGCACGCGCTGTAAGGCCATTACGATCCGCTCCAGGCCATAGGTGAGTTCGACCGACACCGGATCGAGGTTGAATCCGCCGGATTGCTGGAAATAGGTGTACTGGCTGATCTCTTGGCCGTCCATCCACACTTCCCAGCCCAACCCCCACGCTCCCAGCGCCGGACTTTCCCAATTGTCTTCGACAAAACGAAGGTCATGCTGGTGGCGATCAATGCCCAGCGCTTCAAGGCTTTTCAGGTAGAGCTCTTGCGGATTTCCCGGATCGGGTTTCAGGATCACCTGGTATTGATGAAATAATTGCATCCGGTTTGGGTTATCACCATAGCGTCCATCGACAGGCCGGTATGACGGCTCAACGTAAGCGACATTCCAGGGCTCGGGACCGAGGACACGAAGCACAGTTGCCGGATTCATCGTGCCCGCACCGAGTTTTTCACTGTAGGGCTGCCAGATTGTGCAGCCATAGTCAGCCCAATAGTTTTGCAGACGCAAAATGACTTGTTGAAAGGTCAATGCTTTTCCCATATTCTCCCCTCGCCTCTCTAACGGACGCTAGCAAACCTATACACAGCAAAAGCGTCCGCTTTTATTCTCCACGAATCCAGTTCAGATTTTTCTCTTGAAAGGCCACGTACCGCGCCATCTCTTCCTGCCCCTGTTCTATATCCTCAAAACGGGACAGGAACTTGGCAATGTGCGCCTGCATGGCTCGATCCATATCAACCCCATACTGATTGGCCAGTTTAAAAATGAACGCAGTCAAGTCGGCCAATTCGCCTGATAACTCGGTGCGTAATTCAGCCTCGGTCAGGCTTGTGCCACGATATCCTTCAAAGCATTGCAGGACGCGGGCGATTTCCCCCATCTCTTCACCCATGTGCAAAAACGTATGGCTGGGCAAGACCCGATCCCAGCCGCGCTCGCGTTCCAGCTCGGCCAACCGATTTTGATAGTCCGAAAAGTTCATGCGTTTATTCAGTCCTTTCCCGGCGCAACCGGTTCATAAACTCGATCGATTTCAAGTTGCGTTCCAGGATGAACGTGATATAGTGCTGCATCATTATTTCCAAGTCGCGGTGCGTGATCGCCGTGAGCCGCAGCCGGCTGCATTCCTCGTAGGGATGGGTCTGCAGATAGCGTAACACCTTGAGCGTGGTCACCGCCAAAGGCCGCACGTGCCGCGCCATGCCGGACACATTGATCAATCCTTCCCCACAGCGAGGACAAAGGATGCCCCCCCGAGATGGGCTAAAATAGTTGATAACCGGCTTGATTTCGTCGCTACAGTCAAGACAGTAAAAAAACTGCGGCCGGTACCCCTCTAGTGCCAGCACCCTCAGTTCGTAAAAGCGGGTGACGAGAGCCAGGTCATCTGCTTCGCACAACCTTTGCAGAGTGCTGACCAGCAGATCGAATAATGGGTGGTTGCTCTCGTTCTCAACCGCAAAGCGATCCAACAACTCGACCGCATAGTGTGCATAGGTGATCCGCTCCAGGTCTTCTCGTAAAGGCCGAAAGGGGTGGACAGTCTCCGCCTGGGTAATGATATCCAGGTTCTTCCCACGTGCGATCAACAGGCTGCAGTGAATGAACAACTCGACGTGGCCAGCCTTGCGACTGGCTGGTTTGCGCACGCCCTTGGCGATGGCCCGCAGCTTGCCCACGTTCGGGGTGTATAGGGTGATCAAACGATCGGCCTCACCCATATCGTGCCGGCGCAGGACCACGGCCTCGGTGTGGTACAGGCGCTCGCGGTTTCGGGGCATCGATCCTAGCCTCTGGTTGAATTCACCGGTCTGGACGGCAGATCGTGCGAGCCGAACGCGCCGGGCAGCAGATCCGCCACTCGTTTGCTGTCTACCAGTCCATCTGGTGTGGCCACGAGCACGCGGATATCCACTCCAAACTCGGCCAGGACCTGACGGCACGAGCCGCACGGCGTGCCCCCGTTGGAGGTGACGACGGCAATGGCCTCAAACGTGTGCTCACCTTCCGATACGGCTTTGACCACTGCCGTGCGCTCGGCGCAAACCGTCAGCGAATAAACCGCGTTTTCGACGTTACAGCCCGTATATACTCGCCCCGATTTGCCCAGCAGCGCTGCGCCGACGGCATAGTTGGAATAAGGCGCATATGCGCGCTCGCGTGCCTGCACGGCCAGCGCAATCAGCCCTTGATCGTCCATCGTTTATCCATCTTTTCCGCCCCCGTCCGTCTCAAGACGGACCCCGTCATTCTTGAGACGGGCCGGAACCCCATAGGCCAGACCGCCACCGGGCACGTCGTGGGTCACGACCGAGCCGGCGCCGATTGTGGCCCCGGCACCAATATCGACCGGCGCGACCAACATCGATCCGCTGCCAATGAACGCCTTTTCGCCAATCGCCGTACGATGCTTGTTTTTGCCATCATAGTTACAGGTGATCGTGCCGGCGCCAATGTTGGCCTCTGCACCGACCGTGGTATCGCCGAGATAGCTCATGTGACCCATTTTAGCGCCGGGCCCGAGCGTGGCATTTTTCATCTCGCCGAAATTGCCCATGTGCGCGCCCGCGCACAGGCGCGCCCCTTTTCTAAGGTGTCCAAACGGCCCGATATTGCTGTCTTGCTCCATCACCGCTTCCTCGAGCACCGACGCCGTCACCCGGCAGCGATCGCCAATCGTACAATCCCGGATGATCGAATTAGGGCCGATCTCGCAGGCCTCGCCAATGACGGTGCGACCGCGAATGTGTGTATTAGCCAGGATGATGCTGTCGCGCCCAACCTGCACCGTGGCATCGACATAGATCGAAGCCGGATCCTGGAGCGTGACGCCGTCGAGCATCAACTGCTCGTTGATTCGTTTGCGCATCACGGCCTCGCACCAGGACAGGTGAACGCGGGTATTGATGCCGATCATCTGGTCGACGTCGGTTGTGGCGACGGCTTCGACCCGCTGTCCATCGGCGACGGCGACGGCGATCATATCGGTCAAAAAGTATTCTTGTTTCACCGGGTTAAGCGGAATCTGATCGACATGCGACCAAAGCCAATCGCCGTTGAAACAATAGAGGCCGCAGTTCAGCTCTTTGATCGCGAGTTGCTCTGGCGTGCACACTTTTTCTTCCACAATTTCCAGCACGCGGCCATCCTCAGCGCGCACAACACGGCCAAAGCCCATCGAATCGTCGTGAACCAGAGTCAAAATCGTCATCACGCTGCGGCCCTGAGCCTGATTCTCGACCAGTTTTTGCAGCGTTTCGGACTTGATCAGAGGCATATCGCCATAATAGACCAGCACCATATCCGCCCGGCCCTGCAACACAGAACGGGCCTGCATCGTCGCGTGGCCGGTTCCTTTGCGCTCGGCCTGCACCACGTAGCGGATCCCCTCTTCACCGACCACCTGACGAACCGCTTCTTTGTCTTTGCCGACTACAAAGACCGTTTCCCTGGCGCCAACGGCGCGCGCGATATCGACGGCGTACTGGGCGACCGGTTTGCCCGCCAAGGAGTGCAAAAGCTTGGTCAGATTCGATCTCATACGCGTGCCCTCGCCCGCAGCCAGGACGACCGTAGCCAATTTCATCATCACATTCCCTCTAGTTTATATTATTTGCCCAACGCCCACTCGAAAAGCCCGGACGGCAGAATCCATGTTGTGGCTTTTGACGATTTTCAAACGGTCAAGATCAAGGGACATATTCTATCACAGGATGCCCGGAGGAACAATTTTGCCACTGTTATGATCGTGTTGGAAAATCGGGGAATGAGACATCCTCAAATACCGGCGTTGCCTCTCGACGTACTTGAAGATGCACCCACTTTTATACGTCGGCAAACCTCAGGTATTTGGTCGTAGCAGCATTCAGATCGGAATAATAGCCACGGTACTCGGGCGGCAGCAGCACCGCAATCCGGTACATAACCTCGTCGATCATATCCTGACGCACGGTGCGCGTAACCTTGGTTTCCCCGGCATCCAGGTAGAACGGCTGGCCAACCGCGATGTGAAAATCCGTCCGTCGCAGGCGACGCAGATTGTCTTTTAATTTCTCACCACCATAGTGGGCGATAGGCAAAAACGGCGCGCCGCTGCGCAATCCCATCGTCACCGCCCCGGGACGCGCGCGCTGCATTTGGCCATCGTGACTGCGCGTTCCTTCCGGGGCGACAGCGATAATATAGCCCTCCTTTAACATCGCCAGCACACGGCGCAGCGCAGCGAGGTCCGGTTCGCCACGATGCACAGGAATAGCATCCCACATATCGAACAGGAACCGGGACACCGGCTTGTTCCAAAATTCGGCCTTGGAGAAACCGGACAACTTGCGCGGCAGCAGGTGTGTGTACAACAGCGGTGCTTCGAGAAAAGAGATGTGATTGGACACGGTAATCAACGGGCCTCGTTCGGGAACCTGCTCGAGCGACGCATCGTGCACGCGGCAGCAAATGCGGATCAAGATCTTGATCGTCGTATTGACCACGAACCTGATAACAGACATGGGTATGCTCCTCCGGCATTGTCCTGTAAATAACGAGCGCGAATTAAAAGCGCGAACAAGGGCTATTATACCACACACATCTCATTTCGGCACGTCAGTTGTTCGCCCACTTTTGCCGGTAAAATGACTTTGCAGTACAATCCCAACAAATAGAAACAGTCAATTTTAATAAACAGAACCTTTTCTAGAGACAAGGAGGTGCTCGTATGAAGCTGTGGTACAATCCAGATGCGGTTTCGGAAAATCTGTCGGCAGCACTGGCGACGTTGAGTGTGGATGGCGTGGGGCTGTCGAACCAACACACGCCTGACGCGATCGAGGTCACGTTTTCTCAAACCGACCAGGCCGGGATGGTTCAGGTCGGGATCGATGGCGGCAAGGCACAGATCGCTTATCACACGGTGACGCAGGCTTGCCGGGGTATTGGCCTGCTGCTCGGCCTGGCGCCGGACGACGGCCAATGGACCGAGCAGGCCGGGTTTGAAACGATGGGCTTGATGCTCGACTGCTCGCGCAATGCGGTGATGACCGTCGCTCAGATCAAAAAATGGCTGCGGCGGATGGCGCTGTGCGGCTACAACATGGTCATGCTGTACACCGAGGACACGTACGAACTGCCCGGGGAGCCGATGTTTGGCTACGGGCGCGGCGCGTACACGCTGGACGAGATCGTCGAGGTTGATGACTATGCCGCGACACTGGGCATCGAACTGATCCCCTGCATCCAGACATTGGGCCACCTGGACCAGATCCTCAAATGGCGGAGTGCTTACTGGCAGGTACGCGACACGGAGCGCGTTGTGTTGGTCGACGAACCGGCTACCTACGAACTGATCGAAAAGATGATCCGCTTTTGGTCGCAGGCCGTGCGCAGCCGCCGCGTTCACATTGGCATGGACGAGACCCACGACCTGGGGCGCGGGCGGTACATGGACCGCTTTGGCTACAAACGCGGCTTTGACATTTTTAATGCACACCTGGCCAAGGTAGTCGAGATCTGCACAGCAGAAGGGTTGGAGCCGATGATCTGGTCGGACATGTATTTCCGCATGGGCAGCCAGCGCGGCGACTATTACGACATGGACAGCCAGGTGCCGGCAGAAGTCGCGGCGGCGATCCCGCAAGAAGCAGAACTGGTGTACTGGGACTATTATCACACCGACGAGGATTTTTACCGCGAGTGGATCAAGCGCCACCGTGAGATGGGATTCGAGCCGATCATGGGCTCGGGAGTGTGGACCTGGGGGCGGTTCGTCTACTCACACGTTTACACCGAGCAGACGGCACTGCCCTGCGTGCGCGCCTGCCTCAAAGAAGGGCTAAAAGAGATTTTCTTTACCATGTGGAAAGACGACGGCGCCTCGGTTGATTTCGACTCGGCATGGGCAGGCATTCTTTACGCCGCCGAGCTGGCCTACAACGGTGGCGAGCTTGACGAGCAATCCTGGCGGGTGCGTTTTCGCGGTACCTGCAACGCCGACCTGGACGCCAACCTGGCGATCTCGAAACTCGACGAGTCCGAACAATATGGCGACGAGGTC
>JAFGJF010000259.1 GCA_016929205.1 Anaerolineae bacterium
GATGCAGGAGGGAATGTGGCCAACGCGATGAATCAGTTGAATGACGTGCGGTTTCGGCACATCGAACAGACATTGAATGCCGAACGCGTGCTGCGCGCCTCAGCCGAGGCGCAAGCGACCGAGGCGCGCAAGGCGTTGTACGACATTGCGGCGGCATATTGCTCGGAGGCATTGGACACCGAATTGCGGGAGCACAAGGCGGCTGTCGGACGATGGAGCAACAAGCAACTCGTCGAATTCATCCACCGCCACCTGGTACCGCGTCTCAATCGAGCAGAGGCCGGAGACCGGCTGGGCCGGCAGTTCGAGGCCGCGCAAGAGCAGGTCGAGTCGCTCCAGGAGCAAGTGGCAAAGCTCAAGGCTAACCTGGCAGAGCAGGAAGCCACATCGCAGCGGCTCGATCGCGAATTGGCGGCGACCAAGTCGTTATTGCAAGACGCGGTGCGGAAAAGCCAACAGGTTCAAACAACGGCTTCTGCCGAGGCTGTATCGCAGGGCGACCATACAACCGCTGCCACAAGGACGGTCGCGCCGGGCGTGCGCGTCGTCGAGTCGCCGGGAGAATGGTTCGGGCGCTGGAAATCCGAGCGCGGATTCGAGCGCAGCCGCGACCTGGTGCAGGTGTTGGGTGCAACGGGATGGTGCCGGCGCACGGCGCTGCAAAGCAAGCTGAACGAACGATGGGGCGTCTCGACGCATCGAGCGATTGGGGAAGCGGTCGATCTGGCCGCCCAGTACGAGTTGGTCGAAATACAGACGGCTGAGCAGGCGCAAGGACAACCCCAGATCATCAGCCTGTCCGAGCGCGGCCAGGAGACGTTTCTGCTTCTTTTCGAGCGTGATCCTGTGCCGTCCGAGTTGATCGAGTTGACCAAAAGACACAAGAGCCTGGAGCATGTGTTGCTGAACCTGGAAGCGGCCGGCGCGCTGCGCCAGCGGCTGAATGCAGTCGTCGATCTGTACCCGCCGGTGGTCGTCCTGGATGGCGGTCGTCAATTCGCACCCGACTTGATGGTCGCGCTGCCGGAGGGGGACGTGATCTATGTCGAGTGCGAGCGAAACACGCCCAAGAATCGCGACGAGCGCAACCGCAAGTGGCGGAACGTTTACGACGCGACGGGCGGGCGCTTTTACATCGTTTGTTTCGACAAAAGATCGCGCAAAAAGATCGAGTCCGAGGTCAACATATGGTTGAATAACGCCGAACTGCCGGGTACAGTGTGCGCGACCGACCTGGCATCGCTGAGCAATCACCGGGATGGTCAGTTTTGGTTGTCTCAGAAGAGCAAAAAGGCGACTTGATCATCTGTAAAAGCCAGTTGTTCCTTTTTACAGATTATGCTATACTAGAAAACAAGATGAATTTGAAGCTCTTTGCGATTCTAACGTGCGTTATGTTGCTGACCGGGTGCGCTTTGGCACTCGAATCCACCGTGTACACCATCCAGCCGGGCGACACGCTGGCCAAGATTGCTCGAGCCAACGGGACGACAGTAGGCGAGTTGGTCGAGTTGAACAAGGCCAGTTACCCGTCGCTGGAGACGAATCCCGCCGCGATCGAGGTGGGGTGGAAGATCGAGATGCCCGGCGGCAGCAGCGGCGACATCCGGGTCACGATCAAGACGCCGAGCGCGGGGCCTACAACCGTACCGCTGGACCGAGACGCGTTCGAGATGGAGGTTCTCCGCCTGGTCAATGAGGAACGTACTAAGGCAGGGCTGGCTCCGCTGGAAGTCGATCCGGGGCTGATGCAGTTCGCCCGCGAGCGCAGCGAGGATATGGTGGCAAGAAATTACATCAGCCACTATGATCCGCAAACTAATGAAAAGTTGTATTCAAAAACACTCCGTGAATATGGTTACGGTGGACATATTGCGGAAAATGCTACCAAGTTGTTGGCTACCACATCAGTCAGTGATAAGAGTGCTAAAAGAGCGGTTTCAAATTGGATGAGAAGTGAGGGGCACCGCAAAAACATCTCAAGTTCCCAAGATCATAAAACGGGAGTTGGCATCGCCGTAGGTAGCAACTATATCATCGTCACCCAACTTTTCGCGGAATAATCTTTGGCTTTGCCACACGCAATTAACAACCAAATAATCAGTTAGCAAATCCGTTAGTAGATCAGTTAGCAAAGCAATCAGGTAGAAGGTCAGTCCTTACGTTTGGGGAAAGTCGCCCCAGGGCTGGCCTTTTTTGTTTGCCGGTAAACATTCTGGTCGTTCAAGGCTGGGTTTCGAGCAGGAATAACGTTAGAGGAAATCGCCTCGCGGCTATCGCTGCCGAAATCCGGCCTTTTTTGTTTCATCCACATTTTCATTTTTTGAGGAGGCCTATCGTGAAAGAACTAAATATCAACAAGAAACATCTCAAGTACGTTGGTTTGCTTGTCGCCCTGTTGTTGTGCGTGATCGTCGTCGACGCGCTGGCAGGCAAGGACGCCAGGGACGCAGGTAAAACGGCAGAGGACAGCGTCGTCAACCTGTTCGACATCGACTTGACGCAAGACGTCGCGGGGCAACTCCCCCCCTGCACGCAGACAGGTCGAGAATTCTGGACGCTGCACCTGACCACGATCCGCGACGCGGCCAGAGCCAAAGGCTTGACCATCCAAAATGCCAATGCAGTCGTCGATGGCAAGCCGGAGCCGTACCTCGGCATCGGCGGCGAGGGACAAATCGTGCCGGTACAGATCACCATCACCACACAGGACGAGCAGGGCCGCGCCGAAACGGCCACGTCGACGGTGCGCGTCCTGATGATCAAAGGGGAGAACGGTCAATGGCTGCTCGATGGATTAGCTATCGAGTAATCGGATTCAAAACATCCGAAGGAGATTATTGTGAAGAGACGAACGTTTGATGTTTTTGTGTTGCTGACGCTCATCGTCGCGCTGCTGCCGGTTCCGGTCAGTGCGTCGAATGAGCAGCCGCGAGATGTCCAGATCGCAGTGCTGCAGCAGGGCGGCGACTGTCCGCCGGTGGCACGAGACGAATTTGGCAATTTCGATTTGTCCGGTTTGGCGCCGTCGGGCGAACCGTATCAAGAGTGCGTAGCCTGCATCGACGTGCCGGGAATCGGCCAGGTAGGCTTGGCTACCACCTTTGACAAGTACGCCGACGAGGATGGCCGCTATTACCTAATCCCCAACTTTTTCACCGCGATGTATATGGCCTTTACCGGTTGGGCGCCCGATTTTAGCACCGGGCCGGTGGACGCGCAACTCAACGGCTTCGAGATGATTGCCGCCCTGATGGGCCGCTACGAGAACGTGGGTGGCATCTTTGATGGACTCGACCTTTCGCTCGGGGAAGCCGCCGCGCTGACGGGTCGCGCCGCGACCAGCTTTACCGACTGGAATGACTTTACGACCGAGGACGTGGTCAACGTCTTCCGGGGGCTGGCCAATGACACCATGTTCTGGATTCGCCTCAACGCGATGGCCCTGCGCGACGACTGGGCGCGGGGATCGGCGATCAGTTTCCGCTCGATGGTGCTGATATATTGTGGGGATCCAACTTTGCCTGACGATGAGGACGTCAACGCCGCCGACAACGGCTTCACCCGAGGCACCGGTACCCGCGTCCCCGTTCCGACGACTGACTGGCGGATACCACCTACACCGACGCCGTGCGTTGGGCCAGGCTGCGATCCGCCAGAGCCGACGCCACCGCCAACGGCACCGCCGGCGACGTCGACACCGCCGCCCACGCCTACACCGGTGCCGCCAAACACACCGGTACCAACGCCGACGCCGCCCGGACACGGCTGCAAGCCGTCGATGATCGGCCGGGCAGGGCCGGGCACGGTGCTGCTCGAAAAGATCGCGCCGCCCAACCCGGTCGTCGCCGGCCAGGACGAAAGCAAGCGCGGCGTGGACGTCCACGTGCGCATCGAATCGCCGGCAATCGTCCACACCTACGAAAAGTGGGAGGTCGTCGAGAAAGAGACCAAGTGCTGTCACGAGATGGGCGGCTGCAAGGACGAGGATTATGATGGGTGCAAATACGGCTGGGAAGGCTGGTCGAAAAAGACGACCGAAAAGTGGGACTGCGTCAAATACGAGGACCGCTACGCCGACCCGGTCGACCTGGGCACGCTGCAGGTGCAAGCGATCCTCACCGGCGAGTCACAGGAATGGATCGAAACCGAACTGGCGCTCAAGTACCCCGGCGCGACGGTACGGCACCCGGTCTGGGGGCTGATCCCACTGGGTGGGTGGACGCATTACCAGTCGCTCGATGGTAACAAGAACACTGCGCTCGAAGCCACGATCGAGCGCGTTCCGCTAGAAGACCCCGGATCGTACGAGTTGAGCATTGCCGGACGCACCAGGGGCACGCGCTACACCGATGCCTCGTCGTTCAATTGGACCGGCGGGCAGTTTGGCGTGGTGCTGATCGAGACGGCGCTGATCAAGTGAAGGTACATTACTCGAGCAAATCGAACGAATGGGCCACACCGCAATCGCTTTTTGACCGGCTCGCGGACATGTTTGGGCCGTTCACCCTGGACCCTTGCGCAACACCGGAAAACGCCAGGTGCGAACGATTCTTTACCATCGACGACGATGGGCTTGCTCAAGCGTGGTCTGGTGAGACTGTCTTTATGAATCCACCTTACGGGCGCGTCATCGGCCGGTGGATCGGGAAGGCATATCGTGAGAGTTTGGGCGGCGCAACCGTCGTTTGCTTGATTCCTGCCCGGTCGGATACATCATATTGGCACGACTATGTGATGAAAGCGGATGAGATCATCCTGCTGCGCGGGCGTATACGCTTCGTTGGCGGTACGAGTTGCGCACCTTTTCCATCCGCTGTCGTCGTGTTTAGGCCGCGGTTACCCGGCTTCGGGCCACAGCTATCGGCACTCGACGCAAGACCTTTACGATGACAAATCGAGCAAGAGGGTGCCAGTCCCATCCTCTTGCTCTTTGGAGGAA
>JAFGJF010000260.1 GCA_016929205.1 Anaerolineae bacterium
CTCCACAGTAAGGAGAACCGTTTATGACGACGATGTATGCCTTTATTATGGCCGGCGGCGTTGGCAGCCGGCTCTGGCCTCGCAGCCGGAAAAAGACGCCCAAGCAATTCCTGGATTTGCTCTCTGAAGAGACTATGCTGCAAGACGCGTACGCACGCTTGCAGCCGCTTGTTGCCCCAGAAAACATCTTGATTGGCACGGGCGAGCTGTACGTCCCAATCGTGCGCGAGCAACTGCCGAGCCTGCCGGCCGAGAACGTCATCGTCGAACCGGCAGGACGGGGAACGGCCCCGGCTATCGGGCTGGGCGCACTACACATCCAGCGTCGCGACCCCGATGCGACAATGGCTGTCGTCACCGCTGACCACCACATCGGACTGGTGGATCGCTTTCAACGCGTCCTCGACGCGGCGGCCCGGGTGGCCCAAGAAGGTCACCTGGTGACGCTGGGGATCGCGCCCAGTTTTCCCTCAACCGGCTACGGGTACATCCAGCGCGGCGCAAGGCTGACGACGATAGATGGATTCACGATCTATGCCGCAGAACGGTTTACCGAAAAACCAGATGCCGCGACGGCCGAGGCGTTTTTGGGCAGCGGGTTGTACAGTTGGAACAGCGGCATGTTTATCTGGCAGGTTCGGGCGATTATGGCTGAATTTGAGCGCCAGATGCCGCACTTTTACGCCCAGTTGAACGAGATCGGACAAGCCGCCGGCACGCCGGACGCGCAGCCCACACTGAAACGGGTATGGCAAGCGGTCGAAAAACAGACGATCGATTACGGAATTATGGAGAACGCCCCTGACGTGGCGGTGATCCCGACGCACATTGGCTGGAACGACATCGGCAGTTGGCACACCCTGATGGAACTGCTGGACGCGGACGCGGATGGCAACGTCACCATAGGCGATCATATCGCCGTCGACACGCACAACACGATGGTCTACAGCCCGAAAAAGCTGGTAGCAACGATCGGTCTCGACAGCTTGATCATCGTGGAAACGGACGACGCACTGCTGATCTGCCCACGAGACCGCTGCCAGGAAGTGCGCACCGTGATCGACATACTGCGCGCGCAGGGACGCGACGATCTTTTATAGTTTTGCCGAATTTGGTCGTCTGTGATAGAATGATTCTGTAACAAATACAATCATCATCCTTGCAACGATGGCGTTGAAGATAAATTCGACTCAGACGCTCTGTCTGGCTGTCACGGTGAGCGCGCCGCGTTGGCGCGTTCTTTTTGTTTACAAAGGAGGCTGGTATGTATAAGAAACTCTTTATCCCCGGACCGACACACGTCCGCGACGAGATCCTGGAGGCGCAGGCAGAGCGGATGATCGGGCACCGCGCCCCAGAATACGCCGCCCTGCAAAAAGAGGTCACCGGAAAGCTGCAGCAAGTGCTATACACCACGCAGCGCGTTTTCCTCTTTGCCTCCTCGTCGACGGGGGTCATGGAGGGCGCCGTGCGGCAGTGCTCGACAAAAAGGGTACTGAATACGATTTGTGGCGCGTTCTCTAAGCGATGGCACGAGATCACCGTCGCCAACGGCATTTCCTGCGACACATTCGAGGTGCCGATGGGCCAGGCCACGACGCCCGATCTGATCGACGAAGCGTTGTCCAAAGGCGACTATGACGCTATCACCGTGGTTCTCAACGAGACCTCGACCGGGATCACCAATCCGGTGCGCGAGATCGCAGCGATGATCCGAAAAAAATATCCCGACATCGTGATCCTGGTCGACGCCGTTAGCGGCATGGCCGGGATCAAGATCGAATTTGACGCCTGGGACATTGACGTCTGCCTGGCTGGCGTACAAAAGTGTTTTGCCCTGCCGCCCGGACTAAGCGTGTGTGCGGTCAGTGAGCGAGCGATGGCCCGGGCCAAGGAAGTCAAGAACAGCGGCTATTACTTTAGCTTTTGGGACAACGACAAGTATTACCAGCGAAGCCAGACGCCGGCGACGCCGGCGATCAGCCTGATCAATGCAATGAACGCCCAGTTGGACGATATGCTGGCCGAAGGGCTGGAAAACCGCTGGGCGCGCCACAAGGCGATGGCCGGATACGTGCAGGATTGGGCGCGCAGGCGTTTCAAACTGTACGGTGACGAGCGGTACCTCTCGCCGACGGTGACCAACGTGGAAAATTCGCGTCCCGACGGGTTGGGCAGTATCGACGTTGCCGCCCTGAACGCCGAACTGGGCAAGCGCGGGGCCATGATCTCGAATGGCTATGGCGATCTGAAAGGCAAGTGTTTCCGAATCGCACACATGGGCGACCTGACCCTGGACGACCTCAAGTGGCTGACAGGGCAGATCGACGACATATTAGACTTGACGTAGGTCACGCTTGCAGCGTGACACCCTTTTGGAAACCGGGATCTTTGACCGGGTGTATTTTACCCGCAAAACCCGGTTTCTATAGCCAACAAACTTGCACCAACGGAGGTGAATCCAGCAATGAAGCTGTTAATATGTGACAAGACGGATACTAATGCCATCGCCGCAATGCGCGGGGCAGGCATAACGGTCGACGAAAAACTGGGCATGACGCCCGATGAACTGGCAGCCGCCATTCCCCCCTACGAGGCTATGGTCGTCCGCTCGGCGACCAAGGTCACGGCCAAAGTAATCGATGCGGCGTCTGACCTGAAGCTGATCGTTCGCGGCGGCGTGGGTCTGGACAATATCGATGTTGGCTATGCGAAAACAAAGGGGATCACGGTACGCAACACGCCGCTGGCCAGCGCAGACTCGGTGGCCGAACTGGTGATCTGTTACATGATCGCCCTGGCGCGACGGATACCGCAGGCCACGGCCTCGATGTGCTTTGGCAAGTGGGAAAAGAAAGCGCTTCAGGGCAGTGAGATCCAGGGTAAAACCCTGGGGCTGATCGGCTTTGGTAACATCGGCCAGGCTGTGGGGCGAAGGGCGTATGCCTTGGGAATGCGCGTGCTCTTTTACCGGCGCACCCCCACTTCATCCGACTTGGCCGAACAAGTCGATCTCGACACGCTGCTGGCCGAATCGGATTACATTTCGCTTCACGTGCCACTGACGCCTGAAACAGCTAACATGATCGACGCCGCCGCGTTCGCCAAAATGAAGGATGGGGTGCGCATCATAAACTGCGGTCGGGGCGGCACGCTCGACGAGGACGCATTGTACGAGGCGTTGAAAAGCGGCAAGGTCGCCGGGGCGGCGCTCGACGTCTATGCGGACGAAAAGGTGACCAGGGGCAACGCCCGGCTGTTCGAACTGTGCGACGCGGACGGGTTCTGCCAGGTCATCGGCTCGCCGCACATCGGCGCGTCGACGGTCGAAGCCCAGGCCCGGATCGGGCAAGAGGTGGCCCAGATCGCAATCGAATTCGCAACTCTAGCTCGCAGATAAACGCAGAGCAAGGCGCGATACGTCATGCATCATACGTCACGTTTCACGAATCACGAGCCACGTTTTGACGCTTGACGTTTCACGCGTATTTTATGTTTTCTAGGAGTAACCACCCATGGCAACGATCAAACCATTCCGAGGCGTGCGCTACAACGCCGCCAAAATCCCCAACCTGTCACAAGTCGTCAGCCAGCCATACGACCGGGTGCGTTATGGGCTGCAAGAGCGGTACTATGCACAACACCCGTACAACATTGTGCGGATCATCAAGGGTGAAGAGCTGCCCGGCGACGTACCTGACGAGCTGCAAGGCCCCAACTGCTACACGCGGGCCAAAGCGTATTACGAGCTGTGGCGGGCACAAGAAATCCTCAAACAGGATGACAAACCGGCAATATACGTCTACCAGCAGCAGTTCGAGGTTGCTGGACAGCGCATGACCCGCAAGGGTTTGATCGCCGCACTCGAACTGAGCGAATTTGACGAGGGAGTGGTGTTGCCCCACGAGCGCACGCACGCCGGCCCCAAGGTCGATCGCCTGCGTCTGCTGCGCACGACCGGGGTCAACCTGGGGCAGATCTTTATGCTCTATCCCGACGCAGAGAATGCGGTCAGCGCCATGCTCGACGCGACGATCGCCGGGCAGTCCCCAGACGTGGACGCGGTCGAGATGTTTGAAAAGGATGTGCGCCAGCAGATGTGGGTCGTCGACGACGAGGCAACAATCCGCGCGGTGCAGGCTGAGATGGCCCCCAAGCGCAACCTGATCATCGCCGACGGGCACCACCGCTACGAGACAGCACTGAATTACCGCAGCGAGATGCGGCAGGCGCATCCCGACGCCGGCCCTAGGGCGGCATTCAACTATTGTATGGTCACCCTGGTCAGCATGCAGGATCCGGGGCTGGTCATCCTGCCCACGCACCGCGAGATTTTCGACGTGCCACAGGCCAGCGGCGAACAGGTGCTGCAGCGCGCGGCGTCCACTTTCGAGATCACACCGGTCGCGGACCTGGGACGCTGCCTGACGACAATGGAACAGCACACAGAACGGCACGCCTTTGGGCTGTATGCGGAGAACGGCTACCACGTCCTGACCCTCAAGCAGCCAGAGCTGATCGAGCAACTGATCGATCTCGATCGCTCCCCAGACTGGAAATCGCTCGACGTCAGCATCTTGCACAACATCGTGCTCGAACAGGTCATGGCGCTGCCAGTCGAGGCGCTGGAGCAGCAGAGCATCATCCGCTACCACCGTGATCCGTCGCTGGCGGTAGGCAACATCGACAAGGGAGAGGGCAACCTGGTCTTTTTCCTCAATCCCACGCGCATGGTCCAGGTACAGGCCTGCGCCGGACAAGGGGAAAAGATGCCGCCCAAAAGCACAGACTTTTATCCCAAGGTGATCACGGGATTGACGATGATGCCGGCTGGCTTTATTCCACTCTTGGGGGTATAATGACATTACTTGATGCTTGATCTGGATCGCCCAATCCTGTCCCAAATATGACAATCCGGGTAGAGCAACAGAATATGTTTGAGCGTATCCTGGAGGCATCCCCTTGAACACCCCGTCTGCCACACACACTCGCTTTCTTGCCATCATCACCTGCCTGGGCCTGACCCTGGCTTTGTCAGCGCTGGCTCTGATCTCACTGGCCCTGGCGCTGGGCACCCTCCACGCGGCCGAGTCACCGCCGTCCTTGCAGTCGATCTACCCAGCACACAACGCCTTCACCGCCACCCTGAGCACGACGATCACGGTGAGTTACGACCAGCCGATCAGCGCGGCCACGGTAGCAGCATCACCTTTGTCGTGCACGGCATGCAGTCGGGGTTGGTGACAGCCACGCACGGGGTAATCGACGGTCATACGATCGTTGTCACCCCGACAAAGGGATTTCATCAAGGCGAGCTGGTGTACGCCATCGCCACCACAGGCACTCTAAACGTCAGCGGCACGCAGTGGCAGTTCAATGCCGGGGTAATCCAGCCACGCTGCGTGGGCAGCTTTGTGCAATCAAGTCTTCTGCATCGCGTGTCTAACAGCAGCGCAGCATGGGGCGATTACGACAACGACGGAGACCTGGACATCCTGCTTACAGGTTGGGATGGCAGCATCGAAATTGCCTTGATCTATGAAAACAAAAATGGTGGGTTCTTCGTCGACAGTGTAGCCTCAGCCAATTTGGCCGGTGTAGCGTATGGCAGCGCAGCATGGGGTGATTACGACAACGACGGCGACCTGGACATCCTGCTCACGGGAGCGGCTCATCCTATCCGGGAACACGGGCAACGCCTTTGAGGTCGACGACGAAAGCGGGCAGATCGCGGTCAATAACAGCAGCGCGCTCGACTATGAAACGATGCCCGCTTTTTACCTGACCGTGACCGTCACCGACGTCGGTGGGCTGAACGACAGCGCCGCGATCACGATCACCCTCAACGACGCCAACGATGCGCCAACGATCGCCGAAGGCGATTCGGTCGCGGTCACGATGGACGAGGACAGCGCCCCCACGCCATTCGACTTGACCTTGCATGCCAGCGACCTGGAGGGCGACGTCCTGAGCTGGCGCATCCTCACTCCGGCGGAAAACGGCATAGCAGCGGCAGGTGGCACGGGACCATCCAAACTCGTCGCCTATACGCCCGCCGCCGACTATGGCGGCACGGACAACTTTGTCGTCGAAGTCAGCGACGGCACACTGACTGATACGGCCGTCGTGGACGTCACCATCCGGCCGGTCAACGACGCGCCAACACTGGACGATATCGCGGCGCAGACGATGACCGAAGATGATACACTCTCTGTTTCCGTTACGGTGAGCGACATCGATACGGATGTGAGTGTCCTGACGTTGAGCGCCAGTTCGTCAAATACAGCGCTGGTGTCGCCAGCCCATATCCACTTTGCAGGATCGGGGACAAACCGCACGGTAACAATCACGCCCACGGCAGGGATGACCGGCACGGTATGGATCACCCTCACCATAGACGATGGGACCGCGAGCACGCGCAAGGCGTTCGAGCTGACCGTACATGAACAGACAGAGTGGATGCTCTATATACCGGTGACGTTGAAGAATAACGCGGAATCCTGATCCACGGCTTGACCATCCTACCCAAACGCGCTATACTGTATTTAACACAGCCTGTCCGCGTCTGACTTCTTTTGAAATTCTAATGCGATTCTAATCCAGTTCTAATAGAGATGTGTTATCATTGTCACATTGACACGATAAATGGCTTTTGTGGGGATGACGCTCGATGGAAACCACCCCACGATCTAGTAATCTAGCAGAGGAGAAATGATGTCTTTGTTAACCGATGAAGTTAAAACGCAGGTTAAAGAAGCGCTGGCCGATTTGACCAGCCCCGTTAAACTGCTTGTTTTTACCCAGACGCTGGAATGTCACTTTTGCCAGCAGACTCGCGAGCTGCTGGAGGACATTGCCCAATTGTCTGACCTGATCACGACCGAGGTCTATAATTTTGTCGTCGACGCCGACAAGGCCAAAGAATACGGCGTGGACAAAATCCCGGCGGTAGTGATCTTGGGCGAAAAGGACTATGGGATCCGTTTTTACGGCATTCCGGCCGGATACGAGTTTACGACGCTGATCCACGCCCTGCGATTGGTCGGCGGCATTGGTTCGCAGATCGACCAGACGACGATCGACGAACTAGCCAAGCTCAGCGAGCCGGTGCATATGCAGGTTTTTGTCACGCCGACCTGCCCTTACTGCCCGCAGGCCGTCGTCCTGGCCTACGAACTGGCCTACGCCAGCCCGATGGTGACCGCAGATGGCATCGAGTCGTCCGAATTCCCGCAGCTGGCGATCAAGTACCAGGTCGCCGGCGTGCCGCGCACGGTGATCAATGAGGATACGATTCTCGAGGGCGCTGCACCACTGCCCATGGTGATGGAAAAAGTGCAGGAAGCACTACAATAGGAGTTAATTGATGCTTTACGATATGATTGTTATCGGCGGCGGGCCGGCCGGCCTGACCGCGGCGATCTATGCCGGGCGCGCGGCGAGAACAGCGCTGGTGCTGGGCAGCACGATGCAAGGCGGCCAAATTGCGACGACCAACGTCGTCGAGAACTATCCGGGGTTCCCAGGTGGGATCAACGGTTTTGAACTGGCGACGGCCTTTGTCAAGCAGGCGGAAGAGTTTGGCGCCGAAATTTTGAGCGAGGCGGCTGTTGAGGTCGATTTCTCGAAACGCCCCTTTACGGTCCAGACCCGCGATCAGGCTTACCAGGGGCAGGCGGTGATCATCGCTACCGGCGCGTTCCCGCGCAAGCTCAATATCCCGGGCGAAAAAGAATTTTTTGGGCGTGGGGTCTCGACCTGCGCAACGTGCGACGGCTTTTTCTACCGCGACAAGGTTGCAGCCGTGATCGGCGGCGGAGACAGCGCGATCGACGAGGGATTGTTTTTGACCAAGTTCGCCCGTGAGGTGATCGTCGTCCACCGCCGCGACGAACTGCGGGCCAGCAAACAGCTTCAAGAACGGGCCTTTGCCAGCCCCAAGATGCGTTTTGTCTGGAACAGCGTAGCCAAAGAGATTGTGGGCGACGAAGCAGTGAGCGGCGTACGCGTCGAGAACGTCAAAACCGGCGAGACACAGATTATCGACACTGACGGCGTATTCGTATACGTAGGCCTGATCCCGGCAACCAAGATCTTGCAAGGCCAGGTCGACCTGGATGAGAGCGGGTACGTAATCGCCGATGAAGCGCAACGGACCAACATCGAAGGGGTTTTTGCCGCCGGTGACGTGCAGAACCCCCATTTTCGCCAGGTGGTTATCGCGGCTGGATCGGGTGCGACGGCGGCAATCCAGGCTGACCGTTTTTTGAGCGAACAGCCGTTGTAAAGGCAAATTTCAACGCAAAGACGCAACGCATTGTTCACCATTCCCAATTTTCGCTTGTATACGTCAAATCCTTGCGCCTTTGCGTTACCTTTTTTTCAGCGGAGTCAGGCATGACAAACAAGGTACAATTGAAATGGACAACCGGGCTGCAGTTCATCGGCCGGGCCGGCGACGAGGAAACCGGACAGGGTCCGGCCGTGGTGCTGGACAGCCACGATGGCGGCAGCGGAGCCTCACCAATGGAACTGCTATTGATGGGGCTCGGCGGCTGCACGGCGATGGATGTGATCAGCATTCTGCAAAAGAAACGCGCTCACGTGACCGGGTTCGAGATCAATCTGAGCGGCGAACGAGCAGAGGAACACCCAAGGCGGTACACGGACATTCACATCGAGTACGTCGTCTACGGCAAGGGGATCAAACCCAACGACGTAGAACGGTCGATCGAACTCTCGGAAGAAAAATACTGTGGCGCCCGGGCCTCGCTGAACGCCAATTTGTCCAGTTCCTACCTGATTGTCGAGGTTGAGGAATAGGGCAAGGAAACATGATACAAGAGATGAGTGTAGCGCCTCAACTTAGCGCTTTGCCGTAGACGCGGTGCACTTTGTACGGCTCTCC
>JAFGJF010000261.1 GCA_016929205.1 Anaerolineae bacterium
CTGGCGTCCCTGGCTGCTCACCTGGCGCATCTTGCCCTGCTGGATCGTGGTCAAATTGGCCAATCCATTGTTGGTAGACATTACACTCTCCTTTCACTGCTTTGTGATTGATCCGTCTTTGGATGGGGATGGTTCGGAAAGCGTAGGGGCGATGCATTCCCTGGATTTGCTTGCAAGAGTGCCATGTTGCATCGTTTTACATAATTTGTCTACGAATTCGATTTCTTGGAATGCATCGCCCCTACAAGCCTGTTACCCTATTTTCTCTGCACAATGAACCGCCCCTTTGGATGCACTTGATCGTACAGTATCCAGTTTACCACTCGACACTTGGGTTGTCAACAGGATATGTTTGATACGAACACCTACTCGCGCGCCGCCAGGGGCAAATAGATCGTATAGGTGGGCAATGCCGCCCGAGTCTGCACGACGTCGAGCCCGCCCACCCCTTCGAGCGTCGCGACCCGCAGCTCGCCGGCTAACGTGCCGCTGTATCCTCGAGCCACGGTGACGACGATGCGTCGCATCCAGGCGTCCTCAAACGCCGTGATCGCCGGCGTCCAGACAAGCAGACCGCCGGGCGTGACCTGGGCGGGCAGCGTGCAGGTTATGGTCGCGTGCAGATCGATCGTCCCGGTATTGGTAACGGTCAGGGTGTAGGTCAGCGGATCGCCGGCCCATACCGGATCGGGATCGGCCCGGATCGCGACCGCCAGATCCGACCTGGACGTAAATTCGTCCGCGCCCAGGTCGTAGCCCAGATCCGCCGGGCGCGTCTCGCCGTCGATGTCGACGGTGAGGCCGGCGTCGATGCCGGCATCGCGCGCCGCGCTGCTGCCGCGAATGTGACAGTCGCCGGCAGCGGGGTTGGCAAAAGCGGGATCGCCCCAATAGTTTGGTGTGCCGGTCACGATCACGCCACCGCCACTCCAATCGCTGCCGTTGGCCCACTCGCCAGCTCCCCACAACGTCGCCTCCAGTCTGGCCGAATTGGAAGTAAACCCATCACTAAACGGCTCAATATGAACGCCGGTGGTCTGGCCAACCAGGATCGTATTGATCATCCTGACCGAACTGATGGCATAAAACATATAATCTTTGGCCACGTAAAGGCCGCTGCCATCGCCACCCGTGTTACGGGCTATGGTCGTATGGATCAGGTCGGGTGAAGACGCATAGATGTACAAACCACTGCCGTACCGGTCGGCATGGTTATCGGCAACGATGTTGTTGACCAGCAGAACGTCCCTGGACCAACGCATATATATCCCTCCGCCAAAACTGGATGTATTGGAAAGGATCGTATTCGACTCTAGCGTTGCGTTGCTATCCAAGGTAAGATATACACCGCCTCCCGAAGCAGCCACGTTACCAAATATTGTGTTGTTCTTGATCGTCGGGCCAGCGTGAATGGCATAGATCCCGCCTCCTTCCGCATCGGTCGAGCCGCCGGTGATGTGAAAGCCTTCGATCGTAGGGGCGATATCGCCAGTGACGTAAACAACCCGTCCCTGGCCCAACGCGTCCAGGATGGTTGGCGAACCGGCTGGATCGGGCGTATCCCAGTTGCCGACGGTATAGCCGCCCTGCAAAACCAAGTCCTTGTCGAGGTAAACGAGCTGGCGGTCCGCCCCGTGCGCGCCCGCGCCGACGCAAACGCCAGCCACCTTGATCACGTCTCCAGGCGCAGCCGCATCGACTGCGTTTTGCACCGAATCGCCAATCTCGGGATCGTCGTTGATGCGCACGTGGCAGTCCTGGACAAACGAGGTGCCCTGGGCACGATTCGCCGTCTCGTTCGCCGCGATCGCCAGGCTGTTGAACAGCGGCTGGCCCATCGCCACATTGGGCGAGACCCGCGTCGTCAGCGTGATCGCGAACGACTCGCCCGCCACCACCGCACCGGGCGAACACACGACCGCTCCACCCCACCCGGGATCGGCCAGCACACAGTTTGCCGGCGACTCGACCCGGACGGCTTGAAGCCAGGGGCTTAACGTATCGGTCAAGACAACCCCGCTCGCATCCTCGCTCCCGGCGCTGGTGATGGCGATCGTGTACACAAGGGGCTGATCGCGGTTGATAAACACTCGAGACGGCTGAAGCACGATCTCGAGCCCCACGCCGGCATACTCGTCGGCACCCATGTCCACGCCCCAATCCATCGGGCGAACCTGGCGATCCACGTCGCGAACCTGCCCGGCGTCGATGCCCGCGTCGCGGGCGGGCGAAGCAGCACCGATGTGATAGTCCCCGTCAGCCGGATCCTGGAACAGCGGATCGCCGCGCAGATCGACAACGCCGGTGACAAGGTGGCCATCTCCGCCCCAATCCAGGCCATTGGACCACTCACCTTCCCCCCACAACGTGGCCTCCAACGTGGCCGTATTGCCTGCGGTGACGGTGATGCCTACGGTATGACCGGCGAGAATGGTGTTGGTCATCGCGACCTGGCTGTATGTCCAGCCATCATCCGTCGCATATATGCCGCTGCCGTCGCCACCCATATTGCGCGCGATCGTCGTATGCAACAGGACAAGGCTGGAGCGGTAAATGTACAAACCGCTGCCCTCGCTGCTGGCTTGATTGCCGGCGAAAACGTGATTGGTCAGTTGCACGTCACTGTCGACCATATAGAGCCCGCCGCCACTCTGGGCCGTATTGGAAAGGACGGTATTGCCATCGATCACCGCATCCCGGCAACTCAGGTATATCCCGCCCCCTTGTTGAGCGATATTGGACAAGACCATATTGCCGCCTGTCTCAAGCAGCGGGCCACACGCGCCCAAAAACGCCAGTCCACCACCCCCGGTTGCAGTATTGGACATAATCGTATTGTGATAGAGCCTGGCCGGATCCTTTGTATAGATCCCACCGCCCGCAGATGTCGCCGTATTGGCAACAATCGTGTTGCGAACCAGAGTGGCGTTGCTCTCTTCGAGGCGCACGCCGCCGCCATCGCGGTTGGCTCTATTGCCGTTAATCACATTTCGATCGAGCGTGGCCTGGCTTTGATAGAGGTTCAGCCCACCGCCATAATCGCTGGCCGTGTTGTAGGCAATGACGTTTTGTTCGATCCTGGCGTCGCTTTCGTACAAATACAGGCCGCCCCCTGTCCAGGCGACGGTGTTGCTCATGATCTCATTGCCATAGACCAGGGCATCGCTGTGCAGCAAGAACAGCCCGCCACCACCGCTTTCATATGCCCTGTTCTCCACGACAACGTTGCCGCTCAAGGTCGCCGTTGCCGTGACCACGTACACCCCGCCGCCGGCGCCGGCCCTGCCCACCGATCTCGGCTCTCCGCCCAGCCACGCAGCGTTGCCGCCCGTGATCCGAAGACCCTCGACGGTGGGGCTGATCGCGCCGGCGATCACGAGCACGCGGCCCTGGTTTTGCGCGTCCAGGGTGGTCACGTAAACATCCGGATTCGGCACGACCCAGTCGGTTGTCGTGTACCCGCCGCACACGGTCACCGTCTTGCTGATATAGAGCACCTGGGTAATGACCGCTGGCCCATCGTATCCGACAGGCGCAGCGCGGCTATACACGTCGGTGTAAACGCCGGATGCCACCTTGATCAATTCGCCGGTCTCGTCGGCAGCGTCAACCGCATCCTGAACGGCGCTGTAGCAGGGCACCATGGAGCCGCACTCGCCGCCGGGCGCGACGTAATAGGTGTCGTAGCTATCGGAGCCTTGAGCGCGAATCACCCTTCCCGGCATGCCGCCGAACAAAAACAGGGTGAGCAGCACACCTCCCAACCCCAAAAGAGCCATCACCATACACGAACGGTCAAATCGACGCATCCTATCCTCCCAATCCGGTTGTTTTTTACGACAGAACCCCGCGCGAGCATTGATGAAGGTTGAAAAAATGATCCGGCAACGTTGGTGCCAATTCTTGAGAACGAGTTCTCAAGCTAATATCCAAAACACGTTAAAACGTGTTGATGTAACGTGTTTTAACACGTTTTCCGTGTCAGCGTCGAATTCATTCGATGCGAAAAAGGGGCACACCCGAACCATTTACTCAATATTCATAAACGCATTGTTGAGCATCGTAGAATCCGTTTTAACGGATTTTCCGTATCAGCTGATGAATTCATTCATCAGTTTGGACCCAGCGCGACTGCCTGGCAGAGTCTCGCGCGATCTTGGCACAGGTAAGGAAACGTGACAAATTGGCAAGCAAGTGGAGGTGCATTTGGCGGTGAGGGGCCTCGAACTGGCATTCACACTCGTTCCGTGGTAAAATGACGGGCACAATCAAAGCAAACGTTCCCAAAGGACAGGATGATGAGCACACGCCCAAATCACTGGCAATGGTTTTCCGAAAGCCGTTTTGGCATGTTTATCCACTGGGGTCCCTACTCGGCTTACGGGCGCGGCGAGCAGGTGCTCTTTCGCGAGCATCTCGACCAGCGCGAATACGCCGCCAACGCCTGCCGCTGGAACCCCAGGCAGTTCGATGCGGCCGAATGGGCGGCGATCGCCAAACAGGGAGGATTCAAATACGCCGTGCTCACCTCCCGCCACCACGACGGCTACTGCCTGTGGGATTCGCAGTTCACCGATTACAGCAGCGGTAGACAGGCCCCCGGGCGCGATTTCGTGCGCGAGTACGTCGAGGCCTTTCGCGCCGCCGGCCTGCGGGTCGGGCTGTACTATTCGCTGGCCGACTGGCGCATCCCGGCTTATTGGAACGGCCCGCGCACCGATCCCGAGGGATGGGCCGTGTTCCGCGATTACGTACACAACCAGGTGCGCGAGCTGTTGAGCCACTACGGGCGCATCGACGTGATCTGGTTCGACGGCGCCTGGCCGCAGTTCCAGGAGGACTGGAAGAGCGCCGAACTGGTCGAGATGATCCGCGAATTGCAACCCCAGATCCTGATCAACAACCGCCTCGGTGCGACATCGCCCGACGCGCCGCCTGTGGAGGGCGTGGTGGCCGACGTCGGCCATTCGCGCCGATTGGGCGATTTCGGCACCCCCGAGCACCACATCACCGCCGATCCCGACCGGCTGTGGGAGTCGTGCCAGGTGACCACCTGGCGGTTGTGGGGCTATACGATCGGCGAGCGCTGGCGGCCGGCCGACCTGCTGCTCGACATGCTGGTCGAATCGGCGGGCAAGGGCGGCAATTTGCTGCTCAATGTCGGGCCGGATGCGGAGGGCCAACTGCCGCCCGAGTTCGTCGAACGGGCACGGGCGATCGGCGCGTGGCTCGAGGTGCACGGGGAAGCGATCTATGGCGTCGAGGCCGGCGAGGTGTGCGAGTTTATCACCGCCGGCCGACAGACCCGCAAGGGCAACAACCTGTACCTGATCGTCCGCTTTTGGGACGGGCGAGATACGCTGACCCTCGCGGGATTGAACACCCAGGTCGAACGGGCGATGCTGCTCACGACCGGTGAGACGCTGGCTTTTGAGCAGAGCACCGACTATGTGACCATCAAAGGGCTGCCCCACGACCCGCCAAGCGAGCTGTTCCCGGTGATCAAACTGGAATGCGCGGCCCCACCCCAGCCCCGCCCCTGGGCCGCCGACCGCCTGTGGCAGGGCGATCCACGACGTATGGCCGCCTGGGCCGAGGCGCGCGGCGCGTCGGTTTTGGCCGACGGATTTGCCGGTAGGGAATAGGAGAACGATCATGGGCTATTACGCCCGTTCCGACCTGTTCCCGATCGAGGAGAGTTATGCCCTGGTGCGGCAGCTCCAGCCGCAGGCGCTGATCGCTTTCAAGCAGGGCGCGAACGGCGACGAAGACTTTGCCTCGCCGGAACGGCACGGACATTCCCTGGCCGACCGGGTGCGCGAGCAGATCGGCGAGCAGGCAGCCGAGGTCGCGGGCCGCGCCTGGGCCAAGAACGAAGACAAGCACAACGAGATTTGTGATACGCTCCAGCCCGGCGCCTGGGGCTACACCAAAGCGGATGACGGCGAGCACCACACGCCCGAAGAGGTATGGCAGATGGTGGCTGCC
>JAFGJF010000262.1 GCA_016929205.1 Anaerolineae bacterium
GTGAGTCAAATCGTGATATTGACTAAAGCCAGGACGAGTGCTATAATCGCTCGAGTTGAACCTATTCCTATTCTTTCCACAGAGACGAGGGAGGAAAAACAGTGGTACCTACAGCCGAACACATTTTCAATCGTGTTGGGCTGTTTTGTTTATCCGGAAAGGTTGGATCGGCAATCCGACCTGGCAACCCCGTCTGGGGGCTGGTTCGTTTTCTTCAAGGTGGTGTGATGGACAGGCGAACCAGATCGTGTGAGAGCGCTTGGACAAAAAAGGAGAACAAGATGAATCGATCTATACGACTGATCTGGCTGCTTGTCACGTTGGCTTTGGTTTCGAGCCTGGTGCTGCCGCTGAGCGTTGTTTTGCCCGTGGCCGCTGCGCCAGCAGCCCAGGTGACGATCCTCATCGATGGGAGCAAAGAAGCGGCTTGGGGCGACCCGTTGGCCAACGACCCGCTCGGCGATATGAGTGAGCCGAACCTGGATCTGCAATCGCTGTACGTGCTCGAAGATGCGGACAATTATTATATCGGCTTTGAGGCGACGGCCTCAAACTGGGGAATGACCTACGGCCTCTACATCGACGGCGACCAGGTCGATGGCTCCGGGGCGGAGAGCGATCCGTGGGGACGGGCAATGGGCGCCGTCTCGGCGCATCTACCCGAGCACGCGCTGTACGTCTGGCATACGGATGGCGATGTGCTTGAAGATGCACAGCTAACCCATTGGAATGGCTCGGGCTGGAGTTACGACAGTCTGATCTCACAAGGTGGCGCGCAGGGGTACGGCCCGGGCGAGGATTGGATCGAGTACCGCGTGCCCAAGGTCGCTTTGGGCAGCCCGGCGCACATCGCCCTGGAACTGTTCACCACCGGCGGCGGCGGCCATGCCCAGGACAGCGTGCCAGGCGATCCCAACGTTGCTTACAGCGATCCCGACTGGGGCGGCGACGTGACCGTGTTGTCGGCGTTCGTCCTCTTTCCGCCGCCACCACCGCCGCCGGCCTGGTATGCGCGCGGCGATTTCAACGGCTGGGAGCCGGCCGATCCGATGTTCGACGACGGCATGCACGGCGACGCAATGGCCGGGGACGGCATCTATACGGCGCAGGTAAGTGTACCTACCGCCGGACGGCACGAGTTCAAAGTGGCGAGCGAGGATTGGACAAGTGCCTATCCTGCTTCCAACAGCTGGCTGGAGACGGCAGCCGATGGCGAGATCGTAACGATCACCTTTGATACTGCCGTACACAGCGACGGCTGGCTGCCGGAGACGAACGCCATCGGGGTGAGCACCGAACCGGGGGCGTGGACGGCTGCCGGCGACTGGCAGGGGTGGGACAATGCCAACCCGGCGACGGCGATGGTCG
Source organism: Anaerolineae bacterium (assembly GCA_016929205.1). The sequence goes on from JAFGJF010000262.1 coordinate 1,369, forward strand.
CGCTGGGCGGCGGCGTGTACGCGCTGAGCACGGCGATCGCCAACCCCGGCATCTACCAATACAAAGCGGTCAAGAGTGGCAGTTGGGATGCCGTGGGGGCCGATGGACGCAATATCAATGCCGCGACGCTTACCTTTGAAACGACCGTTGTCGACCAGAACGTGACCCTGAGCGTCGATGCGTTGGCCGGGCGCGTGCTGGCTGAGGTCGAAGCCGTGCCGCCGGTGCCAGCGCTGGACGATACCGTCTGGTGGGATGGCCTGGGACACGATTCGCGTAGCGATTTATACCGCGTGCCGGGCGGCGCGGTGCCGGTAGGAACGCCGGTGACACTGCGCTTCCGCACCTTTCACGACGACGTCAGCGAGGTGCTGCTGCGGGTGTGGAGCACAACGGCCGGGGCACAGACGCTGTATCCCATGGAACGTGTGGCGATGACCGGCGATCCTCCCTATGGCTACGATTATTGGCAGGTTACCGTCCCGGCGCAGATCGAGCCGACGATCCTGTATTACCGTTTTGTCGTCCGCGATGGCGGTGACGAGGACTTTTACGAGGACGACGATCTGTTTGACGGCGGCTGGGGTACCGCCTATGACGATTCACCCGATTACAGTTTCCAGATCGACGTTTATGAGGCCGATTTTGAGACGCCGGAGTGGATGAAAAACGCGGTCGTATACCAGATCTTTCCCGACCGCTTTTACAACGGCAACCGCCGGAACGATCCCAAAGCAAGCGATCCGACGGTGTACGACAACCCGGTGCTGGTCCAAGGATGGGACGACCTGCCGGAGGGATACTGCCGCGCTTATGAGGGCGTGGTCTGCGACGAGGAGCCGATGGGACGCGACTTTTTCGGCGGCGACCTGCGCGGCATCACCCGCAAGCTGGGCTATTTGCAAGACCTGGGGGTGACGGCGATCTATCTCAACCCGATCTTTATGGCCCCCTCCAACCACCTGTACGATACGACCGATTATTATCGTATTGACCCGTATTTTGGCACGCTGGGCGATTATGCCAGCCTGATGCAACTGGCCCGGCGCAGGGGCATTCACATTATCCTGGACGGCGTGTTCAACCACACCTCGTCCGACAGCCTGTACTTTGACCGCTACGGCCGCTACCGGACGGTGGGGGCGTTCGAGAGCCAGGACTCGGCCTTTTACGACTGGTACACGTTCACCGAGTGGCCGGAGAGCTACAACTCGTGGTGGGGCTTTGACTCGCTGCCGGTGCTGACCGAGAACGACGCGGTGCGCGCTTTTATCTATGGCAACGAGCGCAGCGTGGCCCGCCGGTGGCCCAGGCTGGGCGCAGCCGGCTGGCGGCTGGACGTGGCCCCAGACAAGAGCCACGAGTGGTGGCAGGCATTTCGCCCGAGAGTCAAAGAGGTGAACCCCGATGCGGTGATCCTCGGCGAGATCTGGGATGACGCCAGCGCGTGGCTGCTGGGCAACGAGTTCGACAGCACGATGAACTATCGTTTCCGCCGGGCGCTGATCGGTTTTGTCAACGGCGGAACGACCGATCCCAACCAGGGCTGGATCGAGGATCTGAACCCGGATCAGTTTAACAATATGTTGCAGTCGATCAAAGAAGACTATCCGCCGCCGGCCTTTGAAGCGGCGATGAACCTGGTCGGCACGCACGACACGGCGCGCATCCTATGGGTGTTGACGCCCGGCGATCGCAACCGCGAGGCCAAAGAGTTTGATGCGGCCAACCTGGCCGAGGGCAAGGCCAAACTCAAGCTGCTGGCGATCATCCAAATGACACTGCCCGGCGCGCCAACGCTCTATTACGGCGACGAGGTGGGCCTGACCGGGGATAGCGATCCCGACGACCGGCGGCCTTTTCCCTGGGATGCCCAGGATGCCGATCTGTTGGCCCACTATCAGGCGCTGACCGGCGCGCGCAATACACACAGTTTCCTGCGCACCGGCAGCCTGGACCGGCTGTACACGCACAACGACGACGGTCTCTATGTGTACGGGCGCAAGGATGAAACGGGTGCGGCGGTAATAGCCGTGAACCGAGACGTGGACGCACACACCCTGACCGTGAACCTGGCAGGGTACGTGCCTGACGGTACGGTGCTAACTGATGTGCTCGGTGGTGCTACCTATACCGTGAGCGGCGGGCA
>JAFGJF010000263.1 GCA_016929205.1 Anaerolineae bacterium
ATGCCGTCCATCCAGTCGACGTGACGCTGGAGAGACTGGGCTCTGCCCAGCGAAGGCATGGCGCGTGAAACGCTGTCCAGCACCGAACGGCTCGCATCCGTGCCCTTTTCTTGCTGTTTGATCGCTTCCCAGTTGGTCAGCACCTCGTCAACGTCGTTAACGAGCAGGCCTGCAAAGACGTGTGGGTGGCGGCGCACGATTTTGGCCTGGATGTGTTGTACGACGTCGCTCATCTGGAATTCGCCTGCTTGGCTGGCGATCTGTGCGTGCATCAAGACTTGAAGCAAAACATCACCCAGTTCTTCTTTGAGGCCTTCCAGGTCGTCGCGATCGAGTGTATCCAATACTTCATAGACCTCTTCCTGGAAACTGGAGCGCAAGGAACGGTGCGTCTGTTTGCGGTCCCACGGACAGCCATCGGGCGCGCGTAAATGGGCAACCGTATCCTGGAATGTTTCGACGGCCCCGGTAAAGGATAGCTGTGGCAGATAGAGCAAAGACGCTCCCTGGTTCAGCGAGGTGGTTGCCAGCGCTTTCAGGGATAGCGTCTGTAGAAAAGGCTGCGCGGCAGATGATGCCAGGCTCACGATTTTTATCGCATGGTTGGTCGGGTAAGCCAGTTGCAGCAGGCTGCTCAGCCGTTGGCACTGTGATTCGTCGGTGAGCAAGCCAATGAGCGCCGGGCGATCGACGCTCAGGTGAGGGTAATAACAACCGAGCAGTGAATCGATGTGCGCGATTTGTAGTGTTGGAGGCCAGATTTCCAACGCATCCAATGCCGGTTCAACGAAAGGATAGAGGGACATGACCGCTCCTTAATAAAGTCGTGCAATTTCATCCTGATCAAAGCGAGGCAGCGGTTGTAGGCCGTCTGAGGTGCACAATGTCAGTCCTCGATCTGCGGGCACGGCGTGGGCAATGGGCGTGACCGGGATATCGATCCCTTGAAGTACTTTGCAGACGGCGGGCGCGTTGTTCTCAGCGACGGCGATAAGCAATGCACCGGACGCGATGAGACCCAGAGGATCCAGGGCAAAATGCCGGCACAGTTGTCGCGTTTCATCCAAGATGGGAATCGCTTCGGCATCAACGTCGAGCCCGACGTTAGATGCCAGTGCCAGCTCCCACAGACCGGTGGCAATACCACCTTCGGTTGGGTCGTGCATAGCGTGAACGGGGGCTGCCTCTATGGCTGCTCGCGCTTCCTGTACTACGCTGATGCCCGGAACGTGTAGAAAGTTCTGGCAGCGGGCGAGGAATTCAGCACTGAATTGGCCGATCAGGTCTTGTTCCTTTTCGCGGGCCATGATCGCCGTTCCCTCGATCGCTGCTCCTTTGGTCAACAGAATGACATCACCGATCTGCACACCGCTACTGCGAACCAGGTTGCCGGGTTCAATCTCGCCGAGCATCACGCCAACAACGATGGGGCGATCGAGCCCGTAGGTGATTTCGGTATGCCCGCCACAAGGCACGATGTTCAGCGCCCGGCAGGCGTTGGCAATCTGGGCCATAATCCGATCGACGAGGTCAATGTCTGTTTTGTTTTCGGGCAAAAGCAGGGAACTGAGAAACCAACGCGGCATGCCCCCGGCAGCGGCGATGTCGTTGGCATTGACATTCACGGCATACCAGCCGATCTCGTCGCTGGCAAAGGTGATCGGATCTGTCTTGGCGACCAGCCAGCGCTCTCCCATGTCGATCACGGCGGCATCCTCTCCAATGCCAGGATACACCAGGATCCGATCGCCGGGCAAGGAAAAGGTATGCTTGTCGAGCAACGTGCCCAGGTGCTCGGGCGACAGTTTGCCAAGGGGAAAAAAATGGGTCATAGGGCGTCGTCGCCTAGACTAGGGCGAACAGGAGCCGCGTCAGCACCTGTTCGATAACCCACAGCAGCAGGATTGCTACCATAGGCGAAAGATCCCAGGCCGTACCGCCGCTTTGAATGGGCGGGATATAGCGACGGATGGGAGCCAGTACGGGTTCGGTGATCCGGCGTAAAAATGTAGTGACGGGATGAAAAGGCCCGAGTAGCATACCCAAAAAGGTGCTGGCAACCAGGGCCAGGCTGTACAGGCTGACCAGGGTGTGGATCAGGTAAATCAACAAGCTCATATTATACTCCAAATTAGGGGCACGGTTCTATATGTGCCCGTTCAAAATTGTCATAAACCAATTGTGGCAGCAAAGCGTCCGGTTTGGCCGCGCTCTGCGCGGTGTGAAAACCACTCATCGGTATGACAGGCCGTACAGATCCCGGCTGTTTCGATCTGCCGTACGCCCATCTCTTCAAGCTGGTAGCGGTTGGCGGCCCACATGTCGAAATGCCAGCGGCCATTAGGCTGTCGAGCCAATACGTTTGACACGGACGGGAAAGCGTCGTTCGCTGCATCGGCGACCTCTTTGCCGACCTCGTAGCAACATGGACCGATAGCCGGGCCGATCCCGGCAATGATGTCTGACGGGCGGCTGGAAAAGGTATCGATCATGGTCCTGACTGTGGCCCGGACGGTCTTGAGCACCGTACCTCGCCAACCGGCGTGTGCCAGGGCAACGACCTGTTTTTTCGGGTCGTAGAGCATAACCGGCGTGCAGTCCGCAAAACGCAGCATCAGCAACATGCCCGATGTTTGCGAGATGAGGGCATCCGTTGCCGGCAGGACCGTGCCTTTGTCTCGCGCGTCCACCGTACCGACGGCGGCGCCGTGCACCTGGTGAGCGGAGACGATCTCGTTTGGGGATTCAAAACCTAGTGCCCGGCAGATCGACAGATGATTGGCGTCAACCGCTGCCGGATCGTCACCAACGCCGTGCCCGGTGTTCAGGCTGTCCCAAGGTGGCTTGCTCTGCCCGCCGAGCCGGGTAAATATGCCGTGTCGTACCTTGGGAGAGAGGCAAAAGATTTGAAATTGATAGTAAACAAGCGATTGAAACGTCGCCCGGCGCATGGTCTGCTTTCTAGAATGGTATTGCGCAAAGTCTCGCAGCAGCCAAGTGTAACACAAAGCGGGCGTAAATGCAAACAAAACGCCGGGCGTGTCTCGCTATCGCATCAATATCTCTGCCCATGCGGAACTTGCGCCAGCGGCTGTGATCAGTTTCCTTTCCACAGCCCTTCACGCAGGCTGTTTCCATGCCCACGGTACAGCCATGGGTTGGCCAGTCGATGTTGAACCTCTTGTACCGCAATCTCGGCGGCGGCTTGCATGGTCTCGCGACCGAATTCGGGGTTTGCGTCTTGGGGGGCCATCCGCCCGCCGGCACCGATCAGTTTTTCGCCTTTGGGCGGCAGCAAGTCGAGATCGACGGTCTGTGGGTAGAGGGCCATCACGTGCGAGGTCTCCCATCCTCCAGCGTGATCGCCGGCGCAGTCGTATTGATCGCGGACAAGCAAATAGTCGACAAAGGCCCAGGCCAGCATCCCTTGCCGCTTGCTGTATTCACGCTGGTTGAACTGCAATACGGCTGCGCGTGCGTGGTCGATGAGGGGATAGTGACCGGCAACGATCACGCCCAGTTCAAAGCCCAGGGTTTCGGCTTCGGCGAGGATGTGGATCAATAGCTGGTGATAGTTGAGCGCCTGTTGGGTGGCTGTAAAGGGCTGCCGCTCGGGGATAAAGTTGTCCGGCGAGAGGGCCATTTTTTCGGCGATCTGATCGCGATCGGCGGCATTGGCCTCCATCAAGGCTTCGAGGCGGCTCTCGCCATAATAGAGCGGGGGAAAGACCAGCCCGCCGCCCTGTTGGGCGCACAAGATGGCCAATCCCTCGGCTTGCAGCGTATCGGCGCCTGTCGGGTTGTGCAGCCCGTGCCATTCGATGGTGCCGATGGGGATATAGACCACGGGACAAGCCTGTCGGCGGGCGACGATCTGGTCGGGGCGAAGTAAATGATAACAAACTTGGACCATTGAATGCTCCTTTCAACTGTGACTTGAAAACGGTACGCTTTGTGGTACACTAGGTGTGGAGGTGTTTGATGCGCATTTTGTACGGGCCGGTCGATTCCTGGCGCTTTGGCCGTTCGCTGGGTGTCGATCCGTTGGCTGCCAGGCACAAGCTGTGTCCTTTGTCTTGCACATATTGCCAGTATGGCAGAACCGAACGTCCCACCGTCCGCCGCCAGGTTTTCGTCTCGGCCGATCGACTACGCCGCGACCTCGAAACCATCGGCCAGGTGACGGCGGATTGGGCGGCCTTTGCCGGGTTGGGAGAACCGACCCTCGCCGCTAACTTGCCTGACCTGGTCGCTGTCGTGCGACAGACGCTTGCCTTGCCGGTCGTCGTGCTGACAGGCAGTGGGCTGATGGCACGCCCCGACGTGCATCGCGATCTGATGTCCTTTGATGCCGTGGCGATCAAACTGGATGCCCCGGATGAGACGTTGTTTTCCAGGATCAACCGTCCGGGAAGCGGTTTTCCGTATGCGTTCGCGGCGATCGTCGATGGCATTCGTCATTTCCGATCCGCGTACGCCGGACGGCTGATCTTGCAGTGTATGTTTGTGCAGGCGAACAAACACGTTGCATCTCAGATGGCCGACCTGGCGCGCTCGTTTGCAGTCGATCTGGTACAGTTGAACACGCCGCTGCAACCGGCATTGGGCAGTCCGGTTTCCGCAGCCGAGATGCAAGAGATCGAAGGTGCCTTTGCCGGACTGCCGGTATGCTGCGTGTACGATGGCGATGGGCAGACCAGGATCAGACCTCGTGTTTTCTAGGTTTTGATTTTTTCCAGACCTTGTCTTTGGCAGGATCTGTTTGCCGCTAAGGAATGACGAGTTCCTGGCCAATTTGGATGGTGTAATGCTCAACTCATTCTTTGGATAAGACGTCGAGCTGCTCCTGCATTCGTTCGCGCACGATCTGGGGGTTGGCCTTGCCGCGCGAAGCGCGCATCACCTGGCCGATCAGAAACCCGATCACGCTCACCTTGCCATTCAAGTATTGGGTAACTGCATCAGGGTTGTCCTGGATGGCTTGGCTGACCATCTGTTCGATGTCGCCCAGGTCGCTGATTTGGGCCAGCTTTTTTTCCTTGATGATCGCCGGGGCCGATTTACCTGTCTCAAACATGTCAGCGAGAACGTTTTTGGCGGTGTTGGAGGTGATGACATTTTTCTCAACTTGAGCCAGCAGCTCGACCAGCCTGTCCGGCGTGACCAGCGAGCCAGCGATGGACATGTTGCGTTCGCTCAGTAAGCTAAAGAGAACGCCGGTTATCCAGTTGCAGACAGTTTGGGGTTCGATCTCGTGCGTCTGGGCGGCGGATGCGCCAGCCTCAAAATAGTTGGCGACGTCGGCATCGTCGACCAGGATCTGTGCGTCCTGGACCTTGATCTGATATTGATTGACAAAGCGCACCTTTTTCGCGTCTGGCAGTTCCGGCAGTCCGGCCCGGATCGACAAGACAACTTCCGGGCTCAAGGCCAGGGGGGGCAGGTCTGGCTCGGGAAAGTAGCGATAATCCTCGGCGCCTTCTTTGCTGCGCTGAAAAATGGTGCGGTTCTGGTTTTCATTCCAGCCCATCGTCACCTGTCTAACCTCACCGCCCGATTCCAACAGATCCACCTGGCGGGCGATCTCGTAATCGATGGCTTGTTTGACGGAACGGAACGAGTTAAGATTCTTGATCTCGGTCTTGACGCCCAGTTTGTCGCTGCCTATTGGACTGACGGAGACGTTGGCCTCGCAGCGCATCGCTCCTTTTTCCATATCGGCAGTGCTGACACCCAGGTAGCGGAGGATGTTGCGCAGTTTGATCAGGTATTGCCGCGCTTCCTCGGCCGAGTGGATGTCGGGCTTGGTGACAATTTCGAGCAGGGGCACGCCGCTCCGGTTGTAATCGACCAGGCTGGACTCGCCGTGGTGAGAAGTCTTGGCCGTGTCTTCTTCCATGTGGGCGCGTTCGATGCCGATGCGCCTGGTTTCCCCGTCTACCTCGATGTCGAGCCAGCCGTTGGTGCAGAGCGGCAGGTCATACTGGGAGATCTGGTAGCCCTTGGGCAGATCGGGATAGTTGTAGTTTTTGCGGTCAAACTTGGAAAAGGGGGCGATTTCGCAGTTGAGGGCGAGCCCGACTTTGACCGCGTAGGCGATGGCTTGTTCGTTGATCACCGGCAGGACGCCGGGATAGCCCATACACACCGGGCAGACCCGGGTGTTGGGATCCTGGCCAAAAAAGTCGGCGCTGCAGGTGCAAAACATTTTGGACGATGTGCACAATTCGGCGTGAACCTCGATGCCGATGGTGGGTTGATACTCCATAAAACGATCCTCGATGGTAGAGATGGTGGCTACACTTGATTTCTGCGCTCAGTTTATCACACTTGCTTGATTCTTGTCAATGTCGATAACACGCATCTCTTTGCCAGGACGCGTGTTATGTCCTTATGGCGTTTTGGGGTATAATCGTCATCTCGTCTTGTTGGCGGGAGTGGTTTCACGCAAACAATTTTCGGGAGTGGCGAGGGTGCATGTCCCAAGCAGATGAATTTACTGCAAAGGATGCCGGGCCTTATCTCGTCCTGGCGTTCTTTTCTGCTAGTTGAACAGAGACGGCACGCACGATTCTGATCCGCCAACAGTAAACGCATATGATTGAGGAGGAAAAAGTGAGACGTACGGACGATTCAATTGCCTGGCGGATCAAAGAGATGGCCGATCGGGTCAAGTATTTGAAGGAGCATGACTGGTATTATTATTTGATGTCCAGCGATGCGCTGCGCGGTTCCAAGGTAGTGGTGAATGGGCGCGAAATGCTCATGTTTGCATCCTACAGCTACCTGGATCTGATCCATCACCCGCGGATCAATGCTGCAGCCAAGGCCGCGATCGACGCGTATAGTTCCGGCACCCACGGCGTGCGCCTGTTGGCTGGCAGCACCGGGCTGCACGACGAGCTGGAAAAGACGATCGCCCGATTCAAGAAAACCGATGCAGCAGTAACTTATTCCAGCGGCTTTGTGACCAATATGGCGGCGATTTCGGCCTTAACGGGGCGACATGACATCGTCTTTTCCGACCGGCTCAATCATGCCAGCATCGTCGATGGCTGCCAGTTGAGCTATGCCAAATTCGTCCGTTTTCGCCACAACGATATGGCGGATCTCGAGCGCAAGCTGGCAGCGGCCGATGCAAAAGCCGGCAAGTTGGTGGTAACTGACGCGGTGTTCAGTATGGATGGGGACATTATCGATCTGCCCGGCATACGCGCGTTGTGCGAGCAGTACGGGGCGTGGTTGATGGTCGACGAAGCGCACAGCCTTGGGGTGTTGGGAGAGACGGGACACGGGATCGAGGAACATTTTGGGATGGAGGGCGCGATCGACATCAAGATGGGCACCCTGTCCAAAACGATCCCCAGCGTGGGCGGGTACATTGCCGGAGATGCCGAGCTGATCACGTTTCTCAAGCACGCTTCACGAGCCTTTATTTTTTCCGCAGCGCTGCCACCGGCTGCACTCGCGGCGGCCAAGGCTGCGTTTGAGGTGATCGAAAGCGAGCCGGAACGGGTCAAAAAGGCGCAGCACAATATGCACTACTTTTTGGCCAAGCTGCATGAAAGCGGGTTCGATACACTCGACAGCGAAACATGCATTGTGCCGATCATTTGTGGCAGTGAGGAGAACGCCTGGAACATGGCACGTTTGAGCCAGCAGGAGGATATTTTCGTGCTGCCGGTGGTCGCGCCGGCGGTGCCAGAAGGGCTGAGCCGCCTGCGGGCCAACGTGACCGCCGCGCACAGCGTTGAGGAGATCGATTATACGGTCAACGTGTTTACGCGAGCGGCCAAGACGGTGGGGATTTTGTAGGCGACAAGATGACAGCACACGAAAAAGAGACGGGCATTATCTATGCGGAGACCGAGGTTGGCGTTCCGGTCGCGCAAGCGCGGCAGTGGTTTTTATCGCTCAAGACGGAGCCGCAGCGCTATCGTTTTGCCACGCACGAGGGGGTGACGTTCGTCTCGGGCGATTTCGGAAAGGCGGGCGCGCGTTTCTACACCCGGGAGCGGTTCCTCGGCCTCAAACTGACGCTGCAGTTTGAACTGATCGCGGTCAACGATGCCGGCGATCGTGCGGCTTTTCGGTTCAAGTTGCTCAAGCCGCTTGGGGGACGGATCTGGGGCGAATTTGCCGTCGTCGCGATGGGATCGGGGGCTGTTCTCCTCTCTTTGTCTGTCGGCGCGGCAACTCAACTGGGCAGCATGTTTTTGCGCTTTTACCCGGTGACCGCCGCCGTTCGTGGACAGATCCAGCGAGAAGTGGCGCACATCAAGGCGTCAATGGAGCAGATTTATACATAGCAGTAGCCGTCGGGTGAATTTGCCATCTGCTATGAGAAACGTGTTCGGGCAAGCACGCTACGGCAACGCGTTTTAGTGCGTTTCTGCTATCGGCCTGAGATACATTCGATGTCTGTATCTAGCGTGTCAGCGCGCGTTCGTAAGCGGCGACGGTCTGGCACGCTGTTTTGTGCCAGCTAAACTGTTTAGCCTGGGCCAGTCCCGCTTCTCTCAATTCTTCGTATAGTGTCTGATCGTCGACGATTCGCTGCATCGCGCCGGTCAATGCCTCGCTGTCGCCCGCGTCGATGCACAGCGCGCCTTTGCCGGCCACCTCGGGCAGAGAGCTGTTGTTGGACACGATGGCCGGGGTGCCGCAGGAGATGGCTTCCAGCGGCGGCAGGCCAAAGCCCTCGTAAAATGAAGGAAAGACCAGGGCTCGCGCGCCAGCGTATAAGGCTGGCTTGTCCATCTCGTCGACCCAACCGGCCAAGTGGATGCGATCCAGGATGCCTAGTTTCTCGGCGATGCGTCTTGGATTGGGGAAAAACGGGGTATCCTGGCGATGCAGTCTGCCGGCAATCACCAACTTGACGTGGGGTGCATCCAGGCCGGCAAAGGCTTTGAGGATGCCAGGCACGTTTTTTCGCACGTCAAAGCCGCCCAGGTAAAGCAGGTAAGGTGCAGGCGGCAGGGCATATTTCTCTCTCACGCGAGCTGTTTCGCTCTCTGCAAGCGGGCCAAAGTGCGCTTCGGCGGCGAGCGGGATAGCTTTGACGCGTTCTGCCGGAATGCGCAAGTGGCGCATGATGTCCCGGTGCGACGCATCCGAGTCAGTGAGTACGATTGTGGCACGACGCGCCGAGGCGCTGACCAGGCGGATGTAGGTCCGGCCGAGAGCGCCGCCCTGGTAGGCCGGCAGCAGCAGCGGGATCAAGTCGTGGACGGTTACGACGACGGGGATGGCGCAGAACAGCGGCGAAGCCCAGTAGGGAACGTGGACCACGTCGGCGCCCCAACGGCGGCAGGCACGGGGAAAGGCGATCTGTTCAAACCACAGCTTGGCTAAATGGTAGCCGGCAGTGCCGGCAAAGTGGTCGAACGGCGTGTGCAGCACTCGCCATTCGCCGTTGGGCATGTTATAGCGCTCGACCGGCTTGTTGGGGATACAGAGCAGAAAAGCGTGATCTGTATAGTGTGAGGCGTATTGCTCCAGCAAATGGGTGAGATACTGCCCGCTGCCGGTGGTGAGTTGCCCCAGGAACCAGGCGTTGATGCCGATTTTCATCGTGTTGGGTTTCATCTCGTCGCCGCTCCCAGGCTGATCGCCAATACGGCCAGGAATCCGGCGTTGAGCAGGGCTGAGATCGCATAGCCGGGCCGGCTACGTACAAAGAACAAAGTGTAACCGATGCCAACAACCAATGCCACACCGCAGACGACAGCGACAATGCGCCATCGCTTTGCCAGTTGGCGTCGCTGTCGTTCTCGGGCCCGCTGCCTGCGCCACAGCGCACTGGTGGTTGTGGCCTGGGTTTTGTCGGCCGTTCCTTGAACTTTGCCAGGTGTTCTCGGGCCAGAGCGTACGTGTGGGTTGTACCCTCTTTGCCAATCGTATTCAGCGCGTTGATTGGGATCCTGGAGGACGCGGTAGGCGACGTTGATCCGAGCCATTTGTTCCCGTGCCCAGTCCCGGCGATCGGGCGGCATGGTGTCGGGATGATAGCGTTTGGCCAGGGCCCGGTAAGCGTGTTTGATCTCGTCCTGACCTGCAAAGGGCGTGACCCCAAGGATGCGGTAATAGTTTGGATGCTTGGACATAATCCTTACAGATTTAGTGGTGGCGGCCTTTGACGACAGAGCTAATTCTGACTTCTTTTTTGTTGATAATACGCCGGATGTTTTCCCGGTGTTTGTAGTAGCATAGAGCGGTCAAACATACGGCAACGATGATGTAAGGAAGTGGATAACCGCGCACAATGGTGACAATGGGCAGAGCTGTGAATGTGGTGAATGAACCGGAAACGATATAGTCGGTGATCAAGGCCGGGATGGCAACCAAGAGGATAAACAGGATGCCCAGCTTCCAGTCGAGTCCAAGCATCATACCCACCAGGGCGGCGACACCTTTTCCTCCTCGGAATTTCATATAAAAAGGAAACATGTGTCCCAGGATCGCGGCAATGCCAGCGATGTAGGCTGGCTCTGGCAGGCCGGGATAGATCGCCTTCGCCACCAACACGGCGGCAGTCCCTTTGAACACATCGACCAGGGCGGTGATGATGCCATATTTCCAACCCAGTGTCGTGGTTGCGTTGGAGGCACCGGCGTTGCCGGAGCCATGCTGCCTGATGTCGATTTTGCCGATCAGTCTACCCAAGAGATAGGCTGTTTGTATGCACCCCAAAAGATAGCCAATGCCTGCTGCGACAATGACCTGAGACAGGGTTACATTCATACCACGCTTCCTTTGTCCTGGGAGAGTGCGGCTTCGGCGGGTGTTTGGTCATTGATGACGGGAATGCGAATGACCTCGTCGCCGCTGTGGATCTCAATGCTGCCCTGGACGTCTTCTGGCGCGCCATTCAGGCTGATCTGAACCCGAGCTGTTTTCGCTGCCTTGATCGTCCAATCACGGCGGTTGACCGAAATCCAATCTTGTTGAGGCGTAACGCGAACGTGCAGGCTGCCATAGCCGCTGTTTTCCAAGAGCAGCGTTTGTTCCTGTTCACCTTTGAGAACGAGTTTCCGGGTCTTGATGTGCAGTCTGGGGGTCAGAGCCAAAGTCAGGCTGGCTTCGATCTCGCGCGATCCGGCGTTGCTCTCGACACGCAGCGCATCGGGGGCATAGTGTGTACCCTGATGGGCGTTTTCTTCCAGGGCCGCCCGCACCTGGATCTGCGCCGACATGCCGGCTGCGCATTCGAATTCGGCCGGCTCTGCGATCAACCAGGGAACCTGTGTGACTACGATGCCGTTAAGCTCGCCTACTCCGCGGTTAAAGATCCACAGCGTCTGCGAACTGGGTTCAAAATTCGTACTTGTCAGGTCGAGAGCCAGTGGTTCAACGGCAAGTTGTGGTGAAGAGAGCCCAATTCGCAATGGCAAGTCGATGCGCCCACCGTTGCTGCGCACGGTAAGCCATGCCTGTCCACTTTCGCCGCTCACGGCCAAGGCATAAGCATTGATCTGGATCGTGCTCGTCTCACCTGTGCCGCATACGCCTGTGGTAGGCAGTGCTTCGATCCACGTGCCCCGGGTTTCGATCTGCCAGTTTAGCTCACCTGTGCCGTTGTTGGTGATTTCGAGCGGCAGTTGGGCGACGTCGGTGCGGCCAATCAGGCCAAAGTCGATACTGTGTCGCTCAATGGCCAACCGGGGACGAGAGAGAAAGAGACGAGCCGCAATCGCGTGATCGGCACCACGTCTTGGGCCTGTTTCTCGAACCTGGATGGCGGCGACCTCGTTCCATTCGCCGCCATGAGTCAGCGCTTCCGGATTGACCATCACCGTGACCGGTATCGAGTGCCCCGGTTCGCAAGTGATGTGTTGTGGGTCGACCACCAACCAGTCGACGGTAGGCTCGAGTTCTCCCTGCCAGGGCAGCGAACCGTGGTTACCGATCATGATGGTTTCTTCAGCCTGTTCTCCGTCAATGACGGTGCCCAGATCGAGGCGTGTCGTTTCGATGGCCAGTTCAGGAGCCAGCACTTCAACCGAGGCGGAAAGGGTCTGCGAACCGGCGTTGGCAGCGATGTAAATGGCTTCGGCCTCGACTGTGCTGCCGCCTGGAAGCTGCGAACTGTCGCACTGTATTTCGATGCGTTGCGACGTGCCGGGTGGGCACTGGAATGCTGTTGGCTGCACATCCAGCCAAGGTACCTGGCTCTCGGCGGTACCGATCAGATCGGCAGTGCCTCTGTTGGCGAGGGTGATGGTGCGTTTGATCCGTACGCCGCGCTCGATGGATTCAAAGTCGAGGCCCAATGTGTCCAGTTCGAGTGCCGGACGGGCCCATTTCCAGGCAATGTCGATCTGTGCCTGGCCGCTGTCACTGTCTACGGCCAGGGCGCGGCGGATCCGGACTGCGCCTTTGGGCAACTTGGCACTAAGCAGTTCGATGGCAATGCGCGCCGAAGCGCCGGACGTGCAACTGAACTGCGGGCGGCGGATGCGCAACCATGGCGCTTTGGTTGTCACGTGCCCGTTCAACCGGCCGCCTCCTTTATTTGAAAGAACGAGGTGGGCGATACGAGATGCGCCTCGCGTAATTGGCCCGTAATCGAGCGTGCGTGGCTGCACGTCGAGCACGGGTGGCGACGAGGTGGCCTGGGCCTGAATCCAACTGTCCCCGCCGTTGCTGGTGACGCGAATCGCCTGTAACGACTTGACGTCGCCCGGCGGCAGGTTGCGCCCGCGCATTTCGATGCTAACCTGGGTCGTTTCGCCGGCCCGGCAGCCAAAGACAGGCTGAGGCACGGTGATCCAGGGTAGCTTGCTTTCGACGCGACCCGTGAGGTAGCCGCGTCCTTTGTTGCGAATCTGGATCGTTGACTTGGCCTTGATCGTTGGCGCAACGACGCCAAAGTCGAAATGAGGGGGTTTGACCTCCAGACCTGGCTGAATGCTCGCCGCTCCCAGGTCTTTCAGCCAGGAGGCGAACGCTGCATTGTGAGCAATGTCCTCCAAGCCAGGGCGTACATTGTGGGTCATCTGTTCTTGGGCGCGCAACGTACGTTCTGCCGTGCTGGCGATTTGTTCGGCTTGGATGTCCTGCCCTGCACTACGCAGCTCCCCGGCAGCCCGGGCCAGCCAATCGACAATGCGGCCGTTGATCAGGGCCAGCAGTCCTTCATCCCAGTTGGTCGCGCAAGCCTGCACTATATCGGGGATGGTGCGGATCGGTTTGCCTTCGATGAGTTCGAAAGGCTGCAGGCGGATCGTCTTTGAGGGCGATGCGGCGAGCAACGCGTCGCGCATTTCGGCTGCCGAGGCGTAGCGCTTGGCTGGCTCGCGGCGATACGATTTGGCAATGGCCTCGATGGCCCGATCCGAAAAGCCTGCCCCGTATTTTTCCAATGGAGGCAGAGGGCGTTCCTTGGGATCAAAACGGGTAATGAGCTGGTAGAGCACGATGCCCAAGGCATAGAGATCGGACTGGGGTGTGGCTGTCCCTGTGCGTTGTTCGGGGGCAGCATAGCCGGGCACGCCCCTGGTTGGGCCCAATAGGCCTGAATAGCTGTAGCGCACCAGGCCCACTTCGATCAGTTGAATGTGTCCCGATTCATCGACGTGGATGATAGAGGGAGACAGGCAGCCGAGGACGAGTGGTGGATCCTGGTTATGCAGATATTCAAACACGTCACACATCTGTTCTGCCCAGCGGAGCAAGGTTTGTTCGGGAATGACCTGGTTCCGGTTCTGGATAATCGATCTCAGTGAAGTGCCTTTGAACGGCGCCGTGATCAGGTACAGCCGGTGGTTCTGGACGTCGGCGTCGAGGATAGGCAGGATGTTTGGATGGCTGCGCACCTTCCAGGCGGCCGCCTCTTGTAAAAAGTGCTGCTCTAGCGCCTCGCGCAGATCCATGTCGGGCATGGTCAACGAAGCCTGGTGGACAAAACAGGTGCGATTGGTTTTTTGATCGATGGCGCGATACAGGCTAACGTGCGTCCGCTGGCTCAAGGGACCCTGAATGGTATACTGCCCTTTGAGTTGGCGGGGCGGGCCAAACATATCACTGCCAAACATCTCAGCAAAAGAAACGGTTCCCAGTTCTTCGCCACACAACCGGCAGGTATGGCGTTCCGGTGGATTGGCAGCGCCGCATTTTGGACAGATTTCGGGCATTCGGACTCTTTTCTAGGGGCTGCACCAGCCCTGGTGTAACCCGGGGGTGTGTTTGAAGCTATTCTACTGTGGAAAGGGGATTCTGTCAATCGTTCGACGGCGATTTGCGCTATAGTGCAGAAGGTGTAAAATACCAAGCTGTGTAGAAACGACCTAGTCTGTATGAATGGAGGCGTGATGGCAGAACAAGTTGACATTGTCGTGATCGGCGGCGGTCCGGGTGGTTATGTGGCTGCTTTGCGAGCCAGCCAATTGGGAGCAAAGGTAGCCCTGGTGGAAGAAAACGAGTTGGGTGGCGTTTGTCTGAACGTCGGCTGCATTCCGACCAAGGCGCTACTGCGCAGTGCCGAGGTTCTTGAAACGATGCGCGATGCCAAGCAGTATGGGATCACGGTCAGCGGTGAGATCGAGCCGGATTGGGCGGCGATGCAGAAACGTAAAGCGCAGATTGCCGGGCGATTGACCAAAGGTGTGAGTTTGCTGCTCAAAAAGGCCGGGGTTATTGTCTTGAACGGGCGCGGGCGGCTGGCAGGCACAAACGTAGTCGAGGTGACAGAGGCTGGCAGCGCGCGGCAAATCGCAGCGGGCAAGGTTATCCTGGCAACGGGATCGCGCCCGGTCGTGCTGCCGCTTCCCGGATTTGATTTGCCCGGTGTGCTCGACTCGACCGGCGCGTTGGCCCTGGAGCAGCTGCCGGATCGAATGCTGATCGTCGGTGGTGGGGTGATTGGGGCCGAGTTTGCGACTTTGTTTGCGACGTTGGGCGTGGAGGTCACGATCGTCGAAATGTTGGAGCGGATGCTGCCCATGATCGATGCCGAGATCGGCCAAGAGGTGTTCAAGTCGCTCAAACGGCGCAA
>JAFGJF010000264.1 GCA_016929205.1 Anaerolineae bacterium
AGTCGGGGCGATGCTCGATCGCGGCGAATGGCACCAGGATATGTACCCCGACAATGCTGCATTGAGTCAAGGCTGCACCCAGGACTACCTGGGTGCGATCAGGGCATTCCTGCCGGAAGAGCTGGCGCAGATCATCGAACAAGCCGGCCTGCACATCCTGCACTGCGGTGGGCTGGGATCGTTATGCAGCCTGTGCTCGTCACAGGCTATCCAGCGCACCCTCGGCGATGCGAATTTGCTCGAATCCTTTCTCGACCTGTGCGAGCGCTTTGACCGTGAGATCCTGCCCAATGGGCCGGGGACGCGACAGCGAGCAGGGTTGATCGCCGTTGCCCAACGTCCTTTTGCCCAAGGCGCGACGCGCACAATACGCTACCAGGGGGCGATCGTGCGCGAGCAGATCACCTATCCCCAGTTGCAGCGCATCTGCGCCACGCTGGGTTATGGATAACAGACACATATCCCGGTAGCATAATTTGGCTCAGGCGGAACGTCGCACTTGTTATTGAGCGCCCGACCTGAGGCATGTTTACCATGGCATACAACTTGACGAAACCTCCACACCGTGGATGGGGTTATAGCAAGTGGAATGAAACCATCGAACGAACAACACCACCAGGCTACTCCCGTAGCAATAAAAGGGCTCACCTTTCGCTATCGTTCTCGTCCCGAGCCAGCGATCACGGACATCTCGGTGACCTTGTCCAAGGGCGAGCTGCTGCTCGTTGCCGGAGCCAGCGGCTGCGGCAAGACGACGCTCATTCGCTGTATCAACGGCCTGGTCCCGCGCAGCTACAAGGGCGCCCTGAGCGGTCAAATCCTGCTCTATGGCCAGGACATGGCCGGCCAACCGCTGTCCCGCATCTCACAGATCGTCGGCACCGTGCTCCAGGACCCGGAACGGCAGATCCTGGGCATCGACGTCGCTGCCGAGGTCGCGTTTGGACTCGAAAACCTGGGGATGGACCGCGACGAGATCCGACAGCGGGTCGACGAGGCGCTCGATTACCTGGGTATCGCCCACCTGCGCGAGCGCAAGACCTTTTTACTGTCGGGCGGCGAAAAACAAAAGGTGGCTCTGGCCGGTGTGCTGGCTATGCGTCCCAGCGTGCTGCTGCTCGACGAGCCGCTTGCCAGCCTCGATCCTGCCAGCGGACTCGAGACCCTGGACTTGATCCGCCGCCTGGCCGACGAGGGGATCAGCATCTTTTTGGTCGAGCACCGTGTCGAGGATGCATTACGCATCCACCCCGACCGGGTGCTGTATATGGAAGCGGGCCAGATCGCTTACGACGGGCCAACGGATGGCCTGATGGAGGTCGTTGATCCACGGCAGGTGAAACTGCCCGCGCCGGTGATCATGGCTCGCGCTGCCGCCGCCCCGCCGCCGCCCTACAAACCGGCGATTCAACCGGACGGTTTGCAACCGTTGGTGCGCTTTGAGAACGTCTCCTTTGCCTACGAACAGGACGCGCCAGCCATCATCGACGACGTCAATCTGACCATCCGCCGGGGGGACATCATCGCCCTGCTCGGGCCCAACGGGGCGGGCAAGACAACGTTGATCAAACACGCCATTGGTTTGCTCAAACCGCGCCGGGGTGCCGTGTGGGTCGAGGAGCGGGACACGACACAGATCAGCGTGGCCCAGATCGCACACACCCTGGGTTACGTTTTTCAAAGCCCCAGCCACATGCTCTTTGCCCCGACGGTGCGCGAAGAACTGACCTTTGGCCCCAAGAACCTTGGTTACGACGAGCGAATCATTGCCGAGAACGTTGCCCAGGCCATCGACACGGTCAATCTCACCGGGCTGGAGGACTATCCGTCGCTGGGCCTCTCTTTTGGGCAGCAGAAACGAGTCAGCATTGCGGCCATCCTGGCCATGCATTCCAAGATCCTGGTCATGGACGAGCCCACCGCCGGGCAGGACTATGCAAATTATATGGCCTTTATGGAGCACATCTTGCAGATGCCGGGTTTTGAGGCCGTGCTCTTTATCACCCATGATCTCGATTTGGCGATCTGTTACGCCAACCGCGTGATCCTGGTCTACGAGGGACGGATTGTCGCCGACGGGCCGCCAGCAGAGGTCTTGGTCGATCCCGATGCCTTGCAGCGATGCCGGCTTGTCCCGACCTCGCTGCTGGAAGCCAATTTGCAGCGACTGCCCCAGACGGGGCGAATGATGTCCGCCGAAGCATTGGCGCATGTGAGAAAGGAGGGCATTATCGATCAAAACGAGCGGATTGTAGGATCGATCAACCACCAGAGAGAGGATAGAAAGGAAAAATGAAATGGATCGCAGACTGATTTCCGTCATTGTCGCCTTGGTTGCCGTACTCGTCGCCTTTTTGCTCATTGTCTGGATCGGCGGCGCGATGAACGACAGCCTCAAATTGGACGAGACCGCGCTGCTGCGTTTTGTGTTCGTAATCATTGGCCTGGTCGCCGTCTTTGTCGTCTATTGGTTCACGCGTGGCAGCGGGGCCTGGGATGTAGGCACGCGCCAGGTGGTGTACATGGCCATCGGCGCAGCGCTATACGCCGTGCTCTCGTACCTGTTCAATGGCACCGTCTTTGCCGTGCCCTCGGTCAGCCAGGTCGCGCTGCGGCCGGCCATCGCCATCCCTATGTTTTTCGGCTACACCTTTGGCCCCACCGTGGGGTTGTTCACCGGTGCAGTAGGGAACATGTTTGGCGACGCGCTGACCGGCTTTGGCCTGTCACCACAATGGAGCGTCGGCAACGGTCTGGTCGGCATGATCGCCGGCATGGCCGTGCTGTTCCCCGACAAGAAAAAGAGTATCAATACCGTGCTGATCACCAGCATCGTGCTCGCCGTGCTGGCCACACTGATCTATATCCTCAATCCCGGACAGGCCAACATGATGTTCTTTGACCCGGACAACGGCATTTTTGGCGATGCCACCATTTCCTGGTTCGCCGGCCTCTCGGCCGTGATCGGCCTGGTGCTGGTGCTCATCGTGCGGTTCGCCTTTGGCAAGGACGTCAACATCGCCGCTGCAGTGACCTGGAGTATGCTCGGCAACCTGGTCGGCATCGGTTTTGCCGCCATATCCGACATCTGGATCAACGGCTTTACGCCGGCCGTGGCCATCGTCGGCGAGTTCCTGCCCGCCGCCGGACCCAACCTGATCTTTGCCGCGATCCTGGTGCCGCTGCTCGTCGTCGCCTACGCCGCCGTGCAGCGCCAGACCGGACGCTAACTAGGGTGTGAGTTTGTGTCTTGCCTGTCGCGACACAAACTCACACAAATTGTCAGAAAACTGTATTGGGCAGGATTTTGAATGGAGAAAAAAACTCGCGCGGAAGCGCAAAGCCTGCCAAGCGTGTCGATTTGGCAAACTGGCGTTCGGCATTTGCGCGAGACCTGAGCGTTCAGGATGTGGTTGGCTAGATCACAAGCTGTTAGGGAACACACTGAGGGAGAGCGATGCTCGTCACGTGGCGCTACCGCCAACGCAACTCATTGATTCAAAGTTTCGATCCACGAGCGTGGATCATCTTTTACGCTTGCTTTTTGGGAGCGTCGCTCTCCTTCTGGGATCTGCGCTTTCTGCTCCCCTTGCTGGGCATCGCCCTCTTGTCAATTTTGACCTCGGGGATCACCTGGCGCGAGACGCGCCGCGCCTGGCTGTTTATCGGCACGTTCGTCCTCGTTTTTTCCCTGCTCACCTTTCTCACCGGCCGGGGAGGGATGGAATTCTATGCCGATGAACACATTATCACCCGACTCAGTGCGCCTTTTGCCATCCTGGGCTGGCGGCCCACGCTGACGATCACCGTCGAGCGCACCGTGTTCGCCCTCAGCCAGCTCGTGCGCGTCTTTGGCGTGGCCAGTATGACCATCCTGATCCCCTATTCGCTCAATCCGGCTCACTATGGGATCACCTTTCGCGGCCTGGGCCTGCCTGACAAGATCGCCTACGCTATGGAACTGACGATGCGCTTTATCCCGACCTTTGGGCGCGACTTTCAATTGACCATGGATGCCCAACGCGCCCGTGGCTACGAGATCGAGAATCTGCGCGGCGGCTTGATCGCCCAGGTGCGCAAGCTGGCTCCGTTGATCGTGCCGGTAACAATCCACGCCATTGCCGGCAGCGAGGACATCATAGACGCGATGGACCTGCGCGCCTTTGGCGTC
Source organism: Anaerolineae bacterium (assembly GCA_016929205.1). The sequence continues at coordinate 4,172 of JAFGJF010000264.1, forward strand.
GGGCCGCGCACCTGGCTGTTTCAACTGCACTATCGCCGCCGCGACGCCATCCTGATCACCTTTGGCGTGTTGATCTTGCTCGCCTCCCTGATCCTGTCCCTGTTTGGCGGTTTTGGGCAGCTCTGGGTGCCAGAATGGGCGCTTGCCTTGGCTAGATCAAGCTAGACCCAAAGGGGGTGCAACAAGCCCAGATTTCGCCTGAGACCTCTGGGATCTGCCCTATTTCTCCATCACCGCCGACCTCACGACGGGCCGGCGCCGCGTCTCCCGGTAAAAGAACTGAGACAGTGCCCGTTCCACCTTGTCTTCGACCTCTTGGGATAGCGTACCCGGTTTGACCGATCCCACCGAGCGAATCACGTCCTGCGCACGATCCAGCAGGTCTCCCGATTCCGGAGCGTAGACAAAACCGCCGGTGAGGATGCGCGATTGCCCAACGAGCTGTCCTTTGCGACGATCGTAACGCGTGACGACGGTCACAAAACCGTTCTCACCCAGCGCTTCCCGCTCGCGGATAACCTTCGGTCCGACCTCCCCCACCTGGGAACCGTCGACAAAGACATAGCCCCCCGGTATGCGCTCCCCAACCGACAGGCGTTTGTCGTCAACGGTCAGCACGTAACCATTCTGGACGATGGCAATGTTCTGGTCCGGAATGCCCAGCAGCCGCGCGGTCTTGGCATGCTGCTCGAGATGGCGCAGCTCGCCGTGGATGGGAATAAAAAAGCGCGGATTGAGCATATTGATCAACCACTTTTGATCCTCTTGACCGGCGTGGCCCGATACGTGCACCGGAGCAATCGGATCATAGTAGACGTCCGCTCCCCGCTCGAAAAGCAGGTTGACCACACTCTGGGTCATTTCTTCGTTGCCCGGAATGGTGTGCGAAGAGAGCACGACCGTATCTTGCGCTTGGATGTTCAGCGAGTCGTGTTTTCCCGTTGCCAGACGGCTCAAAACAGCCATCGGCTCGCCTTGTGAACCGGTGGCCAGGATCAGCACCTGATGGGCAGGCAGACGCTTGATCTGGTCCAGATCGATCAGCACCTCGTCGGGAATATCGAGAAAGCCCAGTTCTCGCGCAATCTGGGTATTCTCGATCATGCTCCTGCCGGCGATAGCGACCTTGCGGTCGTACTGCCGGGCAACGTCGATCACCTGCTGGATGCGCGAGATCAGCGAGGCAAAGGTGGCGACGATCAACCGGCCGGGCGCCTGGCGCATGATCTGGTGGAATGCGTCGTTCAGGGTTGCCTCCGAGGGGGTCGGGCCGGCCTGCTCGGCATTGGTGCTGTCGGACAAGAGGGCGAGCACGCCGCGCGCGCTGAACTCGGCCAACTTGGCATAGTCGGTCGGCCAGCCGTCCACGGGTGTATGATCGAACTTGAAATCGCCGCTGTGCACGATCAGCCCGGCGGGCGTCGTGATCCCCAATCCGACGGCATCGGGGATGGAATGGCAAACGTGGTACGGCTCGACGATGAAAGGGCCGATGTGGACGACATCGCCCGGAGCAAAGGTGTGCAACGTCGTCTTTTCCAGCATATGGTTCTGTTTCAGCTTGACCTCGATCAAGCCCCGGGTGAGCTTGCTGGCATAGACCGGCACATCAAACTCTTCTAAAAAGTGGGGCAGGGCACCGATGTGGTCCTGGTGGCCGTGGGTTATGACGATCCCGCGTACACGGTCCTTTTTATCCCGCAAGTAGTCCCAATCGGGGATAATGTAATCTATTCCCGGCATGTCCGCTTCGGGGAACATGATCCCCGCATCTACAATGAGGATATTGCGTCCATATTCGACGCTCATCATGTTCTTGCCGATCTCACCCAGGCCGCCAAGCGGCACGATGTTCAGTGTTGCGGCCATGGCGTCCTCTCCAAATGGTCTATTTCCGTGTTGAATATTTTGTCTCGGGTCCGATCATGTTGAGCGACCACACCCGGTTGTTTTTCCTGTTTAATTGTCTTTTCCTTTATGCGGGCCAAGTGGCCCACGCACAATACATGAACTAACGTGCGATATGGAAAGGGTGCCTCTCTCCATTCGAAAGAGACACCCTCCTTCCAACCTTATCATCCTGCTAACCTGCGTCGCACGGGCACAGGTCCTGTCGATCTGACTAACTGTTTTTGCTCACAGCCAATCTTTTTTTTCTCTCGCTTACAGGGTCACGACGTTGGTGGCCTGCAGGCCTTTGTCGCCTTGCTCGACAGAAAACTCGACGCGGTCACCTTCATTCAGGTTCCTGAACCCGTCGCCCTGGATGGACGAATAATGGACGAACACATCGTCACCATTTTCTCTTGCGATGAATCCATACCCTTTACCACCGTTGAACCACTTGACGGTTCCGTTTTCGCGCTCACTCATTGTTTCAATCTTTCCTTTTTTTCCCTATTTTTCGAAAAATAGGGCATAAACGTACTTTGATTCTAAAAGCAAGCTACCAGGCAATGTGATAAAACACAAAAAGCCCCGGACTGACAAGTCCAGGGCTCTGCTTTAACACATTAACTTGGAATCTCGCTTCATCTACTGTAAAAGATTATACCACATTTACAAAGAATTGTCAAATTTCCGAATCAATGACTTTGAAGATTCGGTCATAACTGCTCGGGGTGTCAGCATCAGTTCTGGAAAACGACCCTGTCCGCACACGACAAGTTGTTCGGCTGTACTGGACTGCCCAAGCTACGACGGTAGTGCCGGCACCGCCACCCATCGCCGCTCTCGCCAGCTCTCCATTCCCAACTCGGCCAACTGTACCCCTTTGGCGCCTGCCAGCAGCGTCCATGGAAATGGCGTGCCGACAGCGACGTGTTTGATAAAGAGCTCCCACTGTGCCCTGAACGCGTTCCCATAAACCTGGTGAGCCGGCATCGGCTGCCACCCCTCGTAAAAATCGATCGGGCTCGGCAGGTCGGGGTTCCATACCGGCTTGGGGGTCACCGCCTCGTGCTGTACCAGACACTCGCGCAGCGTGGCCACCGCGCTGCCCTGCATCCCGTCCACCTGGATTGTCAGCAGATCGTCGCGCCGCACGCGCACCGCCCACGACGAATTAAACTGGCACACGATCCCGTTCTCCAGTTCAAACGTCGCATAGGCGGCGTCTTCAGCCGTGCAGCGAT